>NZ_JADYXJ010000008.1:0-176970 GCF_015864365.1 Pseudoalteromonas sp. SWXJ133
CTCAGTAGTAAGGTGTAATTCTTTAATAAATTCAGACATAAAAATAGGCCACAACTTCTGTTGTAGCCTATTATGAGCCCTTTGAAAGATCGTTCAATTAGCTTAAACGATCTGCATTAAGCTAATTAGCTCCTTTTTTGCGAAGGAAAGAAAGGGAACATTTCTATCAAACACGACTCATTATTAGGTAAACTTTATTAAGTAAACATTGGGCTAACAATCCCATTTGTCCAAAGCATAGCTGTTATAGCTAAAATAATAACCAGTAATATTAATCCACACGTTACTACCGAGCTGGCGTAAATAAAGCCACGCTCTTCTGGGATATGCATAAGTATTGGTACGCCGGTATATAGTAAATAGACCGAGTAAGCCAGTGCAATAATTCCAATACACACTACAAACCAAAGTACAGGCCAAAAAGCGGCGAGTGCCGACATAAACACTGGTGTTGCAGTATATGCTGCAAGTTCAAGTGTTTGTGTAAATGTAGGTTTAGACCCAAATGTAACCGCCATCCAATGGGCTAAATATGCCAATGCAAAAACACCCGCTATTAAAGCAAAATACATTGCACCTGCAATTAGCAGTGCACTATCGTGCGTTAAAAATACGGGATTGCCTGCACCTATACTCCATCCTAAATAAACAGATGAGTAGTAGCCCATTATTGAAGGAAATAAAGCAATCAGTAAAATATGCGACAAACTATAGGTTAAACTTTCATGGCGATTATCTATTGTTTGCCATTCTTCAAGTGGGTGAGCATAAATGCCCCAGAGGTGATTTAGTATCATAGTACTTACTCCATAAAAGGAACGTATTATTGTTTTGATTGGTTTATTTTTATACAGTCTATATACAGTTATGGTTCACTTATTTTGCAAAGTCAAGTTAACTCGCTATTAACATTTAGACGCAAAACAGGGCTTTGATTTATCCCAAGCAAAATTTCGTGTTAAAATAATGGTCTATCAAATTTATTTAGTAATGAGCAGTCAACGTGCCACATAGCCAACTTTTAGAGCCGATTAATAACTTTTTATTGTGTACCACCCCAGAGCAATGGGTGGAGCAAGCAATTAAAAAAGAAAACTTATCAGTCATTTTAATAGATCACTTAATTTGTGAATTAAAAGCAGCTCAAAGTGCGATGTTTTTAATACGTAAATACGCGGTAGATAAAGAGGGTAGTGATGCATTACTCGAGTGGCTAAAGCCATTTGAAACGCTTATTTACAAACGAGAAGGGAATTGGCGCGATCTGGCTGCTAAAAATAAGCTCACTAAATCAATAATTCCTAAATCGAGTTCTCCATACGGGCAAGGTCTAATCGATAAAATGGTTTTGCTGATAAAAGAAGAGCTGCATCATTTTTATCAAGTGCTCGAAATTATGGACGAGTACGGTGTTGAGTATCAAAGTATTAGACCATGTCGTTACGCAAAAGGCATGCTCCGTCATGTTAAAACGTTCGAGCCCGATGCATTAGTCGATAAGCTAATAGTAGGCGCTTATATTGAGGCGCGTTCGTGTGAGCGTTTTGCAAAGCTTGCACCGCATGTTGACAAACGTTTAGGTGATTTTTATATTTCGTTGTTACGTTCAGAAGCGCGTCATTACCAAGATTATTTAACTTTAGCGCAAGAAATTGCTGATTTTGATATTACCGAACGCGTAAACTTTTTTGGTGAAAAAGAAAAAGAGCTAATTTCGACAACCGATACTGATTTTAAATTTCACAGCGGTGTTCCAATAGCGCAAAGCTAATTTTCTTTTAAAAAATTAATATATTTTGTTATTTTCTGATTGCTGAAATTATGTTTTTTCATAATTTTAGCAATGCGTCCATTTTTAGTTATTATATCAATTCCTCTATCAAATTTTTGTAAGTATTCTTTGGCTCTATAATTTGATTTAGAGACAACTAAATATAGTTTATGAGAAGCAAGATCTGGCGATAAGTACTCAATATTATTATCATCTGAATCTTCGGTTTTAGTGTGTTCAAGCCAATAATTTCCAACCTCTTTAGTACCCGCGACTAAATCAATACGCCCTTGTTGTAGTAAATATAAGCTTGTAGGAAGGCTTTTTGTGGACGTTATTGCCAGCTCAGTATTTCTAGCAAACTCTTGGCTTACAACGGCATTGTCTTCTATACCAATACTATAAGGTGTTAATGATTGAACTGTACCATCGAAATTAATAACACTCTCTTTTCGTTTGAAAACTCCTGAGTGAGCCACTGCAAGTGGACGAGAGTAGTAAAAAATTTCATTTCTTCTTAATGAATAAAAAGCACCTAAAATAGCGGTTTTTCTGTTTTTTTCTAATAGCTTTAAAGCGCGGTCCCAGGTCGTAAACTCGGCTTCGCTATTAATACCTTGCGTTTTAAGAGCTGATTCGGCTATTTCATATAGCCAGCCATTACTAGGTAGGTTTTCGCTAAAATAGGGAGGGTAGTTTTCTGTAACAATTTGCCATGTTTGCTTGCTAAATACTTGTGTAGGAATGGTAATTACTACGATGAAAATTAACAGCTTAATCATTCAACCTCTCACTATTATTCATATATATAGATAAATAATAGTCAGAATTTTAAATTATGCGAAAGGCGTGCTAATTAATTCTTGTGATTGAGGGGTAACGACTAAATAAGAGCCTTGGGTATACCAGTCACCTAGCACTGTGCGAGTAAGTGTTTGTTCATTAACTTTATACGTATGAACATTAGGGCGGTGAGTATGACCATGAATCATATTCGTAACATTATGTTTGGCAAAGGTGGCAAGTACTGCCTCATCGACAACGTCTAAAATTTCGATAGGTTTATCAGCTTGGCTTAACTTACTTTTTTCGCGGGCATTACGCGCTATTTTTTTACGATACCAAAGCGGCATTGCAAGCATCAATTTTGGCCACCACCAACCACGGCTCTTTTTACGAAAATTTTGATATTCAGTGTCTTGAGTGCACATTTCGTCGCCATGTAAAATAACGGTAGGCGTGCCATATAAATCAATGACTGTTTGTTCATCGAGTAATGTCATTGCGGCCATGTCGGCATATTGCTTGCGCATAATGAAATCACGATTGCCATGTATAAAATAAACAGGTGTGCCATCATCATTAACGGCGCTTAAATGCTTTGCTACATCGGCACTCAGCTCTGTTATGTAGTCATCTCCAACCCATACTTCAAAAAAATCACCCAAAATATAAAGTGCATCTACATCTTTATTTAATATATGCGTATTCAAAAAGTCAAAAAATGCAGCACTAATGTCGGGGCGGTTTTCGCTTAGGTGTAAATCTGCAATAAAGTAAGTTTGGCGAGTCATAGGTCAGTCTATTCTAGTTTTAAAAAAACGGGCATATACTAATAGTACACACCCGCTTATATACTCACATAATATGAGTAAACGTTACTAGTTAACAGTAACGCTTTCGATGATCACATCTTCAAGAGGTACGTCTTGGTGAAAACCAGTACTACCTGTTGCAACTGCTTTAATCTTATTTACTACGTCCATGCCTTCTACTACTTCAGCAAAAACACAATAACCCCAACCTTGCGATGTTTCGCTGCTGTGGTTTAAAAAGTCGTTGTTGTTCACGTTAATGAAAAACTGTGCTGTAGCTGAATGAGGATCAGGTGTACGTGCCATAGCTAAAGTGCCTACTTTATTAGACAGGCCGTTATTAGCTTCATTCTGAATTGGGTCGTTTACGTCTTTTTGTTCCATACCTGGAACAAAACCACCGCCTTGAACCATAAAACCATCGATTACACGATGAAAGATAGTGCCGTTGAAAAAATCAGCATTTGCATACTCTAAAAAGTTTTTAACTGTGTTTGGAGCTTCTTTCTCAAACATTTTAATGGTGATGTCACCAAAATTAGTGTGTAGAACAACCATGTGTTTTCCTATATCCGGTTTAAATATTGGCGCTATTTTATCGTAGTTGGCTAAGATTAACAAAGTAGATGTTTGGTTTGTTATAAAGCGCTAGAGCAGGGGCTTTTCAAGTGGTAACATAACTGTTCAAGTAAATAGTCAAGGACTCAAAGTAAATGGTAAATATATACAACACACTCACGCGACAAAAAGAGCAATTTAAACCTATGGTCGAAGGAAAAATCGACATGTATGTGTGTGGTATCACCATTTATGATTACTGCCATATTGGACACGCTCGTACTTTTGTAGGTTTTGACGTAATTGTGCGCTACTTACGCCATATTGGTTACGATTTAAAATATGTACGTAACATTACAGATATCGACGATAAAATAATTAAACGTGCGAACGAAAATGGTGAGTCAATAAACGACTTAACTGTGCGCATGACTAAAGCGATGCATGAAGATTTTGATAGCCTAAATATGCTACGCCCAGATATTGAGCCAACAGTTACAAGCCATATGGATGAAATTATCGTTATGGTTAAGCGCTTGATTGAAAAAGGCCATGCCTATGTTGCAGCCGACGGCGATGTTTTGTTTGATGTATCAACGTTTGAGCAATACGGTGCACTTTCTCAGCAAGATTTAACGATGCTGCAATCAGGTTCTCGCGTTGAAGTGGCGCAAGATAAAGACGATCCACTTGATTTTGTGTTATGGAAAAAAGCAAAAGCAGGTGAACCATCATGGTCATCACCTTGGGGTGAAGGGCGTCCGGGTTGGCATATCGAATGTTCGGCAATGAGCTCAAAGCATCTAGGTGAACATTTTGATATTCACGGTGGGGGGTCTGATTTACAGTTTCCACATCATGAAAACGAAATTGCCCAATCGTGCTGTGCAAACAACGGCAAGTATGTAAATACATGGATACATACTGGCATGGTTCAAGTAAACAAAGAAAAAATGTCTAAGTCGTTAGATAACTTCTTTACAGTGCGTGAAGTTTTAAAAGCATACGATCCTGAATCTGTTCGTTACTTTTTAATTTCAGGTCATTACCGCAGCCAACTTAATTATTCACAAGAAAATTTAGACCAAGCGCGTTCATCACTTGAACGTATTTATACAGCGCTTCGTGATGTAGAACCTGTAGAGTGTGATTTAGAAGGCAATGAGTTTGTTGCTAAATTTAGAAAAGCAATGAATGACGACTTTAATACACCAGAAGCACTACCTGTGTTGTTCGAACTTGCTAAAGAGTTAAACCGCGTGAAAGACACTGATGCAGGTCAAGCTGGCAAATTAGCGTTTATACTGCGCAGCCTTGGTGAAGTGCTAGGGGTTGCTCAACAAGCACCGGAGGCTTTTTTACAAGGCGGACAAGATGACGATGAAGTTGCGACAATTGAAGCATTAATTGTAAAACGTAATGAAGCACGTGCGAGTAAAAACTGGGCTGCTGCTGATGAAGCACGTGATGCGCTTAATGCGTTAGGTGTAATACTTGAAGATTCAGCCGGTAAAACAACGTGGCGTAAAGCGTAAGCGTTTAAAATAATACACGTTAAACTAAAAAAGGGTTGCCAAATGGCAACCCTTTTTAATTTTTTAACAGCTTAGCTGTGATATTTCTCACACGCTTCAAGTGTGTTTTCAATTAAGCTAGCGACCGTCATCGGGCCAACGCCACCTGGTACAGGTGTAATAAAATGCGCTTTTTGTTCAGCCACACTGTATTGAACATCACCAACTAATTTACCCGTGTCTAAACGGTTAATACCTACATCGATGACTATAGCGCCTTCTTTTATCCAATCTCCAGGTATAAATTCAGGTTTACCTACAGCCACAACTAATAAGTCAGCGCGGCGAACATGCGTTTCTAAGTCTTGAGTAAACTTATGGCATACTGTGGTAGTACAACCCGCTAATAAAAGCTCTAGCGACATTGGACGACCAACAATATTTGACGCGCCAACGACAACTGCATGCATCCCTTTATAACGTACACCCGTTGAATCAAGTAATGTAATAATACCTTTAGGGGTACATGGGCGAAGGGCAGGCATACGCTGTGCTAATCGACCAATGTTATATGGATGAAATCCATCAACATCTTTATGTGGGGTAATGCGTTCTAAAATCTTTTCAGCATCAAGACCTTTTGGCAGTGGTAACTGCACTAAAATTCCATCAACTTCGGCATCATTATTTAGCTCGTCAATTAAATCTAAAAGAGTTTGCTCTTGCGTGTCTGCTGGTAAATCAAATGATTTGGAGATAAAACCTACTTCTTCACAGGCTTTACGTTTTGAACCAACATAAACTTGGCTTGCTGGATCAAGTCCTACAAGTACTACAGCAAGTCCTGGTGCACGTAAACCATTTGCTACACGTTCACTTACGCGTTCTGCTACAGCGCTACGTACTTGTTTTGCGATTGCCTTACCATCAATGATGTTTGCCGTCATGGGTGACCTTTAATTGGGGTTAATTAACTAGATACCGATACTCTAAAAACGAATGCATAATAAAATAGGGGTAAAAATGCTAATAAAGAAAACATACTCTTTATTTAACTCGTTTTATAATGTGCCTACTATTTTCGCAGAAAAGCATAGCAGCGCCAAGTTGCTTTTAATGTATATAACATTTGAGTTATTAAATAGTTTAAATTTCAGCCTACTATTGTAATATTTAACCATTGTGCACTAAAAATGAGCACTTGATTGGTTTTATAAAAAAAACGTTTGACCTAACCCCGTCAAATCACTATTATGCACCCCGTTGTCAACGAGGTCACTCGCTAACAATAATAAGTTTCGGCGATTAGCGCAGTTTGGTAGCGCACTTGGTTTGGGTCCAAGGGGTCGCAGGTTCAAATCCTGCATCGCCGACCATTTTTATAATTTATTATAATCGAATAGCTTATTGGTAAACTATGAAGTTTTCGATGCGCCCATAGCTCAGCTGGATAGAGCAACGCCCTTCTAAGGCGTGGGTCGAAGGTTCGAATCCTTCTGGGTGCACCATTTGAAAACATGTAAATATAGCGGTGATTGTAGCTCAGTTGGTAGAGCCCCGGATTGTGATTCCGGTTGTCGTGGGTTCGAGCCCCATCAGTCACCCCATTTACAACGAATATCGGCGATTAGCGCAGTTTGGTAGCGCACTTGGTTTGGGTCCAAGGGGTCGCAGGTTCAAATCCTGCATCGCCGACCATTTTCTTAAAATGGTCTTAAACTCTCAGTTTAAGTGTTCAGTATGAAAAAAGAAGTTAATTCTTCAATGTCGGCGATTAGCGCAGTTTGGTAGCGCACTTGGTTTGGGTCCAAGGGGTCGCAGGTTCAAATCCTGCATCGCCGACCATTTTCTTATCTAATAAGAATAATAAGTAAACTCCTCTAAGTTATAAATCTAAATTCGTTAACCTATAATTTTATTAAATAATTTGTACATTATTCTATTCAATGCTCAGTTAGCCTGTTTTTTATTCAGTTAGCCTCTATAGTCCCTTATCTAGTCCAAATAATTGCCCCCTATACTCGACTATCATAAATATTAGGTTATAATGCCGCGTCTATTGTTTAACATAGTGCCCGAAGGGCAAAGCAGCAATGGTATCTCATGGTAGCGACGGATGCTTTTAAGTGTGAAAAACCGCTTAAACTTTATCAAGACTCATGCAGATCACTTTGTTTGTAAAGGAAGGCGAACAGTCGCCAAAATTGAATATTGAGGTAAATCATGCAAGTTTCTGTTGAGACGACCCAAGGCCTTGAGCGCCGTATAACTATCACCGTTCCTTCAGAGAACGTTGAGACCGAAGTAAAAAAACGCCTACAACAACTGTCAAAAACACAGCGTATAGATGGTTTCCGTGCTGGTAAAGTTCCAGTATCTGTAATTAACAAGCGCTTTGGCCCTGCAGTTCGTCAAGAAGTTGCTGGCGAAGTAATGCAACGTAATTTTTACGAAGCAATTGTTTCTGAAAAAATTAACCCAGCTGGCGCGCCTACATTCGCTCCTAAATCACTTGAAGCTGGTAAAGATTTAGAATTCTCAGCAACATTTGAAGTTTACCCTGAAGTTGAAGTTCAAGGTTTAGACAAAATTACTGTTGAAAAACCAGCGGTAACAGTAACTGACGAAGATTTAGCTAACATGCTAGAAACACTTCGTAAGCAACATGCAGCGTGGGCTGATGTTGATACAGCTGCTGGCGAAAACGACCGTGTAACAGTTGATTTCGTGGGTACTATCGACGGTGAAGTATTTGAAGGCGGCAAAGCTGAAGACTTCCCATTAGAACTTGGCCAAGGTCGTATGATCCCAGGTTTTGAAGATAACATCGTAGGTAAAAAAGCAGGCGAAGAAGTAGTTGCTGATGTAACTTTCCCTGATGATTACCACGCTGAAAACTTAAAAGGTAAAGCGGCTCAATTCACTATCACAGTGAAAAAAGTTGAAGCGCAAGAATTACCAGAATTAAGCGAAGAGTTTGCAACTAAATTCGGTGTTACCGAAGGCGGCGTAGACGCGCTTAAAGAAGAAGTTAAAAAGAATATGACACGTGAGCTAGACCAAGCGGTTAAAGCAAGCGTTAAAGACCAAGCAATCAAAGGTCTTTTAGCTAACAACGAAATCGAAGTGCCTAAAGCACTTGTTGATCAAGAAGTTGATGCTCTACGTCAGCAAGCAGCTCAACGTTTTGGTGGCGACGCTCAAAACATGCCTGAGCTTCCAGCTGAATTGTTCCACGAGCAAGCTGTAACACGTGTTAAAACTGGCCTTTTATTAGGTGAAGTGATTAAAGCTAACGAGATTAAAGTTGATGACGCTAAAGTTGAAGCATTAATCGCAACGGTAGCTTCTGCATACGAAGATCCAACTGAAGTAGTAGAATACTACAAAGGTAATGATCAACTTATGCAGCAAATGCGTAATGTAGCAATGGAAGAGCAAGCTGTTGAAGCTATTTTAGCTAAAGCAACTGTAACTGATGTTGAAAAAGCATTTGATGACATCATGAATCCACAGCAAGGTGCTTAATAAGTCATTGACTTAAGCTCTCGCTAACGATTAAATGGCTCGTGTTACTCTGTTTATACAGCGTGCCCGGGCCATTTTAGTTTTTGGCTCTAAATTTGCGAAAAACGATAACTATGCTTCCTTATAATAAGGATAAGTATAAGCGCATAAGGAATTAAATAAGTATGAATACTGGTATTACAGATCCCCTAAATGCATTGGTCCCAATGGTTGTTGAACAAACACCAAAAGGCGAGCGCTCGTATGATATTTATTCGAGATTATTAAAAGAGCGTATTATCTTTTTAACAGGTCAAGTTGAAGACAACATGGCAAATCTGATCTTAGCGCAAATGCTATTTTTAGAATCAGAAAATCCTGATAAAGATATCTTTTTATACATCAACTCACCAGGTGGTTCAGTAACTGCGGGCATGGCTATTTACGACACAATGAACTTCATCAAACCAGATGTAAGTACAATATGTGTAGGTCAAGCTGCAAGCATGGGTGCTTTTTTACTTACTGCTGGCGCTAAAGGTAAGCGTTTTTGCCTACCAAACTCACGTGTGATGATTCACCAACCATTAGGTGGTTTCCAAGGTCAAGCATCTGACTTTGAAATACACGCTAAAGAAATTCTGTCTATTAAAGATAAGCTTAATCGCTTGATGTCTGAGCATACAGGTCAACCATTAGATATTATCTCTAAAGACACAGATCGTGATAACTTTATGAGTGCCACGCAAGCTGTAGATTACGGCTTGGTAGACTCTGTATTTACAAATCGCGACAAAAAGTAAGCGCTTGGTGAGCAGGATTGCCTGTTTGCCACTTTGAGTTACTATGCGAAAACCAATAAATTTTGGTATAGTTAAAGCGTATTGAAATAGCCGCCAACAGTTTTGGTGGCCAACGTAATAAAATGAGGTAGCTGAATGTCTGACACTCCTACAGACGGCGACAAAAGTAATAAATTGTTATACTGCTCTTTTTGTGGCAAAAGCCAACATGAAGTGCGTAAATTAATTGCAGGCCCTTCAGTATACGTTTGTGATGAATGTGTAGAGTTGTGTAACGATATTATCAGGGAAGAGATCAAAGACATTGCTCCTAAGCATGATACGTCTGACAAACTACCTGTACCAAAAGAAATTCGTAAACACTTAGACGATTACGTTATTGGTCAAGATCATGCTAAAAAAGTATTGTCTGTTGCCGTTTATAACCATTATAAACGCCTACGTAACCAATCGACTAAGCAAGACATTGAATTAAGTAAAAGTAATATTTTGCTTATCGGTCCAACAGGTAGTGGTAAAACATTACTTGCAGAAACGTTAGCGCGTCTACTTGATGTGCCGTTTACTATGGCCGATGCTACTACATTAACCGAAGCAGGTTATGTAGGTGAAGATGTTGAAAACATCATTCAAAAGCTTTTACAAAAGTGCGATTACGATGTTGAAAAAGCGCAACGCGGTATTGTCTACATTGATGAAATTGACAAAATTTCTCGTAAATCAGATAACCCGTCAATTACACGTGATGTATCGGGCGAGGGCGTTCAACAGGCGCTACTTAAACTGATTGAAGGCACCGTTGCTTCGGTTCCACCGCAAGGTGGTCGTAAACATCCACAACAAGAGTTTTTACAAGTAGATACATCTAAAATCTTGTTTATTTGTGGTGGTGCATTTTCAGGCCTAGATAAAGTAATTGAGCAACGCAGCCATAAAAATACCGGTATCGGTTTTGGCGTTAGCGTAAAAGAATCTGCGGCGAGCCGTTCTTTAAGTGATACATTTAAAGACGTAGAACCAGAAGATTTAGTTAAATACGGCTTGATTCCTGAGTTTATAGGTCGTTTACCAGTGGTTGCAACATTAACTGAACTTGATGAAGCGGCACTGATACAAATATTAAGCGAACCTAAAAACGCGATTACTAAACAGTTTTCAGTATTGTTTGGTATGGAAGACGTTGAACTTGAGTTCCGCGATGATGCCTTAGCTGCAATTGCACACAAAGCAATGGAGCGTAAAACAGGTGCACGTGGTCTTCGTTCAATCGTTGAAGGTGTATTGCTTGATACTATGTACGAGCTTCCTTCAATGGATGACGTAAGCAAAGTGGTTATTGATGAAACCGTTATTAAAGGTGAGTCAGACCCAATCTTGATTTATGAAAATAATAAACAAGATAAAGCCGCATCAGAATAGTTTTTAAGCTATTTGAATGAAAAAAGGAGCCTTAGGCTCCTTTTTTTATAATTAATTTAATCGAGTAAGGGAAAATTGTTGAACTTTAATTAGGTTATCCCCATATACTTGAGTAATCTTTAAAATAAATGAAGTGCGAAGAGAAACTATAATGACGCTTGAGAGAACCGACCGAGTCGAAATCCCAGTCCTAGCACTGCGCGATGTTGTGGTATACCCGCACATGGTGATCCCGCTTTTTGTAGGCCGTGAAAAATCAATAAAATGCCTAGAAGCGGCAATGGACAAAGACAAACAAATTTTCTTGGTTGCACAAAAAGATGCAACTGTAGATGAACCAGAACAAGATGATATTTATCGTATCGGGACTATTGCCACTGTACTTCAGTTATTAAAATTACCAGACGGTACAGTAAAAGTTTTAGTGGAAGGTACACAGCGCGCGCAAATTGAAGACTTTGTTGATAACGATGACTTCTTTGTAGCTAATGCTCAATTTATTGAATCTGATTTAATTGATGAGCAAGAGCAAGATGTATTTATTCGCAGCGCGATTAGCCAGTTTGAAGGCTATGTAAAGCTTAATAAAAAAATTCCACCTGAGGTACTAACTTCAGTTTCAGGTATCGATGAGCCTGCGCGCTTAGCCGATACAATGGCTGCACACATGCCATTAAAAGTACCTGAAAAGCAAAAAGTGCTAGAAATTTCAAGCGTGACAGAACGTCTTGAATATTTAATGGCATTAATGGAAGGCGAAATAGACTTATTACAAGTTGAGAAGAAAATTCGTACCCGCGTTAAAAAGCAGATGGAAAAATCTCAACGCGAGTATTACCTCAACGAGCAAATGAAAGCCATTCAAAAAGAGCTTGGTGAACTTGACGATGTACCTGACGAATTTGAAGCACTTAAAAAGCGCATAGAAGAATCAGGTATGCCAACAGAAGCACAAGAAAAAGCGACCACAGAGCTTAATAAGCTTAAAATGATGTCGCCAATGTCTGCAGAAGCTACCGTAGTGCGCTCATACATCGACACGTTAATTAATGTGCCATGGAAAAAACGCTCTAAAGTGAAGAAAGACTTAGCAGGCGCACAAAAAATCCTTGATAGCGATCATCATGGCTTAGATAAAGTTAAAGAACGTATTTTAGAGTACCTCGCGGTACAACAGCGTACTAATAAGCTTAAAGGGCCAATTTTGTGTTTAGTGGGCCCACCAGGTGTCGGTAAAACGTCATTAGGTCAGTCTATTGCGCGTTCGACTGGTCGTAAATATATTCGTATGGCGCTTGGCGGCGTACGCGATGAAGCTGAAATTCGTGGGCATCGTCGTACTTATATCGGTTCTATGCCAGGTAAGCTAATTCAAAACATGACTAAAGTGGGCGTTAAAAATCCACTGTTCTTGTTAGATGAAATCGACAAAATGTCATCAGACATGCGTGGCGACCCAGCATCAGCACTATTAGAAGTGCTTGATCCTGAGCAAAACAGTCACTTTGCAGATCACTACCTTGAAGTTGATTACGATTTATCTGATGTTATGTTTGTAGCTACATCAAATAGCTTTAATATTCCTGGTCCACTATTGGATCGTATGGAAGTTATTCGCTTATCGGGTTACACCGAAGATGAAAAGCTAAACATTGCAAAAGAACACTTAATCACCAAGCAAGTTAAGCGCAATGGCTTAAAAGAGCATGAGATTGAAATTGATGATAGTGCAATTATTGGCATTATTCGTTACTACACGCGTGAAGCGGGTGTACGTAATTTAGAGCGCGAAATTTCAAAATTATGCCGTAAAGCAGTTAAAAATATCTTAATTGAAAAAGACACTAAAACAGTAACTATCAATCAAGATAACCTAGAAGACTTTTTAGGTGTACAACGCTTTGACTATGGTAAAGCTGAAGATGGCGACCGCATTGGTCAAGTTACAGGCTTAGCATGGACAGAAGTTGGCGGTGATTTGCTAACAATCGAATGTGCAGCTGTACCAGGTAAAGGCAAGTTAACTTATACCGGTTCACTGGGCGATGTAATGCAAGAGTCGATTCAAGCGGCAATGACGGTAGTACGTAATCGTGCAGATACATTTCGTATTAATAGCGACTTTTACGAAAAACGTGACATTCACGTACACGTACCTGAGGGCGCTACACCAAAAGATGGTCCAAGTGCGGGCGCAGCAATGGTAACGGGTCTTGTATCTAGTTTAACAGGTAATCCTGTACGAGCAGATGTTGCAATGACCGGTGAAATTACGCTACGTGGTGAAGTACTTCCTATTGGTGGCTTAAAAGAGAAATTATTGGCAGCGCATCGTGGTGGAATTAAAACAGTCATCATTCCAAAAATTAACGAACGTGACTTAAAAGAGATCCCAGAAAACGTACTGGCAGGCTTGGATATTCACCCAGTTACTTGGATTGACGAGGTGTTAAAGCTTGCTTTAGTGCATCCTGTTGAGAGTTTTTCGGTCGAAACACCTAAAAACCAAGAAAAAAGCTAAAAAAAGTGCTTTTTAGGGCTTTTCAAATCTAAACGGTATGATAAGTTAAGCACTGGTTTTCAAGCCTAGCCCTTATGGGGCGTAGGCTTAAGAAAAATATAATCATGTGAGCATTAAAAGTTTGCTCTAAAATTTTCAAAACAGTGATGTTAGTTTAAAAAACCATCGCTCTTGATAATAACAATGAAAGAGGATGATATTGTGAATAAATCTCAATTAATCGATCAAATCGCAGCTGATGCTGACATTTCTAAAGCGGCTGCAGGTCGTGCACTAGATTCATTCATCGAATCTGTATCTGGCGCGCTAAAAGAAGGCGACTCAGTTGCACTTGTTGGTTTTGGCACTTTCTCAGTACGTGACCGTGCTGCACGTTCAGGCCGTAACCCGCAAACTGGTGAAACAATCCAAATTGCTGCTGCAACAATTCCAGCTTTTAAAGCCGGTAAAGCGCTTAAAGACGCAGTAAACTAATCACTGTTTTAAACACATTAGTTATGGCGAGTGTAAAGTTACTGATTCACCACAACAGATGAATTAAGTAACTTTTCCGCCAGTTACTTCAAGTGAAAAAGCGTATCTGGTAAGATACGCTTTTTTTACATGTGACAAGGTAAAATACCTTGATCAAAAAGAGATAAACAAATGCTTGAGAAAATCAGAGAAGGTTCGCAAGGACCTGTAGCCAAAATAATTTTAGGCGCGGTGATTTTATCTTTTGCCTTAGCAGGGATCGGTAGTTACTTAGGTCAAACCACAGAACAACCCGTTGCTGAAGTAAATGGAATTAAAATTAGTCAAACCGATTTTAACCGTGCTTATCAAAATGAACGTAGCCGTTTAGAGCAACAATTTGGTGAATACTTTACACAAATTGCTGCTGATCCAAATTACATGGCGCAAATTCGCCAAGGTGTAGTTGACCGCTTAGTACAACAAGAATTGCAATCACAGCTAGCGGCTGATTTAGGCCTTCGCGTAAGCGATGAAAGTGTACGTAAAACAATTTTAGAACTACCGTACTTTCAAATTGGTGAAAAGTTTAATAACGATCGTTACTTACAAGTAATTCGTCAAATGAACTTTCAACCAGATGCTTTTCGTGAATACTTACGTAAAGATATGACACGCAGCCAAGTAGTATCGGCTGTTGCAGGTACAGACTTTGCACTAGAGAGCGAGCTTAAAAGCGCAATTGCTCTACAGCAGCAAACTCGTAGTATTGATTATGTAGTGGTAAACAAAGAGGCGCTTGCCGCGAACGTTGAAGTATCAGATCAAGAAGTGTCTGATTACTACGACCTAAATGCATCACAATTTTTGTCTCCAGAGCTTATCTCAGTAAGTTACATTGAGCTTAAAGCAACAGATATTAATGTTGAATCGGTAACCGAGGATGACGTTAAAGCGTATTACGAGCAAAATAAAGCACAATACGTTGAGCCAGAAAAACGTCGCGTATCACATATCTTAATTGATAACAGTGAAGACGATGATGCAGCAAAAGAAAAAGCCAATGCACTTCATGCACAACTAGAGCAAGGTGCAGACTTTGCTGAGTTAGCACAATCATCATCTGACGATATCGTTAGTGGCGAAATGGGCGGCGACCTTGAATGGATTGAACGTGACGTAATGGACCCTGCATTTGAAGATGCGACTTTCGCACTGCAAAACAAAGGTGACATTTCTGAGGTTGTTGCTTCTGAGTTTGGTTATCACATAATTAAACTTACAGACATTCAACCACAACAAGTTAAAGCGTATGACGATGTTAAAGCTGACTTACGTGCTGAATTAGAACAAGCTGAAAAAGTAGATGCGTTTTACGAAAAGCAAACAGAAATGGGCGCACTTGCATTTGAAATTTCAGACCGCTTAGACGACGCTGCAGAAGTTGCTGAAGTGGAAGTTAAATCTACACCTCTTTTAGCACTTAATGCTCTACCAGAGCCTTTAAACAGCCCTGCAGTTGTAACAGCACTAACATCAGTTGATTTACTTGAAGATAAAGTAAACTCTGAAGTGATTGAGCTTGGTGAGGAGCATGCAATTATTGTTCGTATTAACGAGCATAAACCTGCTGCTACTAAAGCGCTGGATGAAGTAAGCGAGCAAATTAAAGCGCGTTTAGTTAATGAAAAATCGTCTGAGCTTGCTAAAGAAAAAGCGCGTAGCTTATTTGCAGAAGTACAAGCAGGTAAGAGCTTAAACGATGTAGCAAACGAGCAAAGCTTGACGGTTCGTCAAGAAGCGCAGTTAACACGTCAAAGCTACACTGTTTCACCTGCTATTGTGACTCAAGCATTTAAAATGGCTCACCCTGCAGGTTCTGCGGTAGTTGAGCTTGTTAATTTAAATAATGGTGATGCAGCAATTGTTGCGCTTAAGTCGGTAACAGATGCACAAGTTGCAGCTAATATTGACCCTCAAGCAAAACAAAGCATTACTATGGCGCAAGCTAATAAAAACTACATGGTATTTATTGAAGCGCTTAAAGCCAATGCTGAACTTAACTTACCAACGTCTACACAAACTGTTGAATAATTAATTTTAGCTCATAAAGAAAGGCGCTTTTAAAGCGCCTTTTTTATTGTCTTAAATAAAGTTGGTATATTACCAATTCGCTTAATTAAGTATTATTGCAGGTTGGTATTAATTACCTCTGGCAATAAACTCAATTCGATTGCCGCTAGGCTCTCTTATCATCATATGTTGGGTTGGACCTTTACCTAAGTTTTCTGGTGCAAACTCTATAATAATATTATTTTGCATTTTTAAGTGTGTATGTAGCTCGCTTAACTTTTTGATACTTTCTACACTGAGTGCTAAATGGTGTAAGCCCACATTTTCTGCTCGATTAAACTCCACACGTTTTTCATCATTTTTTACGCGCCATAATGTAATGGTTATTTTATTGTTTGATAAAAAATAAGCGGGGTAGGTTGGATCACTTCCTAGCTTTTTAAAACCAAGTACATCAGTAAAAAATGCTTTGGATGCATTTAAGTTTGATACGGTTAAACCTAAATGATCAACGCCACCAACCCAACTTTTAGAGGTAGAGTTTTCGTCAGCTATTGAGGTTGTTGATAGCAGTAGTAACGCTAATGATGAGATGCCTGTGAGTAATGTTTTTTTTAGCATAGATCCTCTTTATGGTTTTAGTTGTTAAATTGCGCATTTAACAAAGACCTTCATAAAGGAGATTACATTACACGCTAGGCTGCGTTTAGCAGCTAAGTAATCGCTGCGTTACTTTTGATTGGGGGTTTTGAAAAACATCTTCAGTAGGGCCGTATTCAACTACTTCGCCTTTATCGAGTACAACCACATAATCACTGATGTGGCGCACTAGACTTAAATGATGGGTGATCATCACATACGTAAGGCCTGTGTCGCGCTGCAGCTTAAGTAATAAATTCACTATTTGCGCGCGTATAGAAGGGTCTAAAGACGAAACGGCTTCATCAAGCACAATTACCTTAGGATCTAAAATTAATGCACGAGAAAACGCAACACGCTGTAGTTGCCCCACACTAAACATATGCGGGTAGTAGTGTTTATGATCGATTAACAAACCCACCTTTGAAAGTGTTGCATCAATCTTTTCAGTCCGTTCACTAGCATCAAGCACAGTATTATATTGCAGGCAATCATCAAGCATTTCGCCAATGGTTAATCCCGGGTTGAGCGATGCAGCTGAATCTTGAAAGATCATACGAATATGGCGACATTGATTATCGCGTACGCCATTGTTTTCAATGATATTATTTTCGAGCAAAATTTGCCCGCTATCAGCACTGTCAGCCCCTGAAAGTAGTTTTGCTAACGTACTTTTACCTGCGCCTGTTTCACCAATTATTGCAATACTTTCGCCTTTACCTACAGAAAACGAAATATTCTTAAGTACTTCAAATTTTTTACGCGAAAAAAGTCCATCTCGCACATTGAATGTTTTTGATAGTGCTTGTACTTTTAGCAGCGGCTGCATTATTTCATGTCCTTAATTAACGGAAAATGGCAGGCATAACTATGGCCATGATGCTTAGTAAGGGTAGGTGTTACCACACAGGCTTTTTGTGCTTGCGGGCAGCGTGGCCCGAGACGGCAGCCAATAGGCAAGTGCTGTAGGGTAGGAATCGTCCCTTTAAGTGCATAAAAAGGTTCTTTATGCGCTAAACCTTGTTCGTAGTCTGGCAGGCTTTTTAATAATGCTTGTGTATAAGGATGGCGAGGCCGTTTAAATATTTCGTGGGTTGGGCCTGCTTCAACCATTTGCCCGCAGTATAAAACATGAATGCCATGCGACCAATGTGCAATTTCTTCAAGTTCATGAGAAATCATCAAAATAGACATATTTTTAAGCTGATTTAAACTTTTTAATAACCTAAATACTTGTGCGCGAGTTGTACTATCAAGCGCTGTAGTTGGCTCATCAGCTATTAATAATTTAGGGGTGCGGGCAATGGCCATCGCAATCATTACTTTTTGACATACGCCTTCTGAGAGCTCATGAGGGTAACTACTTAGTACCGCTTCGTGGTTTTTAATACCCACCTTATGAATAAGCGCTTTTACTCTGTCTTTTCTCTCGCGGTTGCGTTTTAGAAAGAAACCTTTAGTTGCGACCTTTGGGAGTGTTTCGGCAATTTGGTCAAATATTTTAGCGGTTGGGTCAAGGCACCGACTTGGGTCTTGATAAATCATCGCTATATCTTGGCTTACTATTTTACGGCGTTTCTCTGGGCTTAAACGCATTAGGTCTACGCCGCGCCAATGAATACGATCGGCAGTAATGTCCCAGCGTTCGTTCAATACACCAATAATCGCTTTTGCTATTAGGCTTTTACCAGAGCCAGACTCGCCCACAAGCGCATGTACTTCGCCTTCTTTTAAGCTAAAGCTCACTCTGTCTACGGCTCTAATTACAGTTTCAGAGGTACGTAGTTCAATTGTTAAGTTACGAACATCGAGTAATTGCATTTAATCAGCCTTACGTGCTTTTAGCACTTGTCGCAGGCCATCGCCTACTAAATTAGTAGATAACACGGCTAAAAATAACAGTACACCAGGTAGCGCTACAGTCCACGGCGCTAAATAAATAAGGCCTAGGTTTTCGGCTAATATTGCGCCCCATTCGGTCGTTGGTGGCTGAGCCCCTAATTTTAAAAATCCCAGTGCTGAAATATCTAATATAGCGGTAGAAAGCGCCATCGTGAATATAACCACAATATGCTCATAAATATTAGGGAAAATACCGCGCGATATAATATGCCAATTAGACGCACCATCGAGTCTAAACGCAGTAATGTAATCTTTACTTAATTCATCAACAATCAGGTTACGCACTGAGTGAATAAACTGCGGCAGTAACGCTAAAATAATTGCCCATACGGTATTCATTAAACCCGGGCCGAGTATGGCGATTATTATTATTGCCAATAACAAAGAAGGGATAGAAAGCGTTATATCAAGCAAGTGATTTAAAAAGCTTGAACGCAGCCCTTTACTAATCCCTGCAAAAGTACCCACTAATACACCAAAAATAGTCGTGATCAGGGCAGCTACGACAGAAAGACCAAATGTATACGTAGCACCATTCATTAAGCGCGAGAGTACATCACGGCCTAAATCATCGGTACCTAAAAGAAAGCGTACATCGCCCATTTCTCGCCACGATGGCGGAATAAGCAGTGCATCACTGTGTTGTTGGTTTACACCATACGGGGCTAAAAAAGGAGCGGTGGCGGCTAATAGTGCAAACGCCATAAATATCCATAAACCAACCAAAGCAGGGTGGTTATTTTTAAACTTTCGCCAAAATCGCGCTAATGGCGATTTATTCGACTCTTCAGAAAATAAATTAAACTTTGCCATGGGCCTGATTCCGCGAGAGTGGATCGAATAAAGTGTAAGTAAGCTCAGCTGTAATAGAGGCTAAAATAACAAATAAAGATACTGCCATTAATCCGCCTTGAATTGCAGGAAAGTCACGCTGATAGATACTATCGATTAACCACCGGCCAATACCCGGCCACGAAAAAATGACTTCGGTAATCATAGCAAGCGTTATTAGCGTACTAAATTGCAAACCAATTTGCTTAATTACCGGCAGTAATGCATTACGCAGTGCATGGTGCATGATAAGTTGACGGCGGTTAAGGCCTTTTGCCCTAGCTGTTTTAATAAAGTTTTGATCCATAACCTTAAGCATAGACTCGCGAGTAAAGCGCACTAATACAGTGGTTGGATACATGGCCAGAACAATAGTAGGAAGTGTTAAATGGCGCAGCGCATCAACGAAAGCCATTCCTTTATATGGAAAGCCAGCCAGTGCAATATCAATTAAAATAAAACCAGTACTGGCGGGTATTTCGTAAAGCAGCCCCATTCTTCCTGACATAGGAAACCAGCCAAGCTTTAATGAAAAAACCATTATTAATAACAATGCGAGCCAAAATACAGGCATTGAATAACCCACCATAGTGGTAGAGTTTATAAGCTTGTCGGGCCAACGTTTATGATAGCCAGAGCCTAAAATGCCAGTCGGTACACCAATAACAACCGATACAATTAATGCGTATACGCTTAGCTCTAAAGTAGCCGGTAGCAAATCAACAATATGGCTAAACACACTATTACCAGAGGCAAACGAAAGCCCCCAATCACCCTGAAATATTCGCCCTAAAAAGGCAATGTATTGCATAAAGTAATTGCTGTTATATAAATATTTGTCTTCAAGCTCACTATGCTGTGCAAAGTTACTACTTGGTATGCCGCTTAAATTACTTAGCGGATCACCGGGAAATAAATACGCCAGTGAAAACGTAAATACGCTGAGCATCAGTATCATAAAAAAGAACAAACCAAGGCGACGTAAAATATAATCTAAGATCATTATTTCTTCCTCGCATTGGCAAGCGAAATAGCGCCAAATGGGCCAAGTGTTATGCCTTCCACGTCGGCGCTACTCGCTTGAAAGCGCAGGCCATGAGCAATAGGTAATAGCGGCAGCTCTTGAATAATTAAGCTTTGTGCGTCTTCGTAGTATTTTTTACGTTTGTTTAAATCAGTGGTGTCTAGTGCTTGAGTAAGCAATAAGTCAAATTGGGGATTACACCAGTTTGCTGGGTTTTTACCACTAAAAGTAGCGGTACAACTCAGCAGTGGGCTAAAAAAGTTATCAGGATCGGGTGTATCTGCGGCCCAACCAAGTAATACACTGTCGTGCCTATGCTCGCCAATACGTTGAATAAACGTGTTCCACTCATATTCTACAATGCTTACATTAACGCCCACTTTGCGTAAATCACTTTGCATAAGCTCAGCCATTTTTCGCGCGTTAGGGTTATAAATACGACTCACAGGCATAGCCCATATCGTCATATCAAAGCCATCAGGTAAGCCAGCTTCAATTAGTAACTTTTTAGCAAGTTCTGGATCAAACGTAGGTATATCTTCTTGTGGCTCAAACGCCCAAGAGGTTGGCGGCAAAATAGATTGTGCGCGAGTACCGTTACCGTAATAAACCGCCTGCATTATTTTATCTACATCTATTGCATGTGCGAGTGCTTGGCGTACACGCAAGTCGTCAAACGGGGCACGTTCTGTATTAAACGCCCAATAACCTATATTTAAGTTCGTTTCTTTTTCAACGTTTATATCATCACGTTGCGCTAAAATACTTAATTGCGCACTACTTGGATGAGCCGTTACATCGCACTCTTTAGTCAACATTTTTGCTATACGCGTAGTGCCGTTAGGGGTTATGTCGTAAACCAATTGTTCAAGTGCAACGTCGTGCTTCCAATAAAGTGGATTACGGTAAAAGCGTACAAGGTGATCTCGGCGGTATTCTTTATAAATATATGGGCCGGTGCCAATAGGGTACTGATCAAATAAGTTTTCTTCGTTCTTTTTCTTAAGTTCCATGGCGTATTCTTCTGAAAGCACCACGGCAAAGTCGGTCGCCATATTAGCTAAAAAGCTGCTTTCAGGATTAAACAGTTCAAAACGCACTTGGTAGTCAGACACACGCACAATTTTACGAATAAGTTGATCAATTCCCACACTTTGAAAATACGGGTAATTAGCATCGCCCACAAAGTGATATGGATTGTATACATCGAATAGTCGGCTAAAGGTGAATATAACGTCGTCGGCGTTAAAATCCCGCGATGGGGTAAAATAAGAAGTTGTATGAAACTTTACATCTTTACGCAAGGTAAAGGTAACAGATTTACCATCTTTACTAATTTTCCAATCGGTTGCTAACTCACTTTGAAATTCTGCCGTAACAGGGTCAATGCTAATTAAACGGTCGTATAATTGGTTAGCAATTATATCAATAGTTGAACCGGTGGTCGTGACTTGCGGATTAAACGACACAGGGTTAGCTTCAGCGCAATAAACTAAGCCTTGGTTTTTTTCTTCTATGACTTCTTCTTTGCTATCAAGGCAACCAACTAAAGTGGTGGCAAGCAAAACAAGTAATAATTTATGCACCCGCATAACCTCTGACTATTGTTGATCCAACAAGTTGTATTTTTTAAGATAACCACGTAATTGATGATACGTTAAACCAAGTACTTCTGCAGTTTTCTTTTGATTAAATTGGCTATGTTCGAGCGCTTTATTAATCATGTTTATTTCAAAGTCGTTAGAACGCTCTTTTAAGCTGCACGGAAATTGAATATCAACGGATGAATCATTGCTTGTTTGAGTAATCGGCGGCGCAACAACAATAGGCTCGGCATTAACAGTTTGAGCCGCTATAGATGCTTTAATGCGCGCTTTTGGTCTAAATGGGCTATCGAATGGGTCTAAAATAATCTGGTGAACGGGGATATGTTCACTACCGTGGCGATATAAACTGCGTTCAACCACATTTTTAAGTTCACGAATATTACCAGGCCAATCATAACTAAGCAGTGTTTCTGTTGCGCTTCGGGTAAAACCGCTAAACAGTTCCCACTCTAAATCGCGTGCCATATTCATCGCAAACTGCTCAGCAAGAAGCATAATATCGTCTTGACGCTCGCGCAGTGGTGGCAGGGTAATTACATCAAAGGCAAGGCGATCGAGTAAGTCACTTCTAAATTCACCTTGCTCAGCTAAATAAGGAAGATCTTCGTTTGTAGCACACACTAAGCGTGTATCTACTTTTACAGTTTGTTTGCCGCCAACACGTTCAAACTCACCGTATTCTATAACGCGCAGCAGTTTTTCTTGTACCATAGCTGAGGTATTAGCTAATTCATCTAAAAACAGTGTGCCGCTGTTGGCGCGTTCAAAACGACCTTCGTGGCGTTTACTTGCCCCCGTAAAGGCACCGCTTTCGTGGCCAAATAATTCACTTTCGAGAAGGTTTTCGTTAAGCGCTGCACAGTTAAGTTTTACGTAGTTCTGCTCCCAACGCTTTGATAAAAAGTGTAAGCGTGCTGCTATTAGCTCTTTACCTGTGCCGCGTTCACCAATAATAAGTACCGGTTTATCTAAATTAGCCAGTTGCGATACCTGATCTAATACAGACAGAAAGCTATCTGATTGGCCGAGTAAATTATCCTGTTGGCGATATTGGCTCATATTTCCTAACTCTTGGTCATTTTTACTAACAGTTAGTGTATTTCATAAGTAGGGATAACTAAAGAAATTTGTATATTTAGTTTAACGTAATGAAAATAAAGTGTATTTTAGCTTTTAAAAAGTTGGCAAGCATATTGATACTAGTTATAGCAGACTAACTACGTTTTAATTACAGAGGTAAATGTTATGGGAATTTTTTCACGTTTTGCAGATATTGTTAATTCTAATATCAACGCCATTTTAGATAAAGCAGAAGACCCAGAAAAAATGGTTCGTCTGATTATTCAAGAAATGGAAGATACGCTTGTTGAAGTACGTTCTACATCAGCTAAAACATTGGCTGAGAAAAAAGAAATTGTACGCCGCTTAGATACGCTTAAAGCACAGGTAAGTGATTGGCAAGATAAAGCCGAACTGGCTTTAAGTAAAGACCGCGACGATTTAGCGCGTTCAGCCCTGCTTGAAAAGCAAAAGTCGGCAGATGCCGTTGCTTCAGTCGCTAGTGAACTTGAACATGTAGAGTCTCATATCGAGAAACTACAGCAAGAAGTAACGACACTACAAGAAAAGCTAGCAGATGCGAAATCACGTCAAAAAGCAATTATACTTCGCCAACGTTCGGCTGAGTCGCGCCTTGAAGTGAAAAAGACACTTGATAGCTCAAAAGTAGAAGACGCACTTAATCGCTTTGAACGTTACGAAACTAAAATTGATGGACTAGAATCTCAAATTGAGTCTTACGATTTAGGTAAAAAGACGTTAGCGGACGAAATTGCTAATCTACAAAAAAATGAAAAGATAGATGATGAGCTAGCCGAACTTAAAAAGAAGCTAGCTGATAAATAATTTATAAAGGGGCACTTAAAGTGCCCCACTGCTTAAAAACATCAAAACGGATTGTCAGGAGAGAATTATGTTTGATTCAGATGTAATAATTGTTCCATTTGTTATGTTTATGATTTTTGTTGCCCCGCTGTGGCTAATTTTGCACTACCGTAGCAAAAAACAAGTAAGCCAAGGTTTAAGTGAACACGAACATCGCCAGTTACTTGAGCTTGCACATAAAGCTGAAAAAATGGCAGACAGGGTTGAAACACTTGAAGCATTGCTTGATCAAGAGTCACCACAATGGAGACGCAAAGTATGAGTGCCAAACGTGAATTATTAAGAGACCCACAACGCGGTAAAATAGCCGGAGTATGTGCGGGATTAAGTGACTACTTTAATATGGAGTTATGGTTAGTTCGCATTATATTTGTTAGTGCGGTACTGCTAACGGGTGGCCCATTATTTGTGGTAGCGTATATTGCAGCCTGGTTCATTTTAGATAAAAAAGAGCCCGCAACAGCGCAAACTAAAAGCTCAACTAAACATGACGATCCGCTAGAAGTAAAATTTAAAGTATGGCAAAAAGGCGAGCCGCCGCGCCGCGCATTGCAAGACTTAAAAGAGCGTTTAACGCGTGTAGATACTCGCCTTCAAGATATGGAGCGCCATGTAACCTCAAGCGAGTTTACGGTGAGCCGTGAAATTAACAAACTTTAAAGGATTTAATAGCACCTTATTTGCAGCGTGATAAATTACGGCAAATTAGGTGCAAGACACTTTATGAGCCAATCATTTGCAAAAAAGACCTTTAAAAGCATTAAAGGCAAAGCACAAAAAGCCCTTCATCGCAGTTTAGACCAACACGTAAAGCTTGCCGTAACTGGCCTAAGTGGTAGTGGTAAAACAGCCTTTATTACCGCGCTTGTTAAACACTTAACAACCCAAGCGGACGATAAAAACTTACCTTTTTTTGATGTAATGCGCGAGCACCGCCATGTGGCCACTAAAGTTGTGCCGCAAGAGGCGTTAAAAGTTCCTACGTTTAATTATACGCGCGCGCTAAATTCATTATTACCAAGCGATGGGATGCCTACATGGCCTGCATCAACCGAGCGTATTAATACTCTGCGCTTAGCAATAAAGTATCAAAGTAATGCAGGGCTGCGCGGCCACTTTTCCCCGCAATCAACGCTTTATTTAGATATTATTGACTACCCGGGTGAATGGCTCCTTGATTTACCTATGCTTGAGCAAAGCTATGCTCAATGGTGCGAGCAGCAATATCCGTTATTAACTCAGCCTTCGCGCGTAAACACATCAAGTGATTTTTTAATGGCCGTTGAGCAACTTGACTTAAACGCTCCCGTTGATGAAAACGCACTTGCCCATATTGCTCAGCTTTATCAAAGCATGTTAGTCGGGCTTAAAAAAGACACCAAACTTGCCATGTTGCAACCTGGGCGCATGCTTATGCCTGGCGACTTACAAGGCGCGCCATTGTTATTGTTTTTTCCGGTATCGGGTAAAGTAAATAGTGACGATGTTGTTGCGGGTTCTAATTTAGCGCATTTAATTAAGCGCTTTAACGCTTATATAAAAGAAGTTGTAAAACCATTTTATAATGAGCATTTTAGACACTTCGATCGCCAAATTGTACTTGTAGATGTACTTAGTGCGCTAAACGAAGGGCACGAAACACTCCAAGAGCAAAGCAGTGTAATAAACCAATTACTCGCACACTTTAACTATGGCGAGTCGGGCTTTTTTAAACGTTTATTTAAGCCCAACATAGACAAAATATTATTTGCAGCTAATAAGTCAGATCATATAAGTTCTAAGCACCATAAAGATTTAGCACTGCTACTTGATTCGCTCGTGCATGAGCAAAGTAATCATTTAAAGTTTGATGGTGTGCAAATAGAAACCATGGCAATGTCGTCAATTACAGCAACGCAACCGCGCCAAATTGCCGACAAAGGCCAAACGCTTGACTGTATTTACGGTAAACCATTACACGAGCCTGATTGGCTTACGTATTTACCGCCGCAACCTCCCACGCGGATGCTTAATAAAAATGAGTGGCCAGCACAGGGATTTGAGTTTTTATCGTTCTCTCCAATGCCGAGCCCCGATAAACAACTAAAACATATTCGATTAGATCATGTCATGCAGTACCTGCTAGGAGACAAATTAACATGAGTGAGTCAAACCAACCATTTCAAGCAGGGCGTCGTATAGATACGCAAAGCATAGAGCAAAACGAACCCGTTTTAGCACCTGCAAAAATTATTCGGCACGGACAAAGTGATTACGAAGAACTTGAAGATGAAGCACTAGAGCCAGAAATAGATCTAGAACCTGTATACAAAAAGTCAAAGTGGCAAACGCTCAAAGGTGTTTTTGCTATTAGTTTTATAGTGCTGGTGCTTTTAGAGTTTGCATACTCGTTATTATTTGCTTTCGAGCAATCAATTATTTTAGGCAGTGTTTATTTAACCGCGGTTGTAAGTGGTGTACTGCTAATAGGGCGCTTATTGTGGCGAGAGTACCGAATGCTGCGCAGTTTAAAGCGTAACCAATTGCACCGAGTTGAAGCCGACAGACTTTTAAACAGCGAGCAAGTAGGCGGTGCATTACCTTGGCTTGAAAAGCTTAATAAACACCAGGAGCTTGATAACTTTGAAACCTTCAAAAACCAAGTGGCGACGCATCACAGCGACAAAGAAATAATGACGCTGTACGCCAATAGTTTATTAATAACCCAAGACACCAAAGCTAAAAAGCTTATAAATCGGTTTGCGACTGAATCCGCACTGCTAGTTGCCCTAAGCCCACTTGCGCTGGTGGATATGATGGCTGTGCTTTGGCGCGGTACTAAGTTAATTGAACAAATTGGTAAAATTTATGGCATTGGTTTTGGCTACGCGAGCCGTATAAAGCTGTACCGTATGCTGATAAAACAAGTAATGTTTGTAGGCAGTGCTGAGCTTGTATCTGACCTTGCTGCAACAGCACTGAGTGCTGAGCTTTTAGGTAAGCTTTCGGGGCGGGCAGCGCAAGGGGTCAGCGCCGGTATTTTTACAGCGCGTATTGGTTACAAAGCAATGGAGCTTAGTCGCCCATTACCACGGCTTGAAAACAAACGCAGCTTACTAAAAGGCACTGTGCAAAGCATCGCAGGTAAAATTATGAGCCGTAAAAAAGCGGAACCAACACAATAAAATACGAGGGCGTGTTGATCTTTGATGGTTGAATTTGCAGCAGTGTGTTTGGTATTTAGGCAAGGCAGAGCCTATGTAGTGTGGTTATTCCCCATAAATGGGTGATAACGTAGCATTAATGCCAAACAGGCGCTGCCCAAAGGTTCTTCCTAGGGGCTATTTACTCTTTGTTGCCTATATGGATGTAGGTAAGGGGCGTGAGCAGGACGCGGAAGCTTTGCTCGGTTTTTACTTAGCCCACTAGGTTACAAACCTCGCGCCGCGATTTAATCGCCCCTAGATTGAACAAATTTCAATCCGCAAAGGTCAACACGCCCTGGTGGCAATATTTGTGTACAAACGTGCGCTGCACGGTTTTTACACAAATAGCCATCTGAGCATCCGGCATGCTTGCTGTTTGTAAGCGCATACGTTTTGATTGTTGAATCGCAAAAACATAATAATCAAAAAATGAGCCTACAATGAGCAAGCATCATATAAACACCCAGTGTATTCACGGACCACAAAAAGCAAACGACCCGCACGGCGCACTCACTTCTCCTTTGTATCAAACCTCTACCTTTCATTTTGAAAATGCCGCACAAGGTGCTGCGCGTTTTGCAGGCGACGAACCTGGCTATATTTATACGCGTTTAGGAAATCCTACAACCACAGAGCTTGAGCAAAAAGTTGCTCAACTAGAGAGTTGTGAAGCAGCTGCTGCAACCGCAACAGGTATGGGGGCCGTATCTGCCTCAGTACTGAGCTTTTTATCGCAGGGAGATCATCTTGTTGCCTCAAGTGCTTTGTATGGTTGTACCTTTGCGTTTTTCTCGCATATGTTGCCGCGCTGGGGAATCGAAGTCACTTTTGTTGATATGACCAACGAGGACGAACTACGCGCTGCCATCAAACCTAATTCAAAAATGATATTTGTAGAAACGCCAATCAACCCCACTATGGCGGTTATTGATTTGGCACTCATTGGCGCAGTTGCTAAAGAGCACAACTTAATTAGTGTGGTCGACAACACCTTTTTAACGCCGCTACTGCAATCGCCTAAAAAATACGGTATCGACATTATAATGCACAGTGCGACCAAGTACTTAAACGGCCACGGAGACGTAGTCGCCGGTATTGTATGTGGATCGCTTGAGCACATAACACACATTAAAATGACCGTATTAAAAGATATTGGTGCAACCATAAGCCCGCACGACGCATGGCTAATTAATCGAGGCCTAAAAACACTCGCTATTAGAATAGAGCGCCATTGTCAAAGCGCACAAACAATAGCCGAATATCTAGAAGCGCACCCACAAGTAAGCACCGTATATTACCCGGGGCTTAAATCGCACCCAGGTTATAAGTTTATTGGTAATCAAATGAAAGCCGCTGGTGGTGTTATTGCGTTTGAAATAAAAGGCACGCTACAAGATGGCGCACAATTTATTGATAGTATGAAACTTTGTACACTTGCAGTAAGCCTTGGCGACGCTGAAACACTGATTCAGCATCCTGCATCTATGACTCACTCGCCTTATACGCCAGAGGAGCGAGCCGCCGCTGGAATAAGTGATGGGCTGATCAGACTCTCGGTTGGGCTTGAAGATGTTAACGACATTATTAGTGATTTAAACCAAGCTTTTACTAAAATTGGTTAGGTGTAATTAATTATATACACATAAAAACAAGCTACAGGCCTTTATTTAAAGGTCTGTATTTTTAGTGTGCCACAGGTGTAATTTTAACTTTACGATTGGGGTGATCGCGCCAAATACTGATGTTAGCCTATCTATTAAACTTTTCTTCACTTTTGCATAGTATGGGGTCATTCGATATTCAATAGATTTGAGTATCACACTGACACCGATTTAGGGCACACACCCAAGAAGGTACTTATGGCTAAAGCAAGTAAATACACATCCAAAACACCAGACGAAAATGGTGTTATACATTGGAGTGATGAAGAAAATAAAATTTGGTCTGAGCTTGTAGCACGCCAACTTGCGTGCATTGAAGGCAAAGCCTGCAATGAGTACATGCAAGGGTTAAAAAAGATTAACCTGCCGCACGATCGTATTCCGCAGTTAAGCGAACTAAACGAAGTATTGCTAGTCACTACTGGGTGGCAAGTTGCGCCAGTACCTGCGCTTATCGACTTTGATGAGTTTTTTAGATTACTGGCAAACAAGCAGTTTCCGGTAGCTACATTTATTCGTAGCCGCGAAGAATTTGACTACCTACAAGAGCCAGATATTTTTCATGAAATATTCGGCCATTGCGCCATGCTAACTAACCCTGACTTTGCCGAGTTTACGCATAAGTACGGGCAATTAGGTTACGCAGCGCAGAAAAAAGACCGTGTATACCTTGCGCGTATATACTGGTTTACAGTCGAATTTGGCTTAATGCAAACCGAAGACGGTCTGCGTATTTACGGCGGTGGTATTTTATCAAGCCCAGGTGAAACTCAGTACGTATACTCAAACACGCCAGAAATTAGCCCAATGAATGTGCTTGATGTACTGCGTACGCCGTACCGTATTGATATTATGCAACCACAGTACTACACCATAAATTCGATTCATGATCTGTTTGATATATCGCAAATGGATATTATGACTTTGGTTGAGCGAGCTAAAGAGCTTGGCTTGCACGACCCAAAATTTCCACCAAAAGAAAAATTAGCCAGTTAAACATTAATGCTAAAAAGCTAAAAGTAAGGATTTAAAATGTCTTCATTAAGTGAACAAAAATGCGAAGCTTGCCACGTAGATGCACCAAAAGTATCTGACGAAGAGCTTGCGCAATTAATTACTAAAATCCCAGACTGGGTTCCAGAAGTACGCGACGGCATTATGCAGCTTGAGCGTGTTTATAAATTTAAAAACTTCAAACAAGCTATCGCGTTTACTAACAAAGTAGGCGACATGGCAGAAGACGAAGGTCATCACCCTGGTTTATTAACCGAGTGGGGCAAAGTAACGGTTACATGGTGGAGCCATTCAATTAAAGGCCTACACAAAAACGATTTTATTTGCGCAGCTAAAACTGACGACGTATTTAACGCGCTGTAAACCACACTATTGAGCGAACCAACAAAAGCACTTATTTTATAAGTGCTTTTTTAGTTTTGGGAGATTTTTTGGTAGGTTGGGTTGAGTGAAACGAAACCCAACGTTTTACACCTCATAATATTCAATTTTATTGTTTTCGCTTAAAGAGTTAGACTCAGAATAAATAAAATTAATTATTTAAGGCTTTAAATATGGAATATGTTTACCACTACACGTCTGCAGAGGGTCTGAAAGGGATTTTAGAGAGCAAAAGTTTATGGGCTACTAATACAGAGTATCTAAATGATTTTAGAGAAATTAAAGAAGGTATCGATACGATAAAACCGCTTAGAGAGGAATTTTCAGAATTTTCACAAGAAAAACTCGAAGAAATTTATGCTAAGCATAAGGGTATACCTTTAAAAGATATTAAAAATAAAATGCAAAATGCAGATATTGATAAGGTTAATAAGTTCTTAGCATCTTTTTGGGATGCTTTAGATGAAAATGAATTAAGTGATATTTATACAGTTTCATTCACAACAGAGCGAGACAGTTTAAATCACTGGCTTACTTACGGTTCAGAACAGACTTCATATTGTATAAAGTTTAATAAAGATAAACTCCACGATAACGAATACTTTATACGGCATAAATTTTTGATTGATTATGCCGATGTTGTTTATGAGCGAACAAAGGAAATGCTACATTTATTAATTGAAAAATGTCTTCCTGAAGTATTAGATTGCAGCCTGGATGAAAGTTTAGATAAAAACGAACTTAATAGAAAGCTGAGCAAACTCGTTATCGAAGCTTTTAATGATATTGCTTTTAAGGTTGCAAGTATAAAAAACAAAGCATTCATGTACGAAAAAGAATATCGCTTTATACTTTATTCACCAGGTTTTGTAGTGATAAATGATGAGCCAAAAGTAAATTACTTTGATTTTATAGAATGTTCTTATATCGATTTTGTAGAGCTTAAAAATGGGGAAAAAGAGTTTTTTCCTTTAAAGTATAGAACTTTAAAGTCCGGCATTATAGCCCCATATAGAGCGATACCTTTTCCTAAAAATTCAATTGAAGAAATTATAATAGGACCATCAGAAAATAATGAGTTGGCTGTTAAGGGCTTAGAGTCCCTTTTGAGTTCATTGAATTTTGATGTAGAAGTTTCCAGCACTCAAACTTCATTTAGAAGAATTTAAAAAAGCTCCAAACCAAAGGCTTAGAGCTTTTCTATATACAATTAAAGTTTAGCTAAAATACTTAACTTTAAAGTATCGTTGGGTTTCGTTTCACTCAACCCAACCGACTATTACTCATCAATTGAGCGTAGTAGGGCGTTGATGCCTACTTTTTCGCGTGTTTGCTTGTCTACTTTTTTCACGATAATTGCAGCGTACAGGCTGTGGGTGCCATCTTTTGACGGTAGTGCACCTGGTACAACTACTGCGCCTGCTGGTACGCGGCCGTAGTGAATTTCGCCAGTTTCGCGGTCATAAATACGCGTGCTTTGGCTGATGTAAACGCCCATTGAAATTACAGCGCCTTCTTCAACGATTACGCCTTCAACAATTTCAGAACGTGCGCCAATAAAACAGTTATCTTCAATAATAGTTGGGTTAGCTTGTAGAGGCTCTAAAACGCCGCCTATGCCAACGCCACCTGATAAATGTACGTTCTTACCAATTTGTGCACACGAGCCTACAGTCGCCCATGTATCAACCATGGTGCCGTCGTCAACGTATGCGCCAATGTTTACGTACGATGGCATAAGTACAACGTTTTTACCTACAAAGCTGCCTTTACGTGCTACTGCGTTTGGTACTACGCGCATACCGCCTTGCTGAAACTGCTCTGGGGTGTAGTCGCTAAATTTAAGCGGTACTTTGTCGTAAAACTGGTTTACGCCATCGTTCATTGGTTGGTTGTCGCGAATACGAAACGACAGTAACACTGCTTTTTTAAGCCACTGGTGTACAACCCATTCACCTGATATTTTTTCGGCAACGCGTGCTGCGCCACTATCAAGTAAATCAAGTGCGTCGATAATAGCTTGTTTTACGTCGTTTGATACTGTGCTTGGGCTAATGCTATCGCGGTTGTCCCATGCGTTTTCGATCATCGTTTTTAAATCTGACATGTGTGTCCTCTATTCTGTTTCGGCGTTGAATTTTTTACGTAATGCCTGATGAATTTTTGCTTGCTCTTCATCAGTCAGCGCTTGGTATTCGTTATTAGATACGACAAAGAAATCCTCTGCACGTTCACCTACCGTTGTAATACGGGCTGCGTGAATGTGTAGTAAATGCGCTTGGAAAACTTCGGCTATTTTGGTTAGTAAACCTTGTATATCGACGGCTTGAATTTCTATTAAACTACGGTCTTTGCGTGCATGTGGGCGCAACACAATTTTAGGTTTAATATTAAAATCTTTAAAGCGTTGAGAGCGGCTCTTTTTAAAGCGAATCTTTTTACGCGGATCGCTTAGTGCTTGCTCAAGCCCGCGTTTAATTGATTGCGCTCGACCACTTGCAATAGGGTCGCCACTTACTTCAAGTATTACAAAGCTAAACAAGACGTAGCCGTCTTTTGTGGTCAGTACTTGCGCGTGTTGTATTTGCGCTTTTTTAGAGCCAATAACACTTACTAATCGGGCAAACAGTGGGCCAGAGTAGGGGCTGTATACAAATACTTGTGTGCCACCATGCATAGCTTTGTTAGATACAACAACACTTGGCTGGCTTAAGTCTGTGCTACTTAATAAATGCTCACTTTGCCATGATATTTGCTGTTCGCTAAAGGCGGTAAAGTAGTTGGCTTTAAAGCGGCTCCAAATTAAATCAATTTTTTCCTCTTGATAACTCAGATTTATTAAGCGTTGTTTAGCTTGGTGCTTTTTATCGCGAATTTGGTCGCGTTGATCCATTGGGTTTTCGAGCCCTAGGCGCAAAGCGCGCTGCGTGTGTAAGTAGAGCTCACGCAGTAGGGTGTTTTTCCAATCGTTCCATAAGTTGTCGTTAGTTGCACGTATGTCGGCAACGGTTAAACAATATAAGTAGTCGAGTTGGCGCTCTGTTTTAACGCGTGTAGCGAAGTCTTTTATTACAGCCGGATCGTTAATGTCTTTACGCTGTGCGGTAACAGACATAAGTAAATGATTACTTACAAGCCATGCAACGAGCTTTGCATCCACCGATGAAAAACCATGTAATTTAGCAAATGCTATTGCGTCAACAGCGCCAAGTTCTGAGTGGTCGCCACCTCGGCCTTTAGCAATGTCGTGAAATATACCGGCTAAATAAAGTAGCTCTGGTTTGTCCATTCGAGTGACTATTTCACTGCAAATAGGAAACTCGCTAATGCCTGTTTTATCAAAATATTCGTAAATGTTTTTGATTAATTTGTGAGTGTGCTCATCTACGGTGTACGCGTGAAACAAATCGAACTGCATTTGCCCAAATATATTACGCCACTGCGGTAAGTAGGCGGCAAGCATGCCGTGCTTGTGCATGAGCGTAAATGCGCGGCCCATACCGTTAGGGTGTTTAACTAAGCGTAAAAAGGCTTCGCGACAGGCTGCGTAATCTTGCAAATCGCCCAATAAACGACGGCGCACTTGGCGAATAGTACGAATAGTACTTGGGTAAATATGCGTTATTGCTGGGTTATCGGCTATGTGCTCAAACAATACAAAGAGTTGGTCGCGTCTAAAAAATACCGACGGATCTTTTACGCGTATTTGATGACCTACTTGCTCAAAGTTTCTGTCGAGTTCTATTGCTGCCACAGCACTACTTTCGGGCATTATACTTTGTTCAAAGTATGAAAGTAGCATTTGGTTAAGTTCGCGCACGCGGCTCATTATTCTAAATAAGCGTTTCATCATACGCTCAACAGAGGCTTTACCGTCGCTACCAAAACCTAAAATTTCGGCGGCTTGCGGTTGATGATCAAACAATAAGCGGTTTTCAGCTCGACCTGCAGCTAAATGCAGTGCAAAGCGAATGTTCCATAGGTTTTCTAGACACTCAGAAAGCTCTTGAAACTCTTCGTGAGTTAAGTAGCCGTGGCTTATTAACTCTTGCAGGGTTTCGGTTCTAAAATGCTTTTTTGCCACCCAAATAATGGTTTGTAAGTCGCGCAAACCACCGGGGTTTTCTTTAATGTTTGGCTCAAGATTATACGCGGTGCCGTGGCACTTTCTGTGGCGTAAGTTTTGTTCTTGAACTTTGGCAGTAAAAAATTCACCTGAGCGCCATACTGGCGTTTCAAGAATATGCATTTTGAGTTTTTCAAACTCAATGTGGTTACCAAAAATAAGGCGGCTTTCGAGCAAGCTGGTGGCAAAAGTAACGTCTTCACGTTTTTGCTCAATGGCTTGTTCTATTGTACGCACGCTGTGGCCAATCTCTAAGTTGAGATCCCATAGCATGGTGACAAACTGGCCTATTTTTTCGCATATTTCTTCGCTTGGCGGTTTAGTTACAAGCAATAAAAAGTCGATGTCGGAGTAGGGATGTAGCTCACCACGTCCGTATCCGCCTACCGCTATTAATGCTAAATCAGGTTCGCGCGCTAAGTCGTATACATGAAAAAGCTTAATGAGTAGGCGGTCAATAAACTCAGCCCGGGCATTAATTAAATTCCCAACCGGTTGTTTAGAAAATTCGTTATGTAACCATTTATAAAAATAGCTAGAACAATCGCGATAATCACTAAGTTGCTCTGCATCGCTAAGCAACTTTTTTACTTTGTTGGGTAATGCCACGTGGGCTGGCTCCTTGTTGAACCTTTCACACGGATAAGAATTTTCTTATCAAGTGTTTTGGTTTTATTAGTGTTCTATGATCCGCTCGATAGTATCATCTGATCGTAGCGTTAAAATTTCAACACCATTTTCAGTCACTAATAAAGTATGTTCCCACTGTGCAGACAAACTACGGTCGCGTGTTACTACTGTCCAATCATCTTTAAGAAGCTTACATTGGCGTTTACCCGCATTAACCATAGGTTCAATAGTTAAACACATACCTGCTTTTAAGGCTTCGCCAGTACCGGCTTTACCGTAATGCATTATTTGTGGTTCTTCATGAAATCCTGCGCCGATACCGTGGCCGCAATATTCACGTACAATTGAGTAGTTAAAGCTCTCTGCATATTTTTGAATTGCTGAGCCAATATCACCCAAGCGCACACCTGGTTTTACCATTTTAATAGCAAGGTATAAGCTTTCTTGTGTTACTTCTGCAAGACGCTTAGCTTGAATGTTTGGTGTACCAACGTGGAACATTTTAGATGTGTCGCCGTGGTAACCATCTTTAATGACAGTTACGTCGATATTTACACTGTCGCCTTCTTTTAATGCTTTGTCATTTGGAATTCCGTGACAAATAACATGATTAACTGACGTACAAACTGATTTTGGAAAGCCATGATAATTTAACGGAGCAGGGATTGCTTGTTGCACATTAACAATATAATCATGACAAAGTGTATTTAGCTCATCGGTGGTAACACCTGGCACTACATGAGGGCCGATCATTTCAAGTACATCGGCCGCTAAGCGCCCAGCTACGCGCATTTTCTCTATTTCTTCAGGGGTCTTGATAATAGCGCTCATTGAGGCTCCAAAGTTGAGTTTTTAACATTTATCGCCGAACAAATTTTGCACGCGACGTTGAGTATTTAATTTTAATATGGTATAAAGCGCGCCGTCTTTTTACAAATAAATTCTTAAATGATTTTTTGTATTTAAGGCAAACACAATTTTATTTTAACACACACACGTATCGTCACATACACTTGGGTGCATTTGAAGTTTAATTACTTCGGTGTTGGTGCTATGGGATATGTGGAGGCCTAACCCTAAACAACTATAGAGGATCTATAAAATGGCAAACGTTTCAATGCGCGATATGCTTCAAGCTGGTGTTCACTTTGGTCACCAAGCACGTTACTGGAACCCTAAGATGAAGCCTTTCATCTTCGGCACACGTAACCGTGTACATATCATCAACCTTGAGCAAACTGTACCAATGTTCAACGACGCACTTAAGTTTTTATCAAGTGCTGCAGCAAACAAAGGTAAAGTTCTTTTCGTTGGTACTAAGCGCGCAGCAAGCGACGCAGTTAAATCAGCTGCTTTAGAAAGCGACCAGTTCTTCGTAAATCACCGTTGGTTAGGTGGTATGTTGACTAACTGGAAAACTGTACGTCAATCAATCAAGCGTCTTAAAGACCTTGAAGCACAAAGCCAAGACGGAACTTTCGAGAAGTTAACTAAGAAAGAAACGTTAACGCTTAACCGCGAAATGGAAAAGCTTGAAAAGAGCCTTGGTGGTATCAAAAACATGGGCGGTCTTCCAGACGCGCTTTTCGTTATCGATGCTGACCACGAGCACATTGCTATCCGTGAAGCAAACAACCTAGGTATTCCAGTTGTTGCAATCGTAGATACTAACTCTAACCCAGACGGTGTTGATTACATCGTACCTGGTAACGATGATGCTATCCGTGCTGTAAGCCTTTACACTAGCGCTGTTGCAGCTGCTATTACTGAAGGTCGCGAGAATAACATCGTTGCTCAAGCTGAGAAAGACGATTTCGTTGAAGCTGAGTAATTAGCTGTCATCAAGTCTTCATCTTTTTAAGGTGAAGACTTGCTATTCTTGTCGAGCGGGTAACCCGCTTATCTAACCTGATTTCAGATTTGAGGATTTACTAATGGCTGTAACTACTGCCCTAGTTAAAGAATTACGCGAGCGCACAGGCGCTGGCATGATGGATTGTAAAAAAGCGTTAACTGAGACTGATGGCGACATCGAGTTAGCGATTGAAAACATGCGTAAAAGTGGCGCTGCTAAAGCTGCTAAAAAAGCAGGTAACATTGCTGCTGAAGGTACTATCATCATCAAGCAAAACGCGGGTGTTGCAGTACTAGTAGAAGTTAACTGTCAAACAGATTTCGTTGCAAAAGACGTAAGCTTCTTAGCATTTGCTAACAAAGTTGCTGACGCTGCAATTGCTGACACTATCTCTATCGAAGACTTACAAGCTAAGTTTGAAGAAGACCGTGTTGAGCTAGTTACTAAAATTGGCGAAAACATCAATGTACGTCGTTTACAGTACGTAACTGGTGAAAACCTAGTTGAGTACCGTCATGGCGATCGTATCGGTGTTGTTGTTGCGGGTGTTGCTGATGAAGAAACACTTAAGCACGTTGCAATGCACGTTGCTGCATCTAGCCCTGAATACTTAACACCTTCAGATGTACCAGCCGATGTTGTTGCTAAAGAAAAGCAAGTACAAATCGAAATCGCGATGAATGAAGGCAAGCCTGCTGAAATCGCTGAGAAGATGGTTGTTGGCCGCATGAAAAAATTCACTGGTGAGGTTTCTCTTACTGGTCAAGCTTTCATCATGGAGCCTAAGAAAACTGTTGGCGATATTCTTAAAGAGAAAAACGCAACAGTTACTAGCTTCGTACGTGTAGAAGTTGGTGAAGGTATCGAGAAGAAAGAAGAAGATTTTGCTGCTGAAGTTGCTGCTCAAATTGCTGCTGCTAAAGCTAAGTAAGATTACTATTTGTGAAGGATAATGAAATTAGATGCAATTAAAGTACTATTTGGTTTTGCTTCGCAGCTAGAAATTCTTTAAAATAACCGCGCTTTTATGTTTAACATAAGCGCGGTTATTTTTTATCCATAATTCAATAAAAGTTGGCCCCAATACTATGACTATCAATCGCAAACCTATTTTTAGACGTGTTCTTCTTAAATTAAGTGGTGAAGCTTTAATGGGAGACGAAGGCTTCGGCATCGATCCTAAAGTTTTAGACCGTATGGCACAAGAAATTAAAGAGCTAGTAGAGCTCGACGTAGAAGTGGGTTTAGTTATTGGTGGAGGTAACTTTTTACGCGGTGGATCACTTGCAGAAGCAGGTATGAATCGCGTAGTAGGCGATCACATGGGTATGCTTGCAACTGTTATGAACGGCCTTGCAATGCGTGATGCGCTACACCGTGCATTTGTAAATTGTCGTCTTATGTCGGCTATTCCGCTTAATGGTGTATGTGACGCTTATAACTGGGCTGAAGCAATTAGTTTATTGAAAACTGGTCGCGTAGTCATTTTTGCAGCGGGTACTGGTAACCCATTTTTTACTACCGATTCTGCAGCATGTTTACGCGGTATCGAAATTGAAGCGGATACAGTAATTAAAGCGACTAAGGTTGATGGCGTATACAGTGATGACCCTGTTAAAAACCCAGATGCGACGCTTTATACCCACTTAAGCTACAATGAAATCATTGAAAAAGAATTAAAAGTTATGGATTTAGCGGCATTTACTCTAGCCCGCGATCACAATATGCCATTGAGCGTATTTAACATGAACAAATCAGGCGCGCTAAAACGCGTAATTATGGGTGAAGAAGAAGGTACACTTATTTCTTCACAAGCCTCAGATGAAATAATCAAATAATTAGGATTAAACCGTGATTAACGATATTCAAAAAGACGCGCAAGCGCGCATGCAAAAAAGTGTAACTGCACTAGGTAGCCAATTGTCTAAAATTCGTACTGGCCGTGCACATCCTGCAATCCTAGATGGCATTATGGTGTCGTACTACGGTGCACCAACGCCTTTAAACCAAGTTGCTAACGTAACAATTGAAGATTCTCGTACACTGGCTATTGGTGTATTTGACAAGTCTTTAGCGCAAGCTGTTGAAAAAGCAATTATGGCATCTGACTTAGGTTTAAACCCTATGTCGGCAGGTACTGTTATTCGCGTACCACTTCCTCCACTTACAGAAGAGCGTCGTAAAGACCTAATCAAAATTGTACGTGGCGAAGTTGAAGGCGGTCGTGTTGCTATTCGTAACATTCGTCGTGATGCTAATGGCGATGTAAAGGGTTTATTAAAAGATAAAGACATATCTGAAGATGAAGCGCGTCAATCGGATGATGCGATTCAAAAGCTTACTGATAAGTTTATTAAAGAAATGGATACTTTATTAGCTGCTAAAGAAACAGAATTGATGGAAATCTAAGTAAGGTCCTGTTTATCTTTCGAGGTTGAATTTGCAGCAGTGTGTTTGGTTTTTAGGCAAGGCAGAGCCTATGTTGTGTGGTTATTCCCCATAATTAGGCGATAACGATGCATAAAATCCAAACACGCGCTGCCCAAAGGGTTCTGCCTAGGGGCGATTAACTCTTTGTTACTCGATTTTTGCTTAGTCCACTAGGTTACAAATCTCGCGCCGCGATTAAGTCGCCCCTAGATTGAACAAATTACAATCCTGAAAGGTCGACAGGACCTATTAAAATTATTAGTTTTGAAACGCCGTCTAGGGTATACTAGGCGGCGTTTTTTTATGGAATACTCGATATTTATGGTTCTAGATGCTGACACAATTTCACAGCAATGTTTACCCAAACATGTTGCTATCATCATGGATGGGAACGGACGTTGGGCGCAAGCTAGAAATAGACCTCGTGTGTATGGGCATAAAAAAGGCGTAGACGCAGTTCGTCAATCTGTTCAGTTTTGTACTAAATTAGGGATACAATCGTTAACCTTATTTGCTTTTAGTAGTGAAAACTGGCGCCGCCCTGAAGACGAAGTAAACACTTTAATGGAGCTTTTCTTATTTGTTTTAACAAAGGAAGTTAAAAAGCTTCATAAAAACAATGTAAAACTGACCATTATTGGAGACTTATCACGATTTTCTGAAGGATTACGTAGCAAGGTAGACGCTGCGCATAAGCTGACTGAAAATAACACCGGGTTGCGTTTAAATGTTGCAGCTAATTACGGTGGTCGTTGGGATGTTGCCAATGCGGCAAAACAACTTGCTTTGCAAGTTGCGCAGGGCACACTAAACGCAGAAGATATTACAGAAGAGCGCTTAGCACAGCATATGAGCATGGCAGATCAGGCAGAACCTGATTTACTTATTCGCACTGGTGGCGATGTTCGTATTAGTAATTTTTTACTATGGCAAGTTGCTTATGCAGAACTTTACTTTACCGAGACACTTTGGCCAGATTTTAATGAAGCAGCATTTGCTGAGGCCATTGCGTGTTACGTTGCCAGAGAGCGACGTTTTGGTTGTACGGGCGAACAAATAAAACAATTACTCGCTCAAACCTAAATAGAATAAGGGTCACATTTTGTTAAAACAACGAATTTTAACCTCTCTAGTGCTAGCTCCATTAGCATTGGCTTTGGTTTTTTATACACCGCTTACGTTATTTAGTTACTTTGCTGGTGCAATTGTATTATTAGGCGCATGGGAATGGTCTGCATTTATGGGCCTTTGCGACAAGCTTAAACGTGCTGCCTTTGTTGTGTTTATTGGCGCTTTACTTGCCTTGCTTAATTTACATTGGCCTATTGAATCATTATGGGAAAATGGCAAGCTAGTCGGTGATGCAAATTACGTATTCACGCTTTCGTTTGCTTGGTGGATTGTTGCTAGCTATTTAATTTGGCGCTACCCAGAAATGGCTAAAGCGTGGAATGAAGGCCTAGTTATGCGCGGCATTGCAGGATTATTAACGCTTGTGCCGTTATGGCTTGCACTAAATACACTACGTAGCGCGCAATATGCTGAATCAACTCATTTTGGTTCGGTGCTAATTTTAGTGGTACTCGGTATTGTATGGAGCGCAGATGTGGGTGCTTACTTTACGGGTAAAAGTTTTGGTAAACATAAGTTAATGCCTAAAGTAAGCCCTAATAAAACAATTGAAGGGTTAGCAGGCGGTGTAGTCGCTTCTATTATTTTTGTATTAGCATTTTGTCACTTTACCGATGTTGATTTAGTTGTATGGCCTGTGTACGCGATAATGACAGCATTTATTGCGTTGTTTTCTGCGGTAGGTGATTTACTGGAAAGCATGTTTAAACGTGAAGCTGGTTTAAAAGATAGCGGTCGATGTTTACCAGGACACGGCGGTATTTTAGATAGAATTGACAGCTTAACGGCTGCTGCTCCAATGTTTGTTATGTGCTATGCGTGGACTCTTAGTTTATGAGCCAAAAGCAATTGCTGGTTATTTTAGGCGCAACGGGCTCAATTGGTTTAAGTACACTTGATGTTGTGTCGCGCAATAAAGAGCTATTTGATGTTTTTGTTTTGGCTGCAGGACAAAATGCAAAGAAAATGGCGGAGTTGTGTATTGAACATGAACCGCTTTATGCGATTATGGCTAACCAGCAGGCCGCAGAGCAATTATCTGCGTATTTAGCCAATACTCAGTGCCAAACTCTTGTTATGCACGGTGAGCAAGCAATGAGTGACTTATGTGCTCATCCTGATGTTGACATTGTAATGTCGGCAATTGTAGGTGCAGCTGGTTTACTACCTACATTAAGTGCTGTTGAAGCGGGTAAAAAAGTACTACTAGCTAATAAAGAATCTTTAGTTATGTCAGGTCAGTTGTTTATTGATAAAGTTAAACAACATAAAGCCACTTTGCTGCCAATAGATAGCGAACATAATGCAATTTTTCAATGCCTACCGTCTTCGTTACAAAATGCCAAAGGCGATCAAAAACTACAGCAACATGGCGTAAGTAAAATTTTGCTTACCGGCTCTGGTGGCCCATTTTTAACGCGTGATATAAATACGTTAAAAGATGTAACCGTAAGTGAAGCCGTTGTACACCCTAACTGGTCGATGGGTCAAAAAATATCAGTAGATTCCGCAACTATGATGAACAAAGGTTTAGAGTTTATTGAAGCTAAGTGGTTATTCAATTGTGATGCGAGTGATATTGATGTGGTTATTCATCCACAAAGTATCATTCATTCAATGGTGCAGTACCACGATGGTTCTATTTTAGCGCAAATGGGTAACCCCGATATGCGCACGCCAATTGCCCATGCACTTGCGTATCCTGAGCGAATTAATGCGGGTGTTAAACCGTTAAACTTCTCTGACATTTGTGATTTTTCGTTTACTAAACCTGATTTTTCTCGTTATCCAAATTTACAATTAGCGATTGATGCGTGTAGTGCAGGGCAGGGTGCGACAACAACGGTTAACGCAGCAAATGAAATAGCTGTGGACGCATTCTTAAACGGTAAAATTGGTTTTACCGATATATACAAAATAAATGCACAGACGCTAGAAGCTGCAACTTACACCAATGTGCAAAGCCTAGATGAAATTTTAGAGTGTGATAAATTAGCGCGTATTAGCGCTTCAGAATTTATAACAAAAGTGGCGCATTAATATGTTTGATTTTTTTTGGAATCTTGGCTCATTTATTTTAGCGCTTGGTATTTTAGTGGCCATACATGAATATGGCCATTTTTGGGTTGCACGAAAAATGGGCGTTAAAGTGCTGCGTTTTTCAATTGGTTTTGGTAAGCCACTGTTAAAATGGCATGACAAATATAATACCGAATACGTGATTGCCGCTATTCCATTAGGCGGATATGTAAAAATGCTTGATGAGCGAGTTGATGACGTACCAGCAAATCAACGTCACTTATCGTTTAACTCTAAATCTGTACAAGCGCGTATTGCTATTGTTGCTGCGGGGCCAATGGCTAACTTTCTGTTTGCCATTTTTGCTCTTGCGGTGATGTATATGGTAGGAGTGCAATCGGTTAAGCCAGTTGTTGGCAGCATAACCGAAGGCAGTCGCGCAGAGCAGGCGGGCATTATGCCTTCTCAACATATTATAAAAATTGGTGATGATGACATAACGACATGGCAAGATGCCACGTTTGCGCTTATGTCTAACTTAGGCGAGCAAAGCGTTGAAGTTATTGTTCGTGATAAAAACTTTCAACCACGTGTTAAAACGCTTAATTTAGAGGGGTGGAAGCTTGACCAGCGAGACGTACCACCACTAAGTTCGTTAGGTATTGTGCCATTTAGACCTCAAGCAACTTTAACAATTGCCGCCGTGACTAAAGACTCAGCAGCAGAACACGCTAATTTACAAGTTAACGACACAATTTTGGCTGTAAACGGTGAAACAATAAGCAATTGGCAGCAATTAGTTAATCTTATTACGCAATCAGCTAACAAATCTTTACAATTTAGTGTAAAAAGACAAGATACTATACAAGCAATTACAGTAACCCCTAAAGGGCGCATTGATAATAACGGTATTGAGCAAGGCTTTTTAGGTGTTGCTCCTGTTGTACAGCAATGGCCTGATGGTTATGTAGAGACTAGACATTACGGCCCGCTCGATAGTATCGTGCGAGGCACAAAAGAAACGTGGCGCTTAATTACACTCAGTTTTGATATGATTGGTAATTTAGTTACAGGCCAGGTTTCGGTTAAAAATTTAAGTGGTCCTGTGGGCATTGCAGTAGGCGCTGGAACTAGCGTAAGCTATGGGTTAGTGGCCTTTTTAAGCTTTTTAGCCTTAATAAGCGTTAACTTGGGTGTATTTAATTTATTACCCCTACCAGTGCTTGATGGCGGACACTTAATGTATTACATAATTGAACTTTTTCGTAAAAAGCCGGTCTCTGAAAAGACACAAGAGTTTGGTTTTAAAGTGGGTGCCTTGTTACTCATTTTTCTAACATGTTTCGCTTTGTTCAATGATGTATCGCGTTTGTAGTTACAGCGTGGCAAATTACTAATTAGAACACGATTGTAAAGCACCACTAGTAAGGTGTTATGCGGTAATACAGTTGTAAAGGATAAAGATAATAAAATGGCTATAAAAAAACATTTGGCAATAACAAGTTTATTGGGTGCAAGTTTTGCAGCCCTAGGCCAAAACTCCTTTATTGTTGAAGACCTGAAAGTTGAAGGTTTGCAGCGCGTAGCACTTGGTGCAGCGCTAACACATATTCCTATTAACGTAGGCGATAATGTTGATGACTATACGATTTCAAAAACAATAAAGTCACTTTATCGTTCTGGGCACTTTGATAACATAAAAGCACTTCGTGATGGCAACAACGTTATTTTTAAAGTAACGGAACGTCCTACCATCAGCTTTATTGAGTTTGAAGGCAATAAAGACATTAAAGACGAGCAGCTTAATGAGTCTCTTGATCAGCAAGATATTCGCCAAGGTGAACCACTTGATAAAACCGTTATCGATAGTATCGAAAAAGGCTTAGTTGAGTTTTTCCACAGCATTGGTAAATATAACGCTAAAGTAGATATCAGTATTACTAAGCTGCCACGTAACCGCGTTAAACTTAAGTTAGAGTTTGATGAAGGTGATGCTGCTTCTATCCGCCAAATTAACTTAGTGGGTAATGAACTTTTTTCTAATGAAGAGCTTTTAAAGCTTGCTGAGTCGCAACAAGATTTACCTTGGTGGCAGTTTATGGGAAGCGATCGCTACCAAAAGCAAACCATTGAAGGCGATTTAGAAAAAATCCGTAGCTACTATTTAGACCGTGGTTATCTACGTTTTAATATCGATTCAACGCAAGTATCAGTGAGCCCTGAGCGTGAGTCAGTTTACGTTACAGCTAACTTAACTGAAGGCGTAAAGTATAAAGTTAAAGGTTTTGACTTTATAGGTGACTTGCTTGGCCGTGAAGATTTAATTAAAAGTGTTATCCCACTTAGAGCGGGTGAACTTTATAACGGCTCAGTGGTTACCTCATCTGAAGAATTTATTAAAAGCTACCTAGCACGTTTTGGTTACGCGAATGCTGAAGTGCGTACAATTCCAGAAATTGACGACGAAAAGCAAGAAGTACAACTAACACTATCGGTTAATCCAGGTAAGCGTGTATACGTTCGTCGTATTATTGTAGGTGGTAACCAAAACACCGCTGATGAAGTATTACGCCGCGAAATGACGCAACTTGAAGGTGCATGGTTATCTAATCAAAACCTTGAGCGTTCAAAACTACAAATTCAACGTTTGCCTTACATGGAAAAAGTTGATTTTAACGTAGTGCCTGTACCAGGTGTGGATGATCAAGTAGATGTAGACTTTACTGTAAAAGAGCAATCAGCGGGTAGCTTTAATGCTGGTCTTGCTTATGGTTCTTACCAAGGCTTACAATTTAACATTGGTGTAACGGAATCTAACTTTTTAGGTACCGGTAACCAAATTGGTTTAAACCTGAATACATCTGTAGGTTCTGAAAGTATAAGTTTATCGTACACAGACCCGTATTTTACGCCAGATGGTGTATCACAGGGCAGTAGTATCTTTTACAGAAACTACGATGCAAGTAAATTTAGCCTTGTTGAATACAAATCGAAAAGTTATGGCTTAGGTACAAACATTGGTTTTCCAATTGATGCAATAAACCGAGTTAACTTTGGCGCTCGTTGGATTAAAGAAGAGCTTTCTGATATTGCAGAGTACGAGCAAACGCGTGTACTTCGTGAAACATTCTTAGATCCAGACAACCCAGATGCTGGCTTTGACTTTACTAAGTATGAGCTGAGTGTTGGTTGGTCGCGTATTACCGTTAACCGTGGTTTATTCCCAACTGCGGGTTCGCGTCAAACTCTAAACTTAACAGCAACAACGCCTAACTCAGATCTTCAGTACTTTAAACTGAATTACGATTCGCGTTTTTACTGGCCTATATCAAACGATCACCGCTGGGTATTCTCAACGCGTGCGGCGCTTGGTTATGGTAATGGTTATGGTTCTACAAACGGGTATGAGCAAACACTTCCGTTCCAAGAGTACTTCCGTATAACGGAAATGGAACTACGTGGCTTTGACCGTAATACAATACTACCACGTGCTGTATCGCGTATACCGCAGTCTATTCCGGGTACGCCTGGTGCTGACGGTACTACAACCGGTAGCATTGGTGGTGCATCAGACTTTGATATTCTAATACCGCAAGGCCGTATTGGTGGTAATGCTAAAGCAGTAGCGGGTATGGAGTTAATTGTTCCTACACCATTCTTAGACGAAGAGAATACCAGTTCTGTACGTACTAGCTTCTTTGTTGATGCTGCAAACGTATGGGATACAGAGTTTAATGTAGATCGCTATCAAAACTTAGCACCGGATGAGCGTGCTAAATTAGATGACTATTCAGATCCTATGCGCTTTAGGGTGTCAACCGGTCTTTCATTACAGTGGATCTCTCCAATGGGTCCAATGTTGATTAGTTTTGCGTATCCATTGCAAAAAGAAGAAGATGACGATACGAAAACTATCAGCTTTAACATTAGTAACACTTTTTAAAGGAGTTTTTTATGACTAAATTATTTAAATCAACGGCAGTAGCTGTTCTAGCAACGTTATTGATGGGTACTTCTGCGAGTGCACTTGCACATAAAGTAGGTATTGTTGATATGCAAGAAATTTACAAGCAAATACCTCAAATGGCTAAAATTGAACAGTCTTTACAAACTGAGTTTGCTGAACGTCGTCAAGAGCTTGAAAAGTTACAAGGCGATATTCGTTTTGAAGCTGAAAAATTTAAACGCGAAAGTACCACTATGAGCCAAGCTCAAAAAGATACTCTACGTGAAAAAATTCAGGGCATGCAAAAAAATCTTGCTGAACAAGGTCGCCCTTTAGAGCAAGAGATTAAAGCGCGTCAAAACCAAGAGCTTGCTAAAGTTCAAGGTGTAATCATCAAAACAATTGAAGAGATTGCTAAAGACGGCGACTTTGACGAAGTTAAAGTAAAAGACACAACAATTTACTTTAACCCTAAAGAAGTAACTGATCTTTCATCTAAAGTTGTAGCCGCTGTTAGTAAGAAATAATCACTCTATGCAAAATTATACGCTTTCGCAAATTGCGGAACTTCTAGGCGCCGAACTTCAGGGTGATGGCGCTTTAGAAATAAAAAAAATAGCGACACTTGCAAATGCCCATTCTGGGCATATTGCATTTTTAGCGAACTCAAAATATCGATCGCAACTTGAGACTACTCAAGCTAGTGCTGTAATAGTAAGCCAAGCCGATGCAGAGTACTTTAGTGGTAGCAAAATTATTGTTGCTAATCCGTATGTAAGTTACGCAAAATTAGCGCAATTTATGGATACAACACCACGCTCAGCCTCGACGGGTATTCATCCAAGTGCAACTGTTCATTCAACAGCGATTGTTAGTGATAGCGCCGCTATTGGTGCTAACGCAGTCATTGAAGCTCATGCAGTTATAGGTGACAACGCGCAAATTGGTCCGAACAGTTTTATCGGGGAACGTGTTAAAATAGGTTCTGGCACTAAGCTTTGGCCTAGTGTGACTATTTATCACGATGTTGAAATTGGTTCAGATTGTTTGTTTCAAGCAAATAGTGTTGTAGGTAGTGATGGGTTTGGTTATGCAAATGAGCGCGGGCAGTGGGTTAAAATACCTCAACTTGGTTCAGTGATCATAGGCAACAAAGTTGAAATTGGTGCAAGTACGACAATTGATCGTGGTGCACTGGACAATACCATCATTCATAGCAATGTTATTATCGATAATCAGTGTCAAATAGCACACAACGTTGAAGTTAATTCAGGCACCGCAATAGCGGGCTGCACTGTACTTGCAGGAAGCGTTACCATTGGCAAGAACTGTCAAATTGGTGGCATGGTTGCAATTAATGGTCACATGTCTGTATGTGATGGTGTTATAATTACCGGCATGAGTATGGTGACAAAATCAATCACCGAACCAGGTATTTACTCATCTGGTATGCCCCATACAACAAACAAAGAATGGCGTAAATCAATAGCTCACTTGCGTAACCTTTCAGACATGAAATCTCGTCTTAAAGCGCTTGAAGCATTGACTAAGTCATAACGTTGAACACTAATAAGGATGCTATTTTGGCAAACGAATTAAATAGCCTTGATATTCAAGAAATTTTAAGTTTATTACCGCACCGTTACCCGATGCTATTAATTGATCGTGTTATTGATTTCACACCTGGCAAGTCTTTACATGCTATTAAAAATGTTTCTATAAATGAACCAATTTTTACTGGGCACTTTCCAAATCAGCCAATTTTTCCTGGTGTGCTAATATTAGAATCAATGGCGCAAGCAACGGGTTTATTAGGTTTTAAAACAGTAGAAAACCGTAGCGAAAACGAATTGTATTTGTTTGCTGCTGTTGATAACGCACGTTTTAAACAACCTGTAATTCCTGGTGATACAATGCATCTTCATGTTGAGTTTTTAAAAGAACGTCGCAACATTTGGAAGTTTGCTGCAGAAGCTAGAGTCGACGGCAAAATAGTGTGTAGTGCCGAAATTATGTGTGCGAGAAGAGAGTTTTAATAGTGATCCATTCTACAGCAATAATCGAACCTGGCGCTAAACTAGGCAACAATGTCTCAGTTGGTCCGTATAGTTATATTGGCAATGATGTTGTTATCGGTGATAACTGTATTATTGAGTCTCACGTTGTTGTTAAAGGGCCGTCAACTATTGGCTCTGGCAATCATATTTTTCAGTTCGCGTCTGTGGGTGAAGCCTGCCAAGACAAAAAATACAACAACGAGCCAACCACTTTAATAATGGGTGATAACAACGTTATCCGTGAATGTGCCACTATTCACCGTGGTACGATTCAAGACCAAGGTGTTACTAAAATTGGTAGTAATAATTTGTTTATGGCTTATACACACGTTGCACATGACGCGGTAATTGGCGATAACGTAATTTTTGCTAACAACGCAAGTGTGGCCGGCCATGTACATGTAGGCGATTGGGTTATCCTTGGTGGTAATTCGGGTGTTCATCAGTTTTGTAAAATTGGTGCACATGCCTTTATTGGTATGTATTCAGGTGTTAACAAAGATGTACCACCATTTGTTACTACCATTGGTATGCCTGCAGGTCCTGCAGCTATCAATAAAGAAGGCATGAAGCGTCGTGGTTTCGAAAGTGATGAAATTATGGCTGTACGCCGTGCATACAAAGCATTTTATCGTAAAAGCTTAGGTGCTGAAGAAGCTATTGAGTCGCTTAGTGAGGATGCCGCAAAGTATCCTGCTGTGAAACTGATGGTCGATTTTGTTAAAAACTCAGAGCGCGGCATCGTAAGATAATTCGCGGGTTTGCTTTAAGCATTAAAAAAACCACCCTAGATGATAAATCGAAGGTGGTTTTTTATTGCCCTGCTTTAAGCTAATTCAGTTAATACTCAGGGTAATTGAGTTAGTATGCGGGTAATTTATATAATAAAAGCCGTCCTATGCGTTTACCTAAGTTAGTAGTCACTCTTTTTATTACTTCAGTTTTAGCCGCTTGTAGTAGCCAGCCTATTGTTAAATCATCTGCTGGAGAAATCACTCAAGTTGGGAAAGCATCTTTTTATGCTGATAAATACCACGGAAGAACAACCGCCAACGGAGAGCGCTTTAGTCAACAAGCCGCCACGGCAGCCCATTTAGAATTCGATTTTGGTACTACGGTGGTTGTTACTAATCTAGCCAATAACAAATCAGTCACGGTAAGAATCAACGATAGAGGCCCGTATGTGCGAGGTCGTATTATTGATTTATCAAAAAGTATGTTTAAAAAGATAGCCGACCCTAAGGTCGGCGTTATCGACGTGTCTATAAAGGTTTTAAAACCGGGTAGTTAGCGCAACATAACCAGGATAAGCCCCACTGAGCTCTTTATGAGAGCCTTGTGCGACTACTTTACCGCCTTCTAACCATACAACATTATCCATTTGAGCAAGTAGAGCGGGATCGTGCGTAATTGTGAGCACGCTCGCGTTATTCATAACATGCATTATTGCTTGCATTACCCCTTGCTTAGACTGATTATCAAGACCTTCTGTTGGTTCATCAAGAACTAAAATAGCCGGGCTTTTAAGTAATGCTTGTGCAATAGCTATACGTCTAGACTGACCTTGCGACACATTACGCCCGCCAGTGCCTAATCGTGTTTTTAAACCTTCTTTTAGCTCATTAAACCACGGGCTTAATTGCGCTAACGAGAGCGCTTCAATCATTTGCTCTTTAGTTGCATTTGGCGCGGCATAACGTAAATTTTCACTCAGTGTGCCATCAAAAATATGGTGTTGCTGGGCTAATATATTTATCACACTTGCGCGTATATCATTATTTAACGAATGTAAGTTAACAACGCTATTTTGACTATTTAGCGTTATGCTGCCTTGTTGTAAAGGCCATAAACCAGTCAGTAAATTTACAAGCGTTGTTTTACCGCTGCCGCTTCTACCTACAATCGCTACTTTTTGCTGGGGCATTAGCTCAAAACTGATATTAGTAAGCGCTGTTTGCTCACCATATTGGTAGCTAATATTGTTAAGTGCTAGCGTGTGGTTTTGCGCGCTAAAGCTTTTATCAACGTCTACATGTGTATCTTTAACTTGTGAGTTAGCGGCTTTATCTTCAAGTGTAAACAACCGCTCTGCTGCTTTTAATACACTAGGAAGCTCTATAAACGCATTGGGTAGTAGCAATACACTTTCAAAGCTTGCCAGTACAAACAGGCTTAACATAGCAAGTTCTACATTTACCATACTGTTGGTGTAAACCAGTGGAACTATGGTTACTATGCTAGCAAGCATCGCTAATTGAACAACCAACAAGCTTAACCCATCTGAGTTTGCCAGTGCTTTGTGGCGAATAAATAATTGCTGATTGTACTGCTCGCTTAATTCGTCGCACTTATTAAGTTGCTGCGAACGGGCTTGATAAATACTAAGCTCTCTAAGTCCTGTGAGTGTATCTGAAAGCTCAGAGCGAAGTTGTGCACTAAGTTGTGTTTCTTTATGGCTGTTTTTAGTGAGCTTTGCGCTGAGTAGGGCAGGTATAACCACACCAATAAGTATAATGCCAGTAAAGCAAATAAGGGCGACGTTGCCATTATAGGCCGACATAAACAGCATGATGATTGGCACACTTAAAAGAGCGACTAGCATAGGAAGTAAAACGTTTAAATAAAACTTGTCGAGTGCGTCTACATCGTTTTGTAATCGGTTAACTAGATCAGCGCTGCGGCTCATTGCTAAATCAACATTGTTAAGCTTACTTAACGTTGCAAATACATTGGTACGTATTTCACTTAGTAATAAAAACGTGGCGTTATGAGTAACTAGGCGTTCGCCATAGCGCGATGCAGTTCGTACAATTGCTAAAAACCGAATCGTTCCTGCTGGAGTAAAGTAGTTCATTTGCACGCCCGCAAGACCTGCAGCCGCCATTGACGCTAAAAACCAGCCAGAAATAGCCAACAAGCCCACATTAGCTAATACCGTAATCGTTGCTAAAAATGTACCCAATAGCATAGCTTTATAATGAGGAGCACAAAGCTTTAATAAGCGAATAAAATTATGCATGCGCAACCCCTTGTTTAGCCGTTTTTAGTAAGTTAGCAAATGCACCATTTTGCGTTGCAAGTGTTTCAAAGTGTCCTTGCTCAGCTATTTTTCCATCGTGCATAACAATGATATTGCTGGCATGTTTAACGGTATTTAATCGATGAGCAATGACTAATACTAAGTTATTTTTAGCATATTCATTAATAGCATCTTGAATAAGCTGCTCTGTTTGGCTATCAAGGTGCGCTGTAGGCTCATCAAGCACTAAAACTGGTGCTTGTTTTATGAATGCACGTGCGAGTGCGATGCGTTGCTTTTGTCCGCCAGAAAGCCCTTCGCCTTGCTCACCTATCAGTGTGTTAAAACCATCGGGTAGGGTATTTATAAATTCAAGCACACCAGCTTGCTTTGCTGCATGTTCAAGCTCTTGCTGTGTGGCAGTTGGTTTGGCCAATTTAATGTTGGCAGCAATGGTGTCGTAAAACAGCGTCGCTTTTTGTGGTATCCATGCAATGTTATTTTGCAGGTAAGTAATATCGGTTGTACTTAAACTCTGCTCATTAATAGATAGGTGGTTAATCACCTCAGGGTGAAACCCTAATAAGCAGTCAAGCAACGTACTTTTACCTGATCCACTACTGCCCACAACGGCAATTAAGCCTTTATTTGGCAGTGTTAAATTTATATTTTTAATCCCTTCGTTACTATCTGGGTATATAAAATTAAGGTCGGTGATACTTATGGAGTTAATTGCATTTAAAGTTAAATTGTTTTCAGGCGTGTTTGTAGTCGCTGACGCATTTTCGTCATTTGGCAGTGGTGCATTTAAAATCGCAACCATATCGGCAGCGGCACTAATGCCTTGTAAGCGTGCATGGTAATGGCTACCTAGCTGGCGCAGTGGTAAATAAAATTCAGGCGCTAAAAGTAGCACCACAAAGCCAGTAGCAAAATCAAGAGTGCCAAAAAACAGTCTAAAACCAATAATTACTGCGACTAATGCCACGCTAATGGTGGCTAAAAACTCAAGTGCAAATGATGATAAAAACGCGATTTTTAAAACATCGAGTGTAGCGTGTCTAAAGTCGTCTGAAATTTTGGCTATTTGTTTAAGCTCGGTACGTGTTGCATTAAATAGCTTGAGTTGAGTTAAACCTTGTACGCGGTCAAAAAAGTAATTGCCCAGTACAGCAAGTTGCTTCCAGCGTTTTTGGTTTAAAGCTTCGGCTTTTGAGCCTACCAAAATCATGAAAAAAGGAATGAGCGGGGCGGTTAATAAAAATATCAGCCCAGCTTTATAATCTGTCGGAAAAATAACAACCAATATTGCCAGCGGAATAAGCGCGCTGTAAGCAGCTCCGGGTAGGTATTTAGCATAATAGTCGTGGAGTGCTTCTACGCCATTATGTAGGGTATTTAATGTAGCGCCTTGGCCGTGTTGTTCTATATAGCTTGGCCCAAGTAAGCTGAGCTTATTTAGAAGTGTTTGGCGCATAGCCGATTTTATTTTAAGTGCAGCATATGCACTCAAGCGTTCGCTTAACGCTAAAAATACCGCGCGCAATAAAATAATGCCTGCTAAGGGCCATAATAAATGAGTAACTTGGGCTAAATTATTACCTTCAAACATAACGTTGTGAATAGTTTGCGCAAGTAAATAAGCACCTGCAATCATCAGTAATGCGTTAAAAGTACCCAGTGCAATGCTTAACTTTAACCACACTGCAGCGGATTTACTTTGACGCTTTAAAAAAGCGCGCAGTGATTGCTGCTGCGCGCGATCTGGTCGGGGGTTAGTCGTCATCTTTTGTGTTGTTAGCATCGTTTAATAAATCGTGCATGGCTTGTTCATCATCAGCAATGCTGTTTTTATTTTGATGAAATTCGTACCACATTACATTTATTACACCTAAGGTACAGGCCAAAAGTACACCTAAAATCCAAGCGAAATACCACATAGTTTAGTCTCCTTAGTAGCTACCGTGAGTGTTGTTTTCAATTTCTTCAACCGTTACTCTGCGCCACATTTTTACATAACACCAGGTGGTGTAAGTTAAAATAAGTGGGACAAAAATACACACTGCAACAAACATTACATTGAGCGTTTTATGGCTCGATACCGCATCCCAAATTGTTAAGCTAATATTTGGATTGTTGCTTGATGGCATAATAAATGGGAACAGTGAAACACCGGCCGTCATAATCACGCCAATTAACATTAAGCTTGTTGAAATAAGTCCAAGTGCTGGTTTGTTCAATTTAGAAAACAATAGCGCACTTAGTGCCATTGCAAACGCTAGAATAGGAAAGGTCATAGTCCATGGGCGTTCACTGTAATTGCTAAGCCACGCGCCTTGGGCTGTTGTTACTACTTTAGCTAATGGATCTGCATGGCTTTGTGTATCAGGCATAGATACAATTTGGTAACCCGTTAAATTAGCAACCCAAAAACCAGCGCCTGCAAACAGTATAATAAACACAATCAGTGAATAACGACCATATTGCCCTGAGCGATCTGCTACTGCATCAGCTGTACGAAGCTGTAACCACATACCAGCATGAGCAATTAGCATAGTGATACTCACTAAACCAGCAAGCAAACCAAACGGGTTAAGTAAACCAAAAAATGAACCTTGGTAGCTAACACGCATTAAGTTATCAATATTAAATGGTACGCCTAAAAATAAGTTACCAAAAGCAACACCAAAAACTAATGCTGGAATCGCGCTGCCTGCAAGCAAGCCCCAATCCCAGTTATTGCGCCAGCGTTTTGAGTCTACTTTACTGCGGTAATCAAACCCAAGTGGTCTAAAAAACAAAGCAAAGAGTACTAGCATCATGGCAAAGTAAAAGCCCGAAAATGCAGCTGCATAAACCATAGGCCACGCCGCAAATAACGCGCCGCCTGCAGTTATAAACCATACTTGGTTACCATCCCAATGCGGGCCAATTGTGTTTATTACTGTGCGGCGCTCTGAATCTGTTTTACCAACGAGGCGAAGCAACATAGCAACGCCCATATCCATGCCATCGGTAATAGCAAAGCCAATAAGCAGCACACCAATGATCAACCACCAAAGCATTTTTAATGTTTCATAATCAAAAATCATGATTGCTCTCCTTCAGTTTTATCAGCTTTGTTTGGTAATTCAAAATGATACTTACCAGTATGTAGCGAGCTTGGCCCTTGCTTAACAAAACGGATCATCAACCAACCTTCAACAATGGCTAAACCAGTATAGAAAACAATAAACCCAGTTAAGCTAATTAAAATATCGTTTACTGTTAGTGACGACGTAGCTAAAAAGGTCGGCAGTATTTCAGATATAGCCCAAGGTTGACGGCCATACTCAGCAACTATCCAGCCAAATTCAATAGCTATCCAAGGTAGTGGAATACTCAATACGGCAGCCCATAACAACCAGCGTTTTTGCTCAATAACGCGATGTGCGTTGTAGTAAAATGCCAATATAAATACACCAAGCATGGCTACACCACAGGCAACCATAATCCTAAATGACCAAAACATAGGGCCTACTTTAGGGAAAGAGTCTTTAACCGCTTTTTGAATGTGCTCTTCGGTAGCATCTACAACATCAGGTGTGTAGCGCTTAAGTAACAAGCCATAACCTAAATCATCTTTTAGGGTATTAAACTTAGCAATATTTTCTGGCGTATCTTCACCGTTTCTGAGTTTTGTAAGGTATTCATAAGCAATCATACCGTTGCGAATACGTACTTCGTGTTGTTTTTCTAGGTCGTTAATACCCGTTACTTGCTCATCAAGTGAACGCGTAGCAATTAACCCAAGTGCGTAAGGTATTTTAACCGCAGCATGTGTTACTTGCTCTTCTGAATCAGGAAAACCAAATGCGGTAAACGCAGCCGGAGCTTCTTCTGTGTGCCATTCAGCTTCAATCGTGGCAAGTTTTACTTTTTGAACTTCGCCTACTTCGTAACCTGATTCGTCACCGAGTAAAATTACACATAGAATTGATGCTAAACCAAAGCCCGATGCGACCGAAAAAGAACGTTTAGCAAACGCTAAATCACGACCTTTTAATATGTACCAACTACTTATGCCCAGTACAAACATAGATGCAGCTACATAACCTGCCGATACGGTATGAATAAACTTAACTTGTGCTACAGGATTAAACACAAGCTCAGCAAAGCTGGTCATTTCCATGCGCATGGTTTGATAGTTAAATTCAGCACCTACTGGGTTTTGCATCCAACCGTTGGCAATCAAAATCCACAGCGCCGACATGTTAGTACCAATGGCCATTAAAAAGGTTGCACCTAAATGTTGGCGTTTAGAGAGTCTGTCCCAGCCTAAAAAGAACATACCTACAAAGGTCGATTCTAAAAAGAATGCCATTAAACCTTCAATAGCCAGGGGAGCCCCAAAAACATCACCTACGTAATGGGAGTAATAAGACCAGTTAGTACCAAACTCAAATTCCATGGTAAGGCCTGTCGCCACACCAATTGCAAAGTTAATACCAAACAATTTTCCCCAAAACTTAGTCATATCACGATAAATTTCGCGACCGGTCATAACATAAACCGATTCCATAATAACTAAAATCCAGGTCATACCTATCGTTAACGGTACGAATAAGAAATGAAAGAGAGCGGTAACAGCAAACTGTAATCGCGATAGATCCACAAAGGTTTCATCTATCATTATTGGCTCCTTGAGAGTGACGGATTAACAGGGCAACATTTAATTGGCAAAGTTAAGGTTTAATGAACTTTCAGTAATTACTGAAAGTTTGTAATAGTATTTACTTTTGTGCAATTTTTGTCAACATACATATTAGTAAAACTTAATATATATTTCCTATGCTACATCAGTATTAAAAACAAACAACATAAAGCCTTAACTTACGTGATAAAAAACCAGTTATTTAAAGCGTTTAACCAAACAGTAAAACACGGTAAACTAACAAGCATGAACGCCTGGTTTACTTGTGAAATAAAATCAAATGAATAAAGATAAAAAACAACTACGAATTGGTATTGTGGCAGGTGAACTGTCGGGCGATATTTTAGGTGAAGGCTTAATTAAAGCCCTTAAAAAACACTTTCCGGACGCCATTTTTGAAGGAATAGCAGGACCTAAAATGCAAGCGCAGGGCTGTACAACACTTTACGATATGGATGAGCTTTCGGTAATGGGGCTTGTTGAGGTGCTAGGGCGTTTGCCGCGTTTGCTTAAAATACGTAAACAACTCGTGCAGCATTTTGTAGATAACCCACCTGATGTATTTATTGGTATTGATGCACCCGATTTTAACTTACGCGTTGAAAAGCCACTTAAAGATGCGGGCATTAAAACAGTACAGTATGTAAGTCCGTCTGTTTGGGCGTGGCGCGAAAAGCGAATTCATACAATAAGTGCAGCGACTAATTTAGTGTTGGCGTTATTACCATTTGAAAAAGAATTTTACGATAAGCACCAAGTGCCATGTACATTTGTGGGTCATACTTTGGCAGACGATATCGCACTTGAACACGACGACAGCAAAGCACGTGCAGAACTCGGCTTAAGCCTTGATGACAAAGTACTGGCGTTACTTCCTGGTAGCCGAGGCTCAGAAGTTGGTTTACTAAGCGAAACTTACATTAAAACAGCCGCAGAGCTGCAAGCTAAAAACCCCAATCTTAAAGTTGTGGTGCCACTGGTTAACGAAAAACGCAAAGCGCAGTTTACTGATATATTAAACGCTACCGCGCCAAACCTTAATGTTAACCTGCTTGATGGACAATCAAAATTAGCGATGCAAGCCGCCGATGCTATTTTATTAGCGTCGGGCACTGCAACACTTGAAGGTATGCTTTATAAAAAGCCAATGGTAGTCGGTTATAAAATAAAGCCGTTGAGCTATTGGATATTTAAGACTTTATTTACGTTTAATATTAAGTATTTTTCGTTGCCTAACTTATTAGCAGACGAAGAGCTAGTGCCTGAGTTTTTACAAAGTGAGTGTAATGTGGCTAATTTAACAAATGCGCTTACTCCTATGCTCAACACTGATAACAAAGAGCTAAAAGCACGCTTTTTAGCTATTCACGAAAAAATTAGATTAAATGCCAGCGAACAAGCAGCTAATGCTGTGGCGGAGTTAATAAATGCAAATTGATAGACCTAATGTATCCTTAATTGCCGGTGTAGATGAAGTAGGGCGCGGCCCGCTTGTTGGTGATGTAGTTACTGCCGCCGTCATTTTAGATCCCACTAAACCAATTGCTGGCTTAGCGGATTCTAAAAAATTAACAGATAAAAAACGCCAAGCGCTTGCGATTGAAATAAAAGAAAAAGCATTGTGTTATGCCTATGGGCGCTGCAGCCCAACAGAAATTGATGAGTTAAATATTCTGCACGCGACTATGCTTGCCATGACCCGTGCAGTAGAGGCATTAAGTACGCAACCTGAATTTGTATTTATAGATGGAAACCGCTTACCAAAACTCACTATGCCAGCGCAAGCTATTGTTAAAGGCGATAGCTTAGTGGCAGAAATTTCAGCGGCGTCTATTTTAGCTAAAGTAGCACGTGATGACGAAATGATTGAACTTGATAAACGCCACCCTAAATATGGTTTTGCAGGGCACAAAGGGTATCCAACAAAAGCACATTTTGCAGCGCTTGAGCAGTACGGCGCGATTGATGAGCATCGTAAAAGCTTTAAACCTGTGCAGCGTGTATTGGCGCAAGCCAATGGTGAGGGTTAAGCATGGCTGCTCCTGATTTTGTTCATTTAAGAGTTCATTCAGATTTTTCGATGGTTGACGGCCTTGCTAAAACAAAGCCAATAGTTGCTAAAGCGCAAGAGCTGCAAATGCCCGCTATTGCGATTACCGATCAAATGAACTTTTGTGGCTTAGTGCGTTTTTACGGCGCAACACATAACGCCGGTATTAAGCCTATTGTGGGTGCTGACTTTTGGGTTCGTAGCCCAGAATTTCCTGACGAGCCAAGCCGCTTAACCATATTAGCCAAAGACAACGACGGCTATAAAAATATTACCTTATTAATATCTAAAGCGTATCAACGTGGGCATGTGTTTCATCGCCCAGTGATTGACCGAGAATGGCTGGTGGAGCATAAAACGGGCCTAATTATTCTCTCGGGCGCTAAAGATGGTGACTTAGGTAAAGCGTTACTAAAAAATAATCCAAGTGTTATTGAATCGGTAGTTAGCTTTTATAAGCAGCATTTCAGCGATAACTACTACCTTGAGCTTGTTCGCACTAACCGACCGCTTGAAGAAGACTACTTACACATGGCGGTAGAGCTTGCTACCAAAGAGCAGTTACCTGTTGTAGCGACCAACGAAGTAGTGTTTTTAAAGCCTGAAAACTTTGAAGCGCACGAAATTCGCGTTGCTATCTTTGACGGCTACACGCTTGATGATAAACGCAGGCCTAAGCGATTCTCTGAAGAACAATACCTAAAAACATCAGAGCAAATGGCTGAGCTGTTTAGCGACATTCCAGAAGCTCTACAAAACACAGTAGAAATAGCTAAACGTTGTAATGTTACTGTTCAGCTAGGGACTTACTTTTTACCTGATTACCCAACTGGCTCACTTAAGATTGATGAGTTTTTAGTTAAAGTGTCAGAAGATGGTCTTGAAGAGCGATTACAGTTTTTATTCCCCGACGACGAAGAGCGAAAAGTAAAACGCGTTGAATACGATGAACGACTTGATATAGAGCTTGGCGTAATTAACCAAATGGGATTCCCAGGTTACTTCTTAATCGTAATGGAGTTTATTCAGTGGAGTAAAGATAACAATATTCCGGTTGGGCCTGGTCGTGGTTCAGGTGCGGGTTCGTTAGTTGCATACGCACTTAAAATTACCGATTTGGATCCACTTGAATTCGACTTGCTTTTTGAGCGATTTTTGAATCCAGAACGTGTATCAATGCCCGATTTCGACGTCGATTTTTGTATGGATAGACGAGACGAAGTAATTGATCACGTATCGGCTTTGTATGGGCGTAATGCGGTATCGCAAATTATTACCTTTGGCACCATGGCTGCAAAAGCGGTAATACGCGATGTAGGGCGAGTGCTTGGGCACCCTTACGGGTTTGTTGATCGTATCTCAAAAATGATTCCAGGTGACCCCGGTATGACACTTGCTAAAGCGTTTGATATAGAACCGCGCTTGCAAGAAGCCTACGATGGCGATAACGAAGTAAAAGATTTAATCGACATGTGTCGCATCCTAGAAGGGTGTACACGTAACGCCGGTAAACATGCGGGTGGCGTAGTAATATCGCCAACCACTATTACCGACTTTGCCGCGCTTTATTGCGATGACGAAGGTAAGTTTCCGGTAACGCAATTTGATAAAAACGACGTAGAAACTGCAGGCTTAGTTAAGTTCGATTTCTTGGGTTTACGTACACTGACTATATTGCAGTGGGCGGTCGAAATGACCAATGTGCGCATGGAGCGCCAAGGTAAAGACCTCGTTGATATAAATACCATCCCACTGGATGATAAAAAAAGTATCGAGTTACTACTTCGCGCCGAAACGACCGCTGTATTCCAGCTAGAGTCGCGCGGTATGAAAGACTTAGTACGTCGACTTAAGCCCGACTGCTTTGAAGATATGATTGCACTCGTGGCCTTGTTCCGACCAGGTCCGCTGCAATCAGGCATGGTAGATAACTTTATCGACCGAAAACTGGGCCGCGAAGAAATCTCATACCCAGATGCGCAGTATCAGCACGAAAGCTTAAAACCAATACTTGATCCAACGTACGGCATTATCTTGTATCAAGAACAAGTAATGCAAATTGCGCAAGTACTAGCAGGTTACACGCTAGGTGGCGCCGACATGCTGCGTCGTGCAATGGGTAAGAAAAAACCCGAAGAAATGGCAAAGCAGCGTTCAACGTTTGAAGATGGCGCAAGAAATAACGGCATTGACGGCGAACTCGCAATAAAAATCTTCGACTTGGTAGAAAAGTTCGCAGGTTACGGCTTTAATAAATCTCACTCGGCGGCGTATGCACTTGTTTCGTATCAAACGCTGTGGATGAAAACGCATCATCCTGCAGAGTTTATGGCTGCGGTAATGTCGGCTGATATGGATAACACCGACAAAATCGTTATTTTGGTGGATGAATGTGAAAACATGAAGCTCACCTTATTGCCGCCAGATGTGAATGCAGGTGAGTTTAAGTTTACAGTAAACTTGCAAGGCGAGATTGTTTACGGCATTGGCGCGATAAAAGGCGTAGGTGAAGCACCGGTTGATGCAATATTAGAAGCGCGTGCAAAAGGGGGCCCATTTAAAGATTTATTTGATTTTTGTGCCCGAGTTGATTTAAAACGCTTAAATAAACGCGTCACTGAAAAATTAATTTATTCAGGTGCACTCGATAATTTAGGGCCAGAAAAAACGCAATCTGGCCGTGCTACATTACTAGCTAGTTTAAAAAGTGCAATGCGTGCGGCCGACCAACACAATAAAGCTGAGCTATTAGGGCAAAGTGATTTGTTTGGTTTATTAGCCACTGAGCCTGACGAAGTTGAACAAGCCTTTATTAAAGGCACAGGCCTAACTGATAACGAATGGTTAGATGGTGAAAAAGAAACCCTAGGCCTTTATTTAACTGGGCATCCGATAAATCAGTACCGCCGTGAGCTTAGGCATTATACCAGCGGGAAAATAGTTGATTTACAGCCAACGAACCGCGATGTATTTGCAACAGCCGCAGGTTTGGTGATTGCTTCTAGGGTATTAATTAATAAAAAAGGAAATCGTTGGGCCTTAGTAACTTTAGATGACAAGAGTGCACGGATTGATGTACGCTTGTATTCAGACGAGTTTGAAAAGTACCAAGATATGCTCCAAGTTAACAATATCTTGGTAATATCTGGACAGGTCAGCTTTGATAACTTCTCCGGTGGTATTACAATGACCGCCAGAGAAATAAACACCATTGCTCAAGCGCGTGAAAAGCGTATTAAAGCGATTAAAATGACGCTGAACATGGTGCAAGTCGAGGCAGGTTTCTTCGATAAATTACAAAAAGTACTCGAACCCTATAAAATGGGAACGTGTCCGATCAAGGTTTATTACCAACGTCCAGATGCGTTGGCGCAATTAACTCTTGGGATCGAATGGTGTGTTACGCCAAGTGACGACTTAATTCATAAGTTATCACTAATGGCTGCGCAAGATGTAGAACTAGAATTTAACTGATTAGGTAGTTTAGAGCATGAGCCTCAATTATCTTGATTTTGAGCTTCCAATTGCAGAATTAGAAGCAAAAATTGAAGAATTACAAAATATAAGCCGCGCTGGCGAATTAGACCTTGAGTTAGAAGAGGAAGTCAGCAAATTAAAAGAAAAAAGTGCCAAACAAAAACAGGAGATTTTTTCTAATTTAGGCGCTTGGCAAGTATCACAGTTAGCACGTCATCCGTTGCGTCCTTACACTCGAGATTATATCGAGCGCATTTTCACGGAATTTGACGAGTTTGCTGGCGATCGTACTTTTGCTAACGATCCGGCTATTTTAGGAGGCGTTGCGCGTTTAGATGGCGAACCAGTAATGGTTATTGGCCAACAAAAAGGCCGTGACACTGCTGAAAAAATTAAACGCAACTTTGGTATGCCAAAGCCAGAAGGTTACCGTAAAGCATTACGCTTAATGGAAATGGCTGAGCGTTTTAAAATGCCAATCATGACTTTTATCGACACGCCGGGTGCATACCCAGGTGTTGGCGCTGAAGAACGTGGTCAATCTGAAGCAATCGCGCGTAACTTAAAAGTAATGGCGACACTTAAAGTGCCGACAATATGTACGGTTATTGGTGAAGGCGGTTCAGGTGGTGCATTAGCTATTGGTGTTGGCGACAGAGTTAACATGTTGCAATACAGCACTTACTCTGTAATTTCGCCTGAAGGTTGTGCGTCTATTCTTTGGAAAAGCGCCGACAAAGCACCACTTGCAGCAGAAGCAATGGGTGTAACCGCAGAGCGAGTTAAAGAACTAGATTTAATCAGTAACTTAATTGATGAACCTCTAGGTGGCGCGCACCGCAATTACGATGCTATGGCACGTAACTTAAAAGTTCGCCTTAAACGTGACTTAGCAGACCTACAAGCGCTTACGCTTGAAGAAATGCTTGATCAACGTTACAAACGTTTAATGTCGTTTGGTTATTGCTAAACACATTAAATGTTAAAAAAAAGCCGCTTATGCGGCTTTTTTGCTTTAAAATGTTCAGAGTTTTTATATAAAAGTGCGCCCATATGCATACATCAGCAATTTATCAGCAATTAAAAAAATCATTAAATAGCTATATTGAGCAAGGTAACACCGCTTTTACAGTGGCGCTTTCTGGTGGCGTTGATTCTGTGGTGTTGTTGCATTTAATGCGCACTTTAAAAGTAGATAACCCTGCAATTAATGTATCGGCTATTTATGTCCACCATGGCTTGAGCCAGTATGCTGATGACTGGCAACACTTTTGCAAAAACGTATGCATTGAGCTTAATGTGCCTTTTGAAACTGCGAAAGTTGTTATTGAGCCGCAGTCGCGCACAAGTCTTGAAGCCCAAGCACGCGACGCCCGTTATAAAGCACTTGATGAACTAAGCCCACAAGGCAGCATTATTTTACTGGGCCAACACTTAAGCGACCAAGTAGAAACGTTTTTATTGCGCTTAAAGCGTGGCTCAGGTTTAAAAGGGCTTGGTTCTATGTATAAAGAGCGCTTGCTGCAAAGTGGGCGTATATGTTTTAGGCCATTGTTAAGTGTAACGCGCAGCGATATAGAAGCGTTTGCAGCGCAGTTTAATATTAACCACATAACCGATGACTCTAATACAGATGAAAGCTTTGACCGTAATTTTTTACGTTCAAAAATAGTACCCGTGTTAGCTGAGCGCTTTAATGGGTTTGAACAATGCACTGCACGAAGCATTGAACTACTACAGCAACAGCAAACTCTACTTGATGAATATACCCAGCTTGATTTAAATAAGTGTATTAACGAGCATCAAGCACTGTGCATTAGCAAAATAAGCGAGTACAGCGCAGCGCGCATTGCAAATATAGTACGTGCGTGGCTTGCACTATTTACACAAGTGATGCCATCGCAAAAGCAGCTCGAGCAAATAATTAATCAAGCAATGTGCGCAAAAAACGATGCACAAATGCGTATTGATTTGCTCGATGGGCAAATACGTCGTCATCAAGGTTATTTGTATTTTGTAACACCAAGTGAAGTATTAACAGATATTGAGCTGAATCATTCACAGCTAAAACTGGCAGACGGGCGCTTATTAATTAAAAGCACCGGTTACGGAGTAAGACCTCCACACGCTAATGAGCAAGTAATAGTGCGCTTTAATTGCAATAGCGCACGCATTAAACCACTTAAAAAGCCTGGTAGTAATACAGTTAAGCATTGGTTTAAAGATGCAAAAATAGCACCTTGGCTTCGCGCCAGTGTGCCGCTTATTTTTTATAATGATGAATTAGTGCAGGTAGTTGGTTATTTTATAAGTGCTAAGCATATTGATGAAAATGGTATTTTTTGGGAGTGTAAATAAATGAGTAAACAGCCGCATGTTGGTTTGTCGTTAGTAACAAAAGCGCCAATGGGTATGCTAATAACGGCCGTTATAGCTATTATTGCTAATATTTTACTTGAGCTAAATATAGTTACGCTAGGTTATGCAGTTGCGGGTGGAATTGTATCTGCAGTGCTTTTATTAGCTTATTGGTTAGGTAAAGGTGGATTGTTTTTTATTTTAGGCGTGAGCCTGCCACTGCTTTTAGTATTATTTACACCGCTTGCTACTATTACCGCATTACTTAATTTAATTAGCGGATTCTTTTTTGGCTTTTGTGCTGCTTTGTTTATTTATAAATTGATATACCAACCGGCATAAATATTTGAACAATTTAACGAATTAAATAACTCTATAACGTTGTTAAAAATTTTTCATTTAGAACAACTAGATATAAAAACTTGTGCCTAGTTATAGCGCAATTCCCTTGTCGTTAAAGAGACCCCATATATAAGTCGGTTGGTAAGTACCAAGTCTTGAAGCTGGAAGCTTTAGCAATAAAAAAACCTAGCGGGGGAAGCTAGGCTTTTTCATTCAATTAGTGTGAGCAAATGTTAGTAGGCTTTTGCGCAGTTTCTGCCAGATGCTTTTGCTTTGTATAAACCTTTATCGGCGCGAGCAAATATTTCTGTTTCGCAATCTTTGCTGCTAGCTAAAGTAAAGCCAATGCTGGTTGTTACTTTGTATTTAGACATTAGGGGTGACTTTCTTACTAGGCACATTATCCGCTCAGCAATCACTTTATTCGTTGTAAACTCAGGGTCTTCAATAAGTAAAGCAAACTCATCACCACCAAATCTAAATACAGAATCAGTGCCGCGTATGCTGCTACACAGTACTTTTGAAAACTCTTTAAGTGTATCGTCACCAATTTTATGGCCGAAGTTGTCGTTAACTTGTTTAAAGTTATCTAAATCAAGCAGCATTAAACTGAATGGACGTTGGTAACGACGACAGTTTTCAAGCTTTTGAAGTAAAAAGTCATTAAATTGACTGCGATTATTTAAGCCAGTTAATGCATCCTTTGTGGCAAGCTTTAATACTCGGCTATACATCATCGCATTACGAAGTGGATAAACCAGCGCAGTATGTAAAGTATGTAGCTTTTTCTCAATTGCTTGACCAAGCGGAAATTTACTAAAATAAATTAGCTGCCCTAAATGTTCTTTACCAATCGCCAAGTCAAAAATATAGGGTGTACTGCTTGTTTCGCTCTGTGATGTTTGTATAGTTCCCAGTGTTGACTGAAACTGTAAACCAGAGAAATTTAACAATTGTTTTGTAAATTTTGCATATATAGCTAAAACATCCTCAATTACTAAGCTAGTTTGTAGCTCTGCGACGAGTTTATGCGCTTCTGTTATCTCATTGGTTGGTGAGTGTTCAGCCGAAAACGGCAAAAAATCACCGCGACCAGACACACGCTGCGTCAAAATATGGACGTTTTCCATTAAATTCTCCCCCGTGGGTATTACTTTGCAATACCTAAGCGATTTTTGTGCCACATTTAAAATTGCATGAAAAAAAGATGGTTGTTATATTTAAAATAAGTCCCTTGGTTTAATTGACGCGTGAGGCCGAATTTGCAGAGTATTAATGTTCAAATTTTTGGCTTGCTAGTGGCAGCCGTTCTTTTTGTGTGGTTTTTTAAACGTATTGGCTTGCCGCCTATTTTAGCGTACCTAGTAACCGGGGTTTTAGCCGGTAGCCATGGTATTGGTTGGTTAGCGCAATCTCACGAAATAGAGTTTGTAGCAGAGCTTGGTATCGTTTTTTTGTTATTTAGTTTGGGGTTAGAATTTTCTATTTCGCGGCTAATGGCAATGCGAAGCCTAGTATTTGGGCTGGGCTCGTTACAGGTGGGTATAACCAGTTTATTCTTCATTATTATTTTATATTGTTTAGACTTTTCTTTACTTACTAGTTTTACCATTGGCACAATTATGGCGCTTTCTTCTACGGCTGTAGTGGTTAAGCTATTAAAAGAAACGGGTGAGCTTAATCAGCGCCGTGGGCAATTGGCCGTTGGTGTACTGCTTTTTCAAGATATTGCTGTTGTTCCTCTATTAATAATACTTCCTTTATTTGCATCAAGCGACTCTCAAAGTATTGGCTGGGCTTTAGCGTTTGCCCTAAGTAAGGGCGCATTTGTATGCGTGCTTCTTTGGGCAATTGGTAAATGGGTATTGCCCATTGTGTTTAAAGAAATAGCGCAAGTACGAACCGATGAGTTGTTTGTGCTTACCACTATATTAGTAGCCTTATTTGCGGGCTTTTTAACGTATATGTTTGGCTTGTCTATGGCATTGGGCGCTTTTTTAGCGGGAATGATGTTAGGTGAGAGCAATTACAGGCATCAGTTAGAGGCCGATATACGTCCATTTCGCGATATTTTAATGGGGCTGTTTTTTGTAACTGTAGGCATGCAGCTCGATATTTTATTTGTGTTGGATCATGGCTTAATTATTATTGGTGCATTACTTGGTTTACTCATATTAAAAATAGCCGTGGTTACAATAAGTGCACGGCTGATGCATGAGCGAAATCAAGACTCGCTTGCCTGTGGCATCATGCTATGGCAAATGGGGGAGTTTGGCTTCGTACTTATCGCACTTGCTGGGCAGCATGAGTTATTAAATTCAGAGCAGGCATCATTTTTAATTGCCCTTGGTGTGTTATCAATGGCATTTACACCATTTTTGATTGATAAAACGCCATTTATTTTAAAGCGTTTGGGTATACTCGATCGCCCTAGTTTAGCGCTGGAGAGTGAGCCACAAAGTAGTACACTTTATAGTGACCATGTTGTTATTTGTGGTTTTTCGCGTGTTGGGCAAACTATAGCGCGTTTTTTAAAGCCCGAAGCAATAGACTACGTTGCCATTGAAAGTAACCCAATTTTAGTACAAGAAGGCAAAGCGGCAGGTGAGCCTGTTATATTTGGCTATGTTAAACAAAAAGATATTTTAAAGTGCGCAGGAGTAGAGCGAGCTCGCTTGGTTATTATTACTTTTACAGAGCTTGATCACGCACAAGTTGTTATTGATGCCATAAAGCAAATAGCACCCAATGTTAAAATACTTATTCGTACTCGTGACGATAGCCAGTTAGATTATTTAAAAGGGCTAGGCGTAACCGAAGTAGTGCCAGAGTCGTTAGAGGCGAGCTTAATGCTCGTGTCGCATGTGTTGTCTATGTCGGGCGTACCGATGACGCGTATTGTGCGTAGAGTAAGTAAAGAACGTCGTAATCGTTATCCATTAATGCAAAGCTTTTACGCAGGGTATTTTAAAGATAGCGAAGATGCCTCAAGTGATAGGCTAGAGTACTTACATGTTGTAGCGCTACCTCAGCAAGCTTATGCCGTGGGTAAAACAATTGAAGATCTTAATTTAGAAAAGCGGCGAGTACTGGTAAAAGCACTACGCAGAGAAGGAGCCGAAATAGATACGCCATCAGCGCAAACAACATTATTGGCTAATGACGTTTTAGTATTACAAGGTAAACCAAGGCGTGTTGAGCGGGTAGAGCACTACCTGCTCGACGGAATCGAATAGTGACTTAGATTAATCTAACTCTGAAAGATTAATCTAGCTCTAAAAATTCACGCATCTTAGGCAACTGCGCCATACCGTCTTCATAGCCAATTTGCATTAAATGCTGGGTGTAGCGTTTTTCAAACAATAGGTAACTGGTTAAGCTCGATTGCGAATGCTTTTTTACACCTATGGTACGTAGCAATACTTTAATGGCCCATGGCATATCGTCGTAATACTGCGCTGCAATTGCGTTAAAGTTTTGCGAAGGGTTAATGACAAAGGTATCGATTTGTTTAAGTTCTTGATGTTTATCACGAGCGGGTAACAGCCCTAATGTCCGGTTAATACGAGCTAAACGCTCCAAATCCGATTGCATGGTGTCGGTAAATACACTGTCGAGTAAATGCCCTGCAACAGCAGATAGACCCGGATAATGTGGCGAGTAACCCGGTGGATGTAATTCTTTAGGTTGGTCGACCCCAATAATAAATATTTTTTCAGCACCTAAATGAATCGACGGACTCAGCGGAGAAAGTTGATGTATAGAGCCATCCCCAAAGTAATGGTTATAAATATTTACACTTGGAAACACCATAGGGATGGCACTCGATGCCATTAAGTGCTCAACATTAATGCGCGTAGCTTGGCCTTCGCGTTTAGCACGCTGCCATGATGTTTGCGTATTAGATTGAAAAAATGCAACAGAGTCGCCCGTTGTATAACTTGAGGCCGTAATAGACAGCGCATCTAAATAATTACGATGTAAATTGCGCTCAATGCGGTGTAAATCTAAAATTTCGTTTAATAAACCACGCAGAGGGCGGTTGTTTAGCAAGCTCGCTGGTGGATGGTTAATATGTTCTGACTGAAAGCTCGTTAAAATATTACGCGCAATATGACCAAATACGCTTAAAAAATCACTTTTATAGACCATAGAGGTTGAAAAGTTTTTCCAAACTGATTCAAGCTTTCGTACAGCTAGATGCGCACAGGAGGCGTAACATGCTAAGGCAGCTGAGTTAATAGCCCCAGCAGAGGTGCCATTTATTACTCTAAATGGCAATGGAGCAGTACGAGGCATACTATGAGCTAGCGCTTTAAGGACACCCACTTGATAAGCAGCTCGTGCGCCACCACCTGTGAGTAATAAGGCAATTTTAGGTTTTTGTGGATCAACTTGCTTGATTTTCATATTGGTGGTTAAACTGTTCTACGTCTTTACTTTATTTATTAACTGTAAGTCTTTAAGCTAGAAGAATCAAAGGATAACTGCCCTAATACTTATTACATTGTTTAATCACCCAATTTAGTACGTAACTTACTTTGCTATAATTGCCGTATTATAAAATGTCATAGTATTTGTGTAAGAATGAATTTAATCCACTTAGCGTACTCTAAGTGATATCGCATTTTAATTTTTATGGAGTTTGTATGTCAGATAAACCAGAAGCGTCAGATGTTCAAAAACGTCCGCCTAATAATAATTTTCTTTTCGCCGTTATTGTTTTAATAATAGTTGTGTGCGCAGCCGCGTTTGTACTATTAAAGCCAAGTGATGAGCCACAAACACGTACAGAGGTAGAGCCCGCAGTTAAAGAGCAACCTATGATGGAGCTTAAACCTGAAAACGATCCCGTAGTTGACGCACCATCAGTTATGCCAGAAAAGCCAGCAGAGCTTGAAGTGCCAGTACAAAGCTCAAGTGAGCCTCTGCCTGAGGTAAAACCATTACCAACGCTTAACGAAAGTGATGCAGTTGTTGTTGCTAAAATGGACGAGTACCTAAGCGACTCAGTAATGAGCTTAATGGTGACTGACGATGTTATTCGTCGTGGTGTGGTATATGTAGATAACCTAGCAAAAGGAAAAATAGCTAAAAAACACATGCCTGTTGTACAGCCAGAAGAAAAATTTAGCGTGAATGAAGGTGATATCTTAACTATTAACCCTAACAGCTACGAGCGTTATACACCGTATGTAAAAATATTTACCAGTATGAGTGCAGCGCAAGCCGTTCGCATGTACGAAGAGTACAAGCCACTTATTAATAATGCATATAGTGAAATTGGTTACGGCGATGACGAATTTAATCAAACGCTAACGGATGCAATCGATTTATTACTTGATACGCCTGAGCCTGAAGGGGACTTGCCGTTACTTCGTGATTCAGTAACGTACCAGTATGCGTTTTCGGAGTGGGAGCAATTACCAGATGCACAAAAACAGCTTTTACGTATGGGTCCAGAAAACATGAAAAAAGTAAAAGCAGCATTACGTAATATAAAAGCGCAGTTAGAGAACAATTAATACGCACTAAAATAGCTAAATACGCCGCGATTGTATATGAAGTATGCAATCGCACTTTCTTTTTAGATTATCCCTTGAATAACAGAGCAAAAGTAGAGATAATCCCTCCCGCGCCAACCAAGGCCCTCAATGGTAGTCTTATTGGTCCTCTCGCAACACTAGCAGGCGAACCTGGTCAGGCCCGGAAGGGAGCAGCCACAGTTTGTGACGTGTGTGCCGAGATGTGGCTGGTAAGACTGCCACCCAAATTCCTCATTTGGGTGTTTAAATTAATAAATATTATTCTTCAAAAAATATTACATCCTTTTAATAAATCCCATTTGTTTTATAGATTAATTTACAGATTACTTTATAGAAATATGTGTCATTTTTGTTAAAGTAGTTGCCAAAAGGTATGTGGTGATATTAGCAAATAGTAATATTAACTCCCTTTTTAATATATTGCTCATCCTCGATTCGTAAATACGACTTAAGTCTATATTGTGTAGTACGAAGTTAGGATTAGAATAATGTCAAATTTAGAGAGGAGCTCAGTATGCACTTGGAACGTATTCGCAATAGTAACCTGCATGACAAGGTAATGCCGGCAGAACAAGCAAGCCAATTTATTAAAGATGGAATGACTGTAGGGATGAGTGGTTTCACTCGCGCCGGAGAAGCTAAAGCAGTACCCAGAGCATTAATTGAGCAAGTCAAAAAAAATCCAATCAAAATAAATTTAATGACGGGTGCGTCATTAGGTAATGATCTAGACAAGCTATTAACAGAAGCGGGCATTTTAGCGCGTCGTATGCCTTTTCAAGTAGATAGCACTTTACGTAAAGCGATTAATAACGGCGAAGTTATGTTTATTGATCAGCATTTATCTGAAACGGTTGAGCATTTACGTAACCATCAATTAACCATGCCTGATGTGGCTGTTATTGAAGCCGTTGCCATTACCGAAGAAGGGCATATTGTGCCAACTACATCGGTTGGTAATTCAGCGAGTTTTGCTATTTTTGCCAAAGAAGTCATCGTTGAAATTAATATGCTGCATAACCCGAATCTTGAAGGTTTGCACGATATATACATTCCATCTTATCGTCCTACTCGCCAACCAATGCCGTTAGTTAAAGTAGATGATAGGATTGGTAGCACTGCAATTCCTATTGATCCTGCAAAAATTGTTGGTATTGTTTTTACTAACCAAAGCGACTCGTTTTCTACAGTTACCGACCCTGATGAAGACACCGCCGCTATTGCGCGCCATTTAGTTAACTTTTTTAAAGACGAAGTGGCTCAAAATAAATTGCCAGCTAATTTAGGTCCGCTGCAAGCAGGTATTGGTAACATTGCTAATGCAGTGATGATGGGACTACTCGATTCTGACTTTAAAGACCTAACAATGTATTCTGAAGTACTACAAGATTCGACGTTTGACCTAATTGACGCAGGTAAGATGAGCTTTGCATCGGGCAGCTCAATTGTTTTATCGGAGCGTTGTAATGCGCAGGTATTTAATAATTTAGAACAATACAAAGATAAACTAGTATTACGCCCTCAAGAAATTTCTAACCATCCTGAAATAGTGCGCCGTTTGGGAATTATTGCAATAAACACTGCGCTTGAGTTTGATATGTATGGCAATGTAAATTCAACACATGTTTGTGGCACACGAATGATGAATGGTATTGGTGGCTCGGGTGATTTTGCTCGTAATGCTCATTTAGCAATATTTGTGACTAAATCGATTGCTAAAAATGGCGCTATTTCAAGCGTAGTGCCTATGGCGAGTCACGTTGATCATAACGAACACGATGTTGATATTTTAGTAACCGAGCAAGGCTTAGCTGATTTACGCGGTTTAGCGCCGCGTGAGCGAGCGATACAAGTCATTAAGCACTGCGTGCACCCAGATTATCGTGACGATATGTTAGATTACTACAATCGTGCTTGTGAGCGTGGCGGGCATACCCCTCATTTACTTGAAGAAGCGTTTAGTTGGCATATTCGCCTTGAACAACAAGGCAGCATGAAAAAAGTATCCGCAACAGATGCTCCAGTGCAACTGTCTGCATAAGCATTTTGGTTTATTAAAATTGAATTAGTTAGTTTTATACTTACTTTTGAACCGCACTAGTGTCAGCTCAATCAGCTTTGATTAGTGCGGTTTAATAAAAACTTTAAGCCCAAAATAATTTTATACCTACTATTTGCATACCTTTCCCAGCCACCTTTTATTTATATAATCCTACAAATACAAAATACATTGGTTTGAGCGATGGTTTAACTAAGGCTATTTAAATTTAATAACATATCCTTAAGTTTTGCTTGTTCTTGCATAGATAGAGGTAAAAGTGGCTTTCTAGGATCACCAACGTCAATCCCTTGCAGTGAAAAGCCCGATTTAACGGCAGCAGCCAAACCCGATTTAACAATAAACTCTAAAAATTCGTACTGTTGATAAAATAACTCTTTTGCTTTGTTGCTATTACCACTTTGAACAGCTTCAAATAGTTGCTTAGGTTTATCGCCAATTAAGCACGGAGCGGCAGTGCACCAACCAATGGCGCCAGCGTTTAGGGCCTCAAGAGCCGTATGATTACAGCCATTAAAAAATGGTACCGCGCCATTGGAAAGCTTATAAATTTTGTGCATACGTTGTATGTCGCCAGTACTTTCTTTAATCATGGTTGCATTTTTTATGTTGTTAACCATCTTCAGCATAAATTGAGGAGACATATCAACTCCACACGTCGCAGGGTTGTTATATATCATAATAGAAAGAGGAGTCGCATCAGATACACTTTGATAATGCGCATAAATCTCATCTTCACTCAATTTATAATAAGAAAATGGCGAAAGCATTATCACATCAGCACCAATGCTGTGCGCATACGTCGCGCGCTTTAGTGCTTGCTCAGTGGTTAATTCAGCAATACCAATAACAACGGGCACTCTACCTGCTACATATTTAACTGTGTAACTGGCAACATTTTCCCATTCGGTTTGGCTTAAATAAGCGGCTTCGCCTGCACTGCCTAAAGCGGCTATAGCATCTACTTTGGCTGTGAGTAATGTATCAATAACAGCTCTTAGCTTATCAAAGTCAACACTTTGGTCATTGTTAAAAGGGGTTATTGGGTAACCTATAATTCCTGATATATTCATTTTATGTGCCTTAAATACAGTTAGTGTGATTTTTTAATGCCTGTCTTGCGTAGTACGCAAAATTGACTTTATTTCGTTTGTCGGTAGAAACCCAGTCGTGAGCTTCTTGAGCTGGTTTGTGAGGAAGCGGCTTAATTTCACCTGCAGCCATTGCGAGTAATTGCAATTTAGCGGCTCGTTCAATCAATATTGCGAGGTTGCACGCCTCTTCAATATTTTTGCCTATAACAAGCTGCCCGTGATGTGCAAGAAACACAGCACGGTTTTTACCTAGTGCTTTTGAAATAAGCATTCCTTCTTCGTTACCAACCGGTACGCCAGGCCAGTCAGCCACAAAAGAACAATCGTTATACAACCCACATGTATCCATTTGAGATATGATCAAAGGGACTTCTAGCATCGATAACGCAGCAATATGTGTTGGATGTGTATGAATGATGCAGTTTACTTCTGGGTGCTCTTTATAAATCCATGTATGAAAACGGTTCGCAGGATTAGCCATACCTTCTTCATCTAAAGGCTTTAGATCCTGATCGACTTCAATTAGATTTTTGGCACTTACTTCGTCAAAACCTAATCCAAATCGTTGTGTTAAAAAGGTATTATTTTTCTCTGTACGGCTAGTAATTTGCCCCGCTAACCCAGAGTCGTGGCCTTTATCAAATAATATTCGGCATGTTAGCGCCAGTTTTTCGCGATCTGTTAAGTTGCTATCTTGAATGAGTGTTTGCATGTCTTGCTGCGCATTTTGCATCAAGGCTTCTTTAGTTGTATTTAGTGTTTTCATGTGAGTTATTCTCTTTTTATGTTTTGACAATGGCAGTAAGATAGCGATAATCTGGGTTAAAAATAAGAGCCAGAAATGCAAAGTTAAGGGGTCCAGTGATGAGGTATTTATGTTAAGACCTTGGGATATTCAGTTCACTTTTGAGGATAGCTGCGGTAAAACGCTCCATTCGAAACTATTGAACCGTATAACAAAAGACATTCAAACTGGGCGTTTAACGCCAGGAAGTATGTTGCCTGGCTCTCGCTCATTGGCTAATCAATTAGGTATTAATCGAAAAACAGTGCAACAAGTTTACGAAGAACTTGAGGTGCAAGGCTGGTTGAAAAGCAAACTGAGGCGCGGTACGTTCGTATCTGAAACACTACCAGAGCAAAGTTTGTCAGCTGCAAATACCAGTTTGATCAGCAGTACAAAAAAAACGAAACCATCATCTAAGCTGGTCGAAAATTTATATCTTGATGCTTTGGCGTTAGCTGATTGTGTATCAATAACAAATGATGGCACACCAGATGCTCGTTTAATTCCATATGAGTTATTGGCACGTACCTACCGGCGAGTATGCGTTAATTTAAGTCGTCATTCTAAGCTAGGTTACGGCGATCCTCGCGGTGCTATTGAACTTCGTAACTCAATACAAAAAATGCTCTCCAGCGATCGATTCATGAACTGCTCAGAACAAGAAATATGTATTGTGAGGGGGAGTCAAATGGGCATCTATTTAGCATCTAGAGTATTAGACTCCAAAAAAGGGGTCATTATTATGGAAGATTTATGTTACTTACCTGCAAAAGCCGCGTTTGAATCAAATGGTTTTAAAGTCGTTAAATGTAGATTAGATGACCAAGGGCTTGATATATCACATTTACGCGAAATACTCGAAAATCATAGTGTATCGGGTGTTTATGTTACTCCTCATCATCAATATCCCACAACGGTATGCTTGCCTATGCACAGAAGGCTGGCTTTGTTGGAGTTATCTAAAACACATCAATTTTCTATCATTGAGGATGATTACGATCATGAATTTCACTACGAGGCGAGTCCAATTCCGCCATTAGCGAGCCTTCCTAATTCTGAAAATGTAGTGCATATTGGCTCTATGTCTAAAGTGTTTGCGCCAGGACTTAGGCTTGGATACATCGTTTCGGATATTCAGTTTATTGAGCGTGCGGCACAAGAAATAGTACTTATTGATAGGCAAGGCAACACAATAACTGAGCATGTAATATCTGACTTGATGGAATCAGGTGAAGTAAAACGCCACATAAGAAAAGTAAGGCGTGAATATAAACAAAGAAGAGACTATACCGCGCAAGAGTTTACTCGAGTGTTTGGTGAAAAAATCTCTTTTATACTGCCCACTGGAGGTTTAGCTATTTGGGTTGATATTTCTAAGCTAGTTGAGGGAAGAGATCTTTCTGATTTTAAAAATAACGATTCGACGTTAAGTACGTTTTTTGCTATCGATCAAGAGTCACCGACCCACATACGTTTTGGCTATGGCGCTATTAGTATGGATGAGATAGCTGAATCGATTAAAAAATTATCGCAGCTACTAATAAAATAATGCCTTTATTGTAAGCTTGATGATCAATAAAAAAGTTTATAAGAGGATGAATAATGTATTTGTTGTTAGTACCTACTATTGCTTAGTAGCCTACATAATTAATCTCAGATTCATTCATTTAAAAAAAGAGATACTAAAATGGCGTTTGACAGAGGGTTAGAAGAGCGACTTTATGAGTTGTTTAATGCGCCCACGATTTAGTAGTAAAGAAAATGTTTGGTGGTTTATGTTTTATAATTTCGGAGTATATGTGCTGCGTAATAATAGGCAACAAGCTGATGGTGCGAGTCGGGCCTGAAAACTACAGCGATTGTTTAGCTAAACCTCATGTAACTGAAATGGACTTTACCGGAAAGCCAGTTAAGGGCTTGGTTTATATTTTGCCTGAAGGTTTTGAGTCTGATTCTGATTTAGCATATTGGGTAAATACGTGCGTTAACTTTGTAGAGTCTTTGCCGCCTAAACCTTTTAAAAAACGACCCGCACTTAAGTAAATTAGCGAAGTATCACCTTAATTAAAATAAGCACTGCAATCAAATTACTGGCGCTATGAGTATGAATACTTCATAATTGAGCGACTGCTCACTTATGTGTTTTTTACTTATGTATGATTCATACTGTTTCAAAAGACGCTTTAAATTTTTTAGTAAATAAAAGAGAGAATGTAATGATTAAAGTAAGCGTATTATACCCAAATAATGAAAGTGCTACTTTCGATATGGACTACTACTGTAAAACACATTTACCACTAGTTGCAGAGTTAGTTGGTAAAGCGCTTATATCAAGTAGTGCAGATGCAGGTTTAGCAGGTGGCGCACCGGGCGAAGCGCCAACTTATATTGCTATGGGGCATTTAGTGTTTGAATCGGTAGAATCTTTTCAGCAAGCCTTTGCACCTCATCAAGAAGTAATAGCGGCTGATTTAGTTAATTTTACTAACGTGTCTCCAGTAATTCAAATTAGCAATATTGCTGGGTAAATTACACGCTAAAACTAATTTAAGAATTACTTAATAACCCCTACTGTATTTAATACAGTAGGGGTTTTATTTTAACTGCAATAAAAGGGCTAGCGCTCTGTTTTAATTAATATTAGTTCTAATATTTAGATGTATTAAACCCGCCCTTGTGTTGATTATGAAAATGATAAGAGTTATCATTTAGCTTGTTGGCTATCTACACTTCTCCCAGGAATTATCATGTTTAACCCTAATTATTTGGCATTAAGTATTGCTGCGTCTTTATCTGTTTTTTCTAATATAGCTTTTTCACAACAAAACGACGACATTGAAACTATTGAAGTAACTGGCCGTGCCCAGCAATTTTACCTAGAAACCGAAAGCAAAATTGGGACTAAAACTAATTTAGATCTTATTAAGCTTCCGCAATCGGCTCAGGTTTTAACAGAGCAACTTATAATTGACCAAGCAGCGCGTGACATTACCGATTTGTACCGATCTATTGCGGGAGTGAGCGAATATAGCTACTCAGGCGTAACTTTTCGTGGTTTTAGAGATGACGCAAATGTATTTTACGATGGTGTGCGTGGCGACCCATATTCGGGCTTTGGTGTACCGCAGTTATTTAATGTTGAACGTGTTGAAGTATTAAAAGGGCCAGCCTCTGCTTTGTATGGCGGTGGCGAACCTGGTGGGATGATTAATTACGTAACCAAAAAGCCAAGCTACACACAAAAACGCGAACTAAAGCTTACTCTGGGTAATTACAACACCCGTGGTGCATCACTCGATATGACGGGTGGTTTAAACGATACAATGGCTTATAGATTGGGTGGTTATTATGAAGAGCAAGATAGCTTTCGTAACAATGCTGACTCAAAAAACACCGAGCTGACGGGTGGATTGTTATTTGATTTAAGTGATTCAACAACCCTAACCACAAGTGTTGACTACATTAAACAAGACCTAGGCGGAAACCGCCTACGTGGCGTACCGGTAGATGACAACGGCAATTTTTTAGTTGACCCAAGTTATAACGCTAATGAAGCGGTTGATTATCAAGATATGGAAGCGTTGGTGCTTCAAGCAGAACTTAGCCATTATTTTAATGATGATTTTTCTTTAAGTACTACGTTTCGTTACATGGATAACGAGCGAGACCAAGCCTACCATGAGTCGCAAAGTTGGGTAGATGTAAACGGCGATGGCATTGCCAATATTGACGACGAAACGATTAAGCGTGAATACCGCAAGCAATATCGCGCCAATAAAGAGGCAAGTGTAACCACCGACTTTGTTTATAACTTTGGACAAGGACAATTAACCCATCAGTTTTTATTTGGTGGTGATTACCACACCGTTGATACCGAATATGACTACTTACGTGCCCGATATGAGGCCGATGGCGTCGCTAATTTAAATATTTTTAATTTAAACTACGGTGAAACCGATCCAAGTACTTATAACCTCACCGACATGAACCGTGATGGCGTTGATACCGACCGATTTGGTGTATATGCACAAGACGTAATTAGCATAGGCGAGCAGTGGACAATTATTGCAGGTTTGCGCTATGACCATTTTAAAGAGTTTAATCAAGAAACTGGTTTTAGTTACTCAGATAACGACATAACGCCGCGCGTTGCTGTTACTTATCAGCCAGTAGAAAACACATCGGTATATATTAACTACTCAGAGAGCTTTAACCCTACATCGTCAGCCGACCAAGAAGATGTAGAAGGCGAAGGTAATTTAGAACCAGAAACCGGCAAGCAAATAGAGCTGGGTATGAAAAACCAATGGCTCGACGGCAAAATAATGAGCACCTTTGCAATTTACCAAATTAATAAAGAAAACGTGGTAATGAGCAACCCTGACGATACGGGAGCGGGGGATGGAATTGCTGCACTTTTAAATATAGGTGAAGTAGAAAGCCGAGGGTTTGAAACAACTTTAGTCGGCGATTTATCAGCGCACTGGACCGTAACGGCTAACTACGCTTACAACGATACGCAAGTGGTAGACGGCGTAACGGGTGATACGCTTTCAAATACATTTGGAGATGGTTCGCGCTTTGCTAATGCACCACGCCACCAGGCAGGTTTATGGACTCGCTACGCACTGGATTCGATTGACTCATCAATTGCCTTTGGTGCAAATTACGTAAGTGAGCAACTTAGTACAAGTGGTCAAAAAGTAAAACCATTTACCGTATTTGATATGAGCTGGACGAGTCGCTTTGACGACGTATTACTGAGTGTAAATATTAATAACCTGTTTGATAAAGAATACGCGGTTAGTGGATTTAGTGAACGAAACGGCCACTTTCCCGGCAGCCCTCGCGAAATTATTGGGCAAATAACCTACAAGTTTTAATACTTATTTAGCGCGAGAGTTACTCGCGCTTTGTTTTAAGTGTCGCCTTGCACCTTTTTATCACTATTAAATTTAGCTGATTCTTGAGTAGTGTTAATAGCCGTAATAGGGAAGGGGATTACAATACCTTCTTTTTTATAGCGTTTATGCAGGGCTTTTATAAAAGCAGATTTTACCCAAAAGCGATTAAAGTATTCTTTAGCTCTAAGCATTACCGTAAAGTTAATGCTTGATCTATCAAAGGTATGAAAAACCACAAAGGTATTGTAATCATCAACGCCCCATTCGTGTGAAATAAGTATTTCGCGAGCCACTTCAAGTGTTACTTGTTCAACAAATTCTAAATCTGAATCGTAATGTACACTTATATCAACAGGTACGCTTAGCTCTTTTTCAGGGTAAAAGTAATTAATAATACGCGACTTAGATAATTGGCTATTAGGTATAATAATCATATTGTTAGGTAGCATTTTAACCCATGTAGAACGCCAGCCTATATGATCAACAAAGCCTTGCTCCTTAGATTCAAGCTCAATAAAATCACCCACCCTTATAGGTTTATCTATTACTAGCTGCACGCCAGAAAAAAAGTTTTCAAGGGTGGGTTGCAAAGCAAGAGCAACAGCCAGTGACGTAATACCTAACGAGGCAATAATGGGCGTAATAGAAATACCTAACGTGCCCATTAAAACCAGTAATCCCACTGACGATAATGTAACGCGTATCACGCCTTTAATTATGCTTTTTGAATTAAAAACCACGGCTGATTGTTTACCATAGTAATTAATAGTGCCAATAATAAAGCGGTCTAAAAACATAATAAGTGCAAGCAGCGCTAATACAATATTAATGCTATTAAAAGGGATCTGCTGAGAAATAGAAGTACTAATAATGAAGGTGTCGTGCTCTAAAATGGTGAGCAGCACAATAATTGTGCACAGTGTTAGCGGCTTAGATATTGACTCTATTAGTAAAGTATCGAATATAAATTTGGTTTTTGAAGTCCATTTTTTTAGCCAGTACATTACAAAAAAACGAATTAAAAACAGTAGTATAGCTATAAGCAAAAGGGAGGACGCTGCGCCTAACCAAGGTGTGCTGTTAGAAAATTCCAGCGCTTTATTTAGCATAACTTAAACCTGTTCAATATAGTTTTATATATATTGCAGCAAGTTATGTACCTTTGTTTGGGTAAAAGTAGCTGCCGAGTTTAGTCGGCAGCAAATATTATACTTTTTTGGCTAACCACATACCGCCTAGCACGGCTGCAAAAAATAATAAAAACTCCATTTTAAGAGATACTAATTGAACCAAGCCCGGGCCTGGGCATATACCACTTAAACCCCAGCCTAAACCAAAAAGTACTGAACCGATTATTAAGCGTGCATCAATTTTTTTTAAATCACTTAAATTAAACGTTCCTGAAATAAGTGGCTTTTCTTTTTTTGCAACCCATAACCATGTAAGCATCATTATTAGCATGGCAACAGCCATCACTATAATTAAGCTTGCGTCCCATTGGTTTCCATAGGTAAGAAAGTTAATCACTTTAGCGGGGTTTGTCATCCCGCTAATAATAAGTCCTAAGCCAAATATAAAGCCTATAACAACCATCATAATTGCTTTCATTATTTATCCTACAAGGTTTGCTGTAATGAAGGCGACAAGCATAAATGTGCATGTTGCAACCCAAGAGCGAGCAGAAAAGCGCGACATGCCGCACACACCATGGCCACTTGTGCACCCATTAGCTAAAGTTGTACCAGCGCCAACTAAAAGCCCTGCAACAACAATAAGCCAAGGCGGTAATTGCAATTCGCCTTCTAATAAAGAAGGTGCAAATACCCTTACAGCCACTCCTGCCAACAACAACCCTAAAATAAAGTATAACTGCCAACGAGAGTCTGAATTTGCTTTAGCGAATACAGACTTAACAATGCCTGATATACCCGCAATTTTTCCGTATAAAACCAGTAATAACGTACACGCTATTCCTATTAATGCACCGCCTATTGCAGCCGATACTGGGGTGAATTCTGTTATCATTTTTAAATTTCCCAAACAATAGAAACGCCTAAACCGGTTTGTTTCATTTCGATTGATAATTGTTGATTAGGCGCTAAGTAGTTAGCACCCGTTACTTTTTTTGATGGCGAATAAAAAGCCATAGCGTTTAATTGTACCTTGTTGGTAAAAGAATGGCTAAAGCCAGTAGTAAAATGCCACTCTTGAACGCCCGGGGCTAAAATATTTAATATAACTTGAGAAGAAGGAATAGGCTGCTCGGTGTAAGACACCCCAAAACGAATCTTTTGTTGCGATGTACGCTGCCATTGATAACCAAGCTTATAAATAGTCATATCGTTCCAGCCAAACCCAGCGCCGGCGTTAGCTCCTAAAGGCGCTGACATTAAATTATTGACTGGATTTGCAATACTTTTTACTTCGCTGTAATTTATTTTTTGCCAATCAAATACAACCTGATTACTTGGGGTAAGCTTGTAGGCTGCGCCAAGTTGAAACGAACTTGGTAGATCAAATCCGCCTTGCTCTGCAAACAAACCTTTATAGCTATCAAACTCTTGCATAGACACTGATGAGCGGTAACTTGCCCCCCAGCTTAATGACGAATTTATATCTTGGCTAATACCCAGTTGAATGCCTAGGCCTGTGCTTGTATCGGTACCATTATTTGTAAGCGCTTCTGGTGATTGCGAAAAAGGAGCAAAGTTTCCAAGCCCTTGTGCTTCAAACTGTTGCACCACGTAAATAGGGGATACACCAAGGCGTGTTTGTTCATTCAACTTATAGCTTACTGTTGGGCTAATAAAGAGTTGTTTTAAATCAACGCCTGTTGTACCAGCGTAAAAAGTCCCCTCAGGAGAGGATTCTGCGCCGTACTCGGTATTCATACCGCCGTTGCCATACACTAATAAACCAATATTTACTTTTTCATTTAATTGATGGCCAATAGCAAACTCTGGAATTGCAAATACGGTGTTGTCGCTTTTTTGTGTTTTTGCTTCAAGATAAAATGCGCCAGGGTAAAAAGTATCTACTTTTGATGCAGTATATTTTCGTTCAGGTGAAAAAAGCTCTAAGCCCAGTGATAGCTCTGTTCCGTTAGGTAAAAAAGTTGCTGGATTATTAGCGCCAGACATTAACTCTTCTGACAGCGCTACACCTGCACCAGCCATGCCTTTGTGGGTCATGCCATAGCCGTGAGTAAAATAACCATTAGTAGCAAATGCACTGAACGAACCTAACGCGCACGTTAAAGCTAAGCCTGAAATTAACTGTTTTTTCATTTTAGTAAATACATAAAGTTGGAATGGGCGGACAATAGCTAATTTTTGATATTCTAAAAAGGAATTTAAATAGATTAGTTATAATAAAAGGTAATACGGCAATAGTTATAAAGCTAAAATAAATGAACGTAGATTGCTATTCAATCTTAGCTTAAGTTAAAAGGTTCGCTAACGTATTGAGCTATAGTGATATTTAAGCATGCAATCGGTAGCTACACACTTTGATATTAAAAGTATGCTGGTAAAAGGAGCGTTTACGTATCAACAGCAGTTTAAAATATATTTATTAATTAACGTCTAGCTCATCTAAACAATCATTCTTAAATAACGCCATTGTATGTAAAAGCAAAGCGGCGATTAATATCACCGCTTTTAAAAATCACATAGATTCAAGTGTTTTACCGCGTGTTTCTTTAATGTATTTAACAACAAAAAATATGCTTATAAGTGCCGATAACGCATAAAAGCCATAAGCGCCTGCAAGTCCAATGTTAGCCAGCATAATAGGGAAGGTCATGGTGATTGCAAAGTTAGCAATCCATTGTGCGCTAGCCGCAACAGCAAGCGCTGCACCACGAATACGATTATTAAACATTTCGCCCAATAATACCCATACAATTGGGCCCCAACTTAAGCCAAAAAATACCACAAATAAGTTAGCCATAATAAGCGCAAACGTACCCATGTTATCGCTAAGTGCAAGTTTGCCTGCTTCATCAAGGCCTGCACTGCCAAATATATAAGTAAGCGCGCTTAAGCTGATAAACATACCAATACTGCCTACAAGCAACAGTGGTTTACGGCCAACTTTGTCAACTAGGGCAATGGCAATAAAGGTCGATACAATATTAGTAGTACCTGCGAGCACATTTATAAATAACGATTGCGATTCATCAAACCCAGCGGCTTGCCAAAGCTCAGAGCCGTAATAAAACACCACGTTAATACCCACAAATTGCTGAAACACACTCAGCGCTACACCCACCCAAACAATTGGGTGTACTTTTTTACTGCCATCAATAAATAAATCGCGAATGCTTGGCTTTGTGTCGCTATGCAATGAGCGTTTAACATCGCTTATTTGCGCATTAACGTTGTCGTTCGATATTTTACTAAATACCGATTTTGCATCATCCACTTTACCTTGCGCCACTAAATAACGAGGCGACTCAGGAATAAACAAAACACCGACTAAAAACAACACAGCAGGCACAAGCTCAGCCCAAAACATCCAGCGCCAAGCGGCTATATCAAGCATTAAAATATTTTGTGCGCTGCCTGCTGCATCAGCAATTAAGTAGTTACTTAAAAAAGCAGCAAATAAACCCAGTACAATAGCGAGTTGTTGTAGTGTAGCTAAACGACCACGAAGGGCTGGTGGCGCAACTTCAGCAATGTAAGCTGGCGCTAATACCGATGCCGCACCAATACCTAAACCACCAAATAAACGGTAAAAAATAAACTCCGCAGAGCTTTCGCTAATGCCCGAACCAAATGCACTAATGGCAAAAATAATCGCGGTGATGATCATAATTGCACGGCGACCAAACTTATCAGCCAGCGGCCCCGCAGCAAGCGCACCTAAGGCACAGCCAAGTAACACAGACGCTACGTTAAAGCCCGTAGCTACACTGCTTGAATTGAAGGCATTACCCAGTGCCGATACCGTGCCGTTAATAACGCCCGAGTCAAAACCAAATAAAAAGCCACCAATAGCAGCAACGGCCGATATAAATATTACGTAAAAAAGAGAGGTGTTTTCAGCTGTGTTGGCTGAGTGGGAAGGCGGTGTGCGCGTTGTCATTATATGCCCTGAAAGTTAAATTAAATATAAAAGAGCATAATATCGTAAAGCGTTATGGTTGAATACATTTGTGCAGGTACAAAGGGTTTGGCCGGTATAAATTGAGCAGTGTTTTGAAGGTTTAATTTAAAGGTATTAGCTTAAAGGCGTTAGATTCAATACTTTGAAATTAAGTAGCGCCTTTTAAATAACACATGCTGAATTTTAATAAACAATGTGCTTTGTATGGGAAGTATCTGTTAGATCAATATCACTGTTCTCACCCATTTTGGTGTGTTTCTGCAATTACATAATCTGTTCGAAATTAAGTAATTGTTTACAGTTGGCTATTTGGTGGATAAGGTAAATGCATTGAATATAGGAACATTGTCGGTTTATAAAGCGAAAATGTCGTCGATTAAGTTGTTATGCCAATTCTATTCAGGGTGTGTGGAATTTGAACAATTATTTTAAGTATTGCCCAATCAATTCTCATGATGAATTAGATAAAGAATACTCCCTGATTAACTTGTTTAATGATCAAGTAACATTTTCACGGAGAAATAACTTCAATGATCTTTTTGATTCGAGAGTCGAGTTTAGAACACCGTCTCGAACGCGCGTAAGGAACACTTATAAAAAGCTCTCTGGGAGTTCAAAACTAACATTCAAACAACTTTACATGGGTAAAGAATCAAAACACAATTTTGAATCACTTCATACAAAAATGAATGAAATATTGGATAGCTACCTTTTTTACTGCATTACGGATGATCCCACTAATAATTTAATGTGGTCTCATTATGCTAATTCGCATAATGGTTTTTGTATTGAATGGGATAAGAGTTATGTAACCCCAGATAAGGTTACATACAAAAAAGCATTAGCAAATATTGATATTTTAGAATTAATAGAATCAACACTAGATTTGAGGTCAAAAGATGAATTAGGTATTCAAGCGTGGGATGCTCTAAAGGTGAAATTAAATGAATGGGAATATGAAAACGAATTTCGTTTAAAGTTAGGTAATGATTCTAAGCACCTTATTAAGCAAGATTTCAAGGACTTTGCGTTAGTTAAATCCCAACCTGAGTGGATTAAATCTATTATATTTGGGTATAGAATGCCTATGAAAACAAGGAAATATATTCGTGATAATGTTAATAAAAATATGATATTTAAAGAGATAGTTATTGCACCAGATAAATGTAGTCTTAATCTTCGAACATTGGCATAACAAGCACTTTAAACGGAACAAAAACAGTTTGTTACGTTTTGTTCCGCTACACATTATAGTCAGCAATTTTGTCCGCTTAAGTGGGCGTTAAAAGGAGAGACGGTGGCAAAGGTTAAGAATTTTTTTCTTTTAACATTATTACTTTTATCCGCATGTTCTTATGTAACAAACGAAACTGAAGTTGAGCGTAGGTATAAAAATGCAGGCTCATTAATGGGAACGGCCTTAGCCTGCGAGAACAATTTGCAAATTATCAACTCATCAAAAGCACTGGAAATGTATATTTCAAAGCAGGAGCTAGCTAAGTATTACACGAAAGAAAAACTAGACTACTTCTTAGCTGTGCATGACAGAGTTGCAATGGAAACATGGCAACATTTAGATGAAATTAAGGCAAAAATAGGTAAGCCACATAAAGTCTGCCAAAGCCCTAGTTTTAAAAACAATACTACAAAAAGTCTATATCGTTGTATTCATATGGGTGAAGCGACGGTGTGTCTGTAGTGTTTGTAACATATACAAGTGGTTAAACCCATCAACGGCTAATCCATAACTGGTATTAAAAATATTATTGGCACTATTCATGTGCTAAATTTTTCCTTACTTCTCAAAATTCTCAAAGTATTCTTTTTGCAGCTCTATAGTGAGTGCTTTAGGGCGAGTGCTTTGTACTCGGTTGCATACCTCTTCTTTTGTGTAATATGTCGTTTTTTAAATTCAGTGCTTATTGACTCTACATTATTTTTATATGGCAACTATAAGCATTACTGATTACAAGTTTAAGATTGAATAATAAGCATAAATACTAGATACTGTTTTTATATACAGTTATGGCGATATTATGAAAAAAGAATTACCAGCAAAATACTATTTAGCGCATTTTAGAGAGCTTATTGAGTTTGTAACTAGTAAATGTATGCATTTACTTGAGCCCAAACACAGTGAATTTATTAGTAAAATTAACCAGCTAGATGAGCAAAGCCAATGCATGTTGGCGCGTGTGTACTCGCGAAAGCCTTATTTAGTGCAGGCGCAATCGCTTAATTATGAAGAAATAACCTCGCCGCATCAGGCTATTTATACGCTAAAAAAAGCCGGTATTTTATTTGAGCCAAACGCGCAGCATTACCAGCAGCTTTTAGCGCACTTAACTAAGCCTTCTTTGGTTGAGTTGCTAAGTAATTACAGTGAGCAAATAAGCTTTAAAAAGAGCGCCGCTAAAGGCGCGCTGGTGGATATTGCGCGTGAGTTTTTTAAAGCATGCCCACAAGAGCTTGCGCCACTTTATAGCCAGTATGTAATTAACAACCGCAGTGATTACTACGAGTATTTTGAGTTTTTATTTGCAGGCAAACTAAGCAGTGGTGATGTAAATCATCAAAATCGTTTTGTAATGCGAGACTTAGGCTTAACCGCTACGCGCGAAGGGCACAGCGAGAGCTTGTCGCGGTTTGAAATACTTGACGAAGCGCAATCGAACTATTTACTAAACCGTTACCGGTTAGCATTTAAAAATATAACAGATGAGAGCGACTATGTTGCTTTAGCGTCGCAGGTTTTAGTGCAAGCTGCACATGGTGCAATAGCCGTTGCATTAAAAAATAAATTATTAGTTAGGCTTTATAGGCAGCTAAAAACAGGTGATAGCGAACTTGCTTTTAGTTTACTTGAAGGGTGCGCGGATGATAGCGAAGCACAAGAAATTCAAATAAGAGAGCAATACAGGTTTGGCAATAAAGAGTGGGTAAAAGCTCGATTAGAAGCCATTATCGAAAACCCACTTACTGATGATTTACTGTATTTTGCTGACGATTTTTTAATGCGTAAGTTTAATAAAAAAACACGTTCGCGTTTAAGTACCATGCTTGCCGACACTCAGTGCGTGCTAGAAATAGATGAACTGTACCGAGGTGAAGTAGAGCAGGGCGTAAACGATTATTATACTCGCCAAGGTATGGCTGTATTTAATACCGAAAACACGCTTTGGCAAAGTTTGTTTGGTTTAGTATTTTGGCATGAGTTATTTGTGGAGTCGCCTTATCCACCATGCAATGAGTTTGATATTTATCCGCAAGTGTTAAGGCTTGGTAATTTTTATGAAGCGCAGCAAACACAGATAAATGAGCGCTTAGCACAGTGCCAAACGTCGCAAGCATTACTTAATTTAGTATGCAAAAATGCAGCGCAATACTTTGAGCAGCCTAACGGTTTGTTTAGATGGCGCAGCAATTTATTAGAGCCGTTAGAAGCGCTTATTTTAAACAGCCCTATTAAGGCACTAATTGCGCACTTAACAGCCATGAGCAAACATTATTTACAGCTAAAAGACGGCTACCCCGACTTAATGGTAATTAATAATGGCCAAGTACATTTTGAAGAGGTAAAAGCACCGGGCGACAAACTTAGACGCAACCAACTAACCACTATTGATAATTTAAAAAATGTGGGCTTTACAGTACACATTGCTGCGGTTAAATGGTTTGTAGATCCACACCGTATTTACAGTGTGGTCGATATAGAAACCACGGGCGGCTTAAAAGGCGGTAACCGTATTACCGAAATTGGCCTTGTAAAAGTACAGCACGGAAAAGTAATTGATACTTGGACAAGCTTAGTTAACCCCGAGCGCCATATACCTGGATTTATAACGTCACTAACTGGCATAAGCGATAGCATGGTACGCAACGTGCCTGTATTTGCCGATATAGCCAAGCCGCTATTAGATAAACTCGCAGGCAGTATTTTTGTAGCCCATAACGTTAATTTTGACTATGGCTTTATTAAAAAAGAATGCGAGATGGCAGGGCACTTTTTTAAAATGCCAAAAATGTGCACCGTGGTTGAATCGCGCAAAGCGTTTAAAGGCTTAAAGTCGTATTCGCTTGGTAATCTCTCATCGCATTTTAATTTAAATTTAACCAGCCATCACCGCGCACTTGCTGATGCAACGGCTACTGCTGAGTTATTGTTACTTATTCAGCAATCCCAATTTAATTAAAGAGTTTGAGAAAAAGTACAGCTTAATAATTTAAAGACGCAAGGCATTCATGGCACATTCATTTTTAGTGTTCAATTGTGTATGATTAAATAATTACTTATAAACAAACCCTGAGCGGTCTATGAGTAAGTTAAATAATACACATTGATTGTGCGAGTAGTCGCTTTTTCAAAAATAAATAAGGGAATTTATGAAAATAGCATTATTAGCAGTGGTTACTATTTTGTTAACTGGGTGTACTTATACTGATGAATGCTCTGAAAATAAGCTTTTGTATGGTTACACAGAGGATAAAATTGATAATAGTAATTATCGAGTAAGGTTTAGGAATAAGGCGAGTGAGTCGGGTGATGCTAGTAATTTTGCTTTATTAAAAGCAGCCAAACTTACCCAAATACAGGGCTATGATTGGTTCGAGGTGACTAAGAAAGAAGTTTTTGTGAATCCTAAATTAGATGAGTGTGGTTTAATTACCAGGTCAAAAACTGAAGGTTTATCTATAAAATCAAGTAATGAAATATACACGCTAATAGCTATTAAGATGGGTAAAGGGATTAAAACAAAAGTGACCAGCTATGATGCGCAAGGTGTAATCAACGATCTAGCATCGAACATGGAATAGTAGTTTAATAATAGGGCTCCAGCGTTTTTTTGTAGTATAAAAATAGAAAAATACCATATCTATAGTTATAAATAGTGTGATTAAAAAGGTAACTGTTAGTATTGGGTGGAGTTAATATCTTTAATTAATTTTAAAACAACTTATAAGTTAGTGTTATACAGACTCTACAATTTTCCTCTATCAGAGCAACAATTCGATGAAATAGTTGCCCTATACAAACAGCAATATGATTTAAAAGTACAAAATATAAGTTGTCAAAAATCAGTAAGCGCTAAACATCGCTTTAACGAAGTGAAAGTTGATTGTGAGAAATACGAAGTCGTTGTAACAACTTACCCAATTGAGCTGGTTGAATAAAACTAACTTTCAGTTTGTTTTTTTTCAAAGTCGCTTTTAACAATATCGAGTGCTTTTAAGACCTCTTCTGGAGCAACATCGTGTTGCTCTAGTATCATAATTAAATCTACTGCAAGTTTAATATGTGTAGGGGCTTGATCAAGTGGGCTTGTCATTTAATTCTTTCTTTTTTGATATGTGGCTAATGGCAACATTTATTGCGGTTTGTACGCGTTGTTCCATATGTAGACGTTCTGATTGTGGTAGGTAAAACGCCATATCTACATCGTAGCGAATATATCGTGGCGGGAGCTGATTTAGTACCGTACAACAAAAGTCAGCCATTACATCTTCATCATATTTTTCATCAAGTTTAAGTTTGATGATTTCTTCAACTACAATCTTTTCGTAATAGTTGTGTATGTCTTCGTGTAATCGCATATTCCCACCGCTTTAAAATAATCCGTTTAACTGAGTCTATACTAAGGCTTACTATAAATCGATAGCGGCTTTAAATAGTTGTTTATGAACATTAATTAGTGAACTCAAATTACGCTGATAACCGCCGCCTAAAGCGCACATTAGTGGGATTTGATGTTGCTTACAGAAGTTGAGAACAAACAAGTCGCGCTCATATACGCCATTGAGCGATATATTAAACAAGCCTAACTCGTCTTTAGTGTAAATATCAGCGCCTGCATTATACAAAATAATATCAGGGTTATGTATGCGCACGCAAAAATCGAGTGCTTGCTTTAATGTAGCAAGGTACTCATCGTCGGCTGTTTTAGCGGGCAATGCAAAATCGTAAGTGGACTCTTGCTTATTACGAGGAAAATTTTGTTCACAATGAATTGAGCAGGTAATAATTTGGTTATGGTTATGGTTATGGTTATGGTTATGGTTTTGAGTGATTTGTGCTGTGCCATCGCCTTGGTGTACGTCGCAATCAAAAATTAAAACAGTGTCGGCTTGCTCTGTATTTATTAAATGTGCTGCTGCAATAGCTAAATCATTAAAAATACAAAAGCCACTGCCAAAATCACTATGAGAATGATGATAACCACCGCTTAAATTAGCCGAAAAACCATGTTTTAGCGCGTGTTCACTACTTTGGATGCTTGCCCCAACTGATAGTAATGTGCGCTCTACCAATTCATTTGAATAAGTGAAGCCCATTTTTTTTATGGCTTTATTGCTAAGCGTGCCGTTTAAAAAGTTATTTATATAAGTTTGATTATGACATAGCGAAAGTTGAGATTTGGTTACTTTTTTAGGCTCTTGAAAGTGAATAGCCGAAACACCTAGATTTTCTATTTCGGTTTTAAGTAACTTATACTTTTGAATAGGGAATCGATGACGTTCTGGGAGTATAAGGTCTGAATACAAAAGATGATAATAAAGCTGCATAGTAAAGTGCGGCTTAACGTAGCTGCTGTTTTTCTACTTGTTGTATTTTGTCCTCAGTGGCAGAAATTGCTTTTCTGCAGCGGCCTAATCGAGCGTGTGTGCTTAATATTTCAAGGTTAAGCTTTTGTGCTTTAGCTGGCGAGGCTTTATCCATTTGCATTTTACGCTCTTCAATCATGAGCACTAAACGGCGTTCAAACTCATGGTTTTGTTTTAATTCGTCGTAAAGCTCGTGCGATGATTGCATTATTTTTTGTACCGCTTGCTTATAAACGGTTTGCTTAGGGCGTGGTTTATAATGGCTTTTGTTTTCTTTAACCCAAATAGGCGTTGATTTAATAACGTTGAATACAGCTTGTACCTGAGCTCCTATACGTTCAAGCGCGTAGGTATAAGCATGGCGATGCTCACTTGGCGGTAATCTTGACACTTCATCTTCTATTTCTATTACGTAATCGACTAGATTCATGCTTTTTGTACTAAAAACTGCGCGGTCAAACAAGCTAGGTTGCGCCTGCATGTAGCGATTTTTAGAAAAAAGTTTAGCTTTATCAAATTGCTCGGCTTGTTGTTTTAGCGTTGCAACTTGTTGACGTAGTTTATCTAAAGCCATTGAATGCATATTAAAAGTAAGCCTCGTAAATTAGTTTTAAAGCTAAAAGTATAACCATAGTATTAAATACAGGGCGAATAAATTTACTACCAAAACGTATTGCCGAATGTGCTCCAAACCATGCGCCTAGCATAATAAAAAAGCCCATTGTTATGCCAAGTAAAAAGTTTACATGTCCGAGTGCCACAAAGGTGATGAGCGATATAAAATTAGAAACAAAGTTCATTGAACGCGCTAAACCGCAATTGAGTAGCAAGTTCATTTTATAAAGCATGCCATTAGAAGCAGTCCAAAATGTACCCGTACCTGGGCCTGCTAAACCATCAAAAAAGCCTAATGCTAAACCCTGTAGCCATTGTTTTATTTTCATCGCTTTGTTGAGCTTAGGGAGCTCATCGCCTTCTGTGGTACTTAAATTACCAAATAAGCTATAGGCGGCAACTAAAATAATAATAATGGGTAGTAGTTTGTTTAAAAAATCGATACTTAAATGATCAACAATAACAGTCCCTATCAATGCACCTATTGCAGTAGCAATTACGGAGGCAGCCCAAAACTTTGGGCTAAATAAGTTCTTTTTATAATAAGTATAGCTTGCTGTTAAGGAGCCAAAACTTGCTGCTAGTTTATTGGTGCCTAATGTTAAATGTGGAGGTAAGCCTGCAGTTAATAAAGCGGGCACAGTTAACATACCACCGCCACCGGCGATAGCGTCTATAAAACCTGCGGCAAGTGCAACAGCACATAAAACAGCCCAAGTTGTTGGATCGAGTGCGAGTTCAAACATTAATAATCTATTTGTCTTTTAAAAGGTGGTAGGGTGTCGAGCATGGCTTTACCGTATCGCTTAGTAACTAAGCGCCTATCGAGAATAGTAATACAGCCTTCATCACTCTCTTTTCGCAGCAGTCTACCACAGCTTTGTACCAATTTCTTTGCGGCGTCTGGTACGGTAATCGTTAAAAACGGGTTACCGCCTTTGCTTTGTACAAATTCTGCTTGCGCTTCTTCTATTGGCGAAGTAGGTACAGCAAACGGAATTTTAGTAATTATTAAGTTCTCTAAATATTTTCCAGGTAAATCAAGGCCTTCTGAAAGGCTTTGTGTTCCAAATAAAATACTGCCTTTGCCTTCATCTACATTTTTGGTGTGTAATTTAAGCAACGCTTCTCGCGACATCTCACCTTGTACTAATAAGTTAAAACCTTTTGTTCTAAGAAACTTTGTTACGTGGTCCATTTGCCAATAAGAAGCGAATAGTACAAGGTTCGCTTTTTTATCATTTAGGTACTCTGGTAATGTTTTAGCTAGGTGATCACTAAAGTCTTTATCGGTTGGTTCTACTTTAGATACCGGAATACGTAAAGTGGCTTGTTTGGGGTAATCAAAAGGAGAAGGTACTTTAATAAACTTAACGCCCTCTTCTTTAGCAAGTCCTGTTTCGTAAGCAAAGTGATCGAACGAGCCCAGTGCACTTAATGTAGCAGAGCACAAAACAGCGCCCGCGCATTCTCGCCACAATTTATCTTTTAAGTAATAACCGACCTCGATAGGGCAGTCGCTTAATAAGTGGTCGTGATGGCTTTTATATTCAAGACGTTTTATCCACCGTGCATGGGGAGCACCTTCGCCTTTTTTTGCGTAACTAAACCATAGTTTGTTTAGTTGCTCTAACCGGTTTATGTATTGACCGCTTTCGCCTAGTATTGGGTCGGCAACGTAAGGTTTTATGTCGCCATCACTTACATCTTGGGTAAGGGTGTCGTGCATTTTGTTTAAACAGCGCAGCGCATCTTGCGTGGCTTCGCTTATATCTTTTGCTTTACTGTGCAGCGATTGTGGAATTTCACCGTGTTCAAAGCGATAAGTATCGTCTTTTGAGTATTCAAAGTCGGCATTATCAAGAATATCGCGAACTACTTTTAAATCTTTATTCGCGTCATTAATGCTGTCGCAAAGTTTAAAGTTTTGCCCAATAGCTCTTTGCCCCACTAAAACCTTCGCCATTTTCCCGCTAAACTTGGTGAGCTTATCAAGCCATTCTATCGTGCCTTTGATTGTTGCTGCGGCCGATGAAAAATCGCGTGTTATATGTGCTAAATGGTGCGCTTCATCAATTACATAAATGGTGTTGTCGGGCTCTGGTAAAATTTTACCACCGCCTAGGTCTAAATCGGCAAGTAATAAAGAGTGGTTAATTACCAGCACATCCATTTGCATTAATTGATTACGAGCAAGCTGAAACGGACACGTTTGATGGGCCTTCATTTGGCGTTGGCATGAATGTTTATCGCACGCTATTAAGTTCCACACTCTATCGGGTACAGTATCGGCCCAACTGTCTCTATCACCTTGCCATTTTTTATTCACATAGGCGTTATATAGCTCATTCAAACACTTGGTTTCCATTGCGCTCAATGGTGAAGTAAGCGTTGGCATAAAGTCCATTTGTGTTTGGCTATCGCCGTTTACAGCATTATGTAATTTGTGGGCACAAATATAACGATGGCGACCTTTTACTAAATCAAATTTAAAGTCGAGGCCTGAATGCTTTTTAAAAAATGGGAGTTCTTTTGCTATTAATTGTTCTTGCAGTGCAACGGTTGCGGTAGAAATAACCAGCTTCTTTTTTTGCGCTAAGGCAAGCGGTAATGCGCCTAAACAATAGGCAAGAGACTTACCGGTACCGGTGCCTGCTTCAATTACGCAAATGCGCTGCTTTTTATGGTATTCGCCAGCAAGCGTTTTTGCTATTTCGGCTACAAGGTAGTTTTGACTGCTACGAGGGCGATAATCGTTTAGGTTGCTAGCCACATGCTGGTGTACTTGCCTAATTGTTTTTTTTAGTGAGTCAGAAAGCATGGGATGATTTACCTAAAGTATGTATATAATTACAGTGCTATGGATTTTAGAGTTATAAGAGTGTAACTACAAGAAGTGATGAGATTAATTTAGCAAATAAAGTATCTGAGTGTTTATTTAGGTTGAATGTATGGCTTTAAAGCATTTTGAATTAAGTAAAAACTTACATATATATGAATAAGGTTTAGTAATAATGTACTTAACAGCCGGTTTTATTGTTTCTTCACATGCTTATGATACTGCTAGCGGCATCTGCTACGAAGCGTGGTTTTGTAGTGATAAAGGGCCTATAAAAACTATATCAGTTAACGAAAATGCGCTGTTTTTTATCAAAAGTAAAGATGCTGAAATAGCGCATGAAATATTAGCAGCTGAGTCACTTATCTTTAATATTAAAAGTCTTGGGTTAAAAAACTTTCAGCAAGAAGATATGTCGGCCTGTTACTTCAAATCACTAAAGCATTTTTATTCTGCTGCTAAAGCTTTAAAGCAACGTGGAGTTGTATTATTTGAAGAAGATATTCGACCAATAGAGCGCTACCTAATGGAGCGTTTTATAAAAGGAGGTGCTTGGATAACGGGTAATGTTTTTTATCAAAATGGTTATACATTAGTAACAGAGGCAAAATTAAAAGCAAATGATGAGTACTCCCCAACTCTTAATAAGCTGTCGTTAGACATTGAATGTAACGAAAGTGGCGTTTTGTTTTCTGTTGGACTTGTGGGCTGTAATTTAGACTGTGTTTTAATGATTGGCGAGCCAGATAGAGAAGCTGAAAACCTAGAGTTTGATATTATTTGGTGTGTAGATGAGGCTGAGCTGTTAAGGGGGGTAGAGCATTTTATTAAGCTTAGCGATCCTGATGTCATAATTGGCTGGAATGTAATTGAGTTCGATTTTTCGGTTATTCATGAAAGAGCTGAAGCACTAGGCATTAAGTTATTACTGGGTAGGGGAGATCAACCTTTATATGTTCGCAAAGGACACTTTACTCGAGTATCGATCCCTGGGCGATGTGTGGTTGATGGAATAGACACTTTAAAAAATGGTACATATAGCTTTGAGAGTTTTTCTTTAGCTAACGTTTCAAATCAAGTGTTGGGTGAGTCCAAATTAATCGACACGGCTAATAGTCTGCAGGAAATTATTAGGCAATTTAATGAAGATAAGCTTTCTTTAGCAAAATATAATCGACAAGATTGTATTTTGGTAAATAAAATTTTTGATAAATTAAAGCTACTCGATTTTTCTATTATAAGAACAAAGCTCACAGGATTAGAGCTTGAAAAAAAGGGCGGCTCTGTCGCTGCTTTTATTAATATGTATTTACCATTACTGCATCGCAGCGGTTATGTTGCCCCTAATATGGGCGATCATGGACTTACATTTGAAAGCCCAGGCGGTTATGTAATGGAGTCTATTCCTGGGCTTTATAAAAATGTCATTGTTTTAGATTTTAAAAGCTTGTACCCCAGTATTATGCAAACTTTCTACATTGATCCACTTGGACTGATAGAAGGTTTAAAAAATCCAAACCAAAGTGTGCAGGGTTTTAATGAAGCCCTATTCTCGCGAGACAAGCATCACTTACCTTTACTTGTTAAAAGCTTAGCGTCCCAAAGGCAGCTCGCCAAAGACAATCAAGATCAAATGCTTTCTCAAGCAATTAAAATAATAATGAATAGCCTATATGGTGTTTTAGGCTCAAAAGGATGCAGGTTTTACGATCCTAGGTTATCTAGCTCTATTACGTTAAGAGGGCACGAAATAATGCTACAAACTAAAAAATGGATAGAAGAGCTTGGTTATAGCGTTATTTATGGTGATACCGATTCTACATTTATTAAGTTGGATGATGATTTAACCCACGACGAGTGTAATGAAATTGGCGTGTTTTTAGCTAAAAAGATAACTACAGATTGGATTAACGAGATTAAACAAACGCACAACTTAACAAGTCATTTAGAAATAGAATTTGAATCTCTTTATAGCCCTTTCTTTTTGCCAACCATAAGGGGGAAGCTAGTTGGATCTAAAAAGCGCTATGTCGGTAAATTAATTAAACCAAACGAATCAAAACTAGTATTTAAAGGATTAGAAACAGTAAGAAGTGATTGGACTAAACTTGCTCAACAATTCCAGTTCGACCTATTTACTAGTCTTTTTGATGGAAATTTAAATATAAATGACCTTGTTAAAGACTATACAACAAAGTTATACCAAGGTGATTTTGATCATTTACTCATTTTCAAAAAGAGATTAGGTCAAAACTTAATCGATTATAAGAAAAATATCCCCCCTCATGTTCAAGCAGTTAAAAAACACCAGAAAAAAAATAGCGAATTTACGGTTAATAGAGGTGAATTTGTTACATTCGTTTACACAACTGCTGGAGTTGAGCTGTATCAAGGCTTTCATAGCTATGACTATGCAATTTATGTAGAAAAACAGATTGTACCGCTAATTGAAATGGTGGGGCCTGTAATATACGAAGATATAAAAGAAAGTGAGATTAATCAATTTAAATTATTTTAGTTATCATTTAAAATAAATGTGTTTTTAAACAAGGTGTTATTGTGATTTTAAATGTTGAGGGAAATTCATAATTATATAAGAAACCTCATCTTGTATCATCATATCTTAATTCTCTCTGTCCGCATTTCTATTGTTGTTATATTTACATTTGTTGTTTTTTTTAAATAATTACTTTTATTTCTTTGTGTTTTTGTAAATAAATTAATTTATTTAGTTAGCTAACTGTTGACCTTTTGGTTGAGTTAAGATTACTATTCAAGTCAAGATAGGTATTGTGATTAATTACAAACCTATTTTAAAAATAAAATAATTAAAATAGTATTCTAGGGAGAATCAAATGTTAAATAATAAAGTTTCAAAAGCTGTGCGCTTAGCAATTGCTTTTGGTGCAGCATCAACAGCTGCTTTTTCAGCAAGTTCGATTGCAGCTGAAGAAGGTGCCGACAGCGTAGAGCGTATTCAAGTAACTGGTTCTCGTATTAGAAGAACAGATATGGAAACTGCATCGCCTGTTACAGTCATTACTGCTGAACAAATGAAAGTTCAAGGCATCCAAGATGTAGGTCAGTTTTTGCAAAGCAGTGCCATAATGTCTGGCTCGCCTGCAATGACAACCACTAATAATGGCGGTAATGGTTCAACATCAGTTGAGCTTCGTGGTTTAGGTTCATCACGAACGCTCGTATTAGTAAATGGTCGTCGCCCTGTAACAAGTGATTTTCAATCAATACCTAGCTCAATGATTCAGCGCATCGAAATTCTTAAAGACGGTGCATCTGCTACATATGGTGCAGATGCTGTTGCTGGCGTAGTAAATATTATTACACGAAAAGATTTCGAGGGTGTTGAGTTAACTCTGCAAACCAAAGGTTCATTTGATGTAGGTGAAAACGAAGAAAAAGGTTTTAGCCTTGTTCTAGGTAAAGCTTTTGATAAAGGACATTTAGTTGTTGGCGTTGATTACGTTGATCAGTCCGCGGTATATCAAGGTGATACTTCAATAGATTTTATGAATAATCCATGGCAAGTGTTTGGTGAAGCAGAAGAAGAATCTTTTTGGAAAAATGGACTAATCGGAACAGGTGACAACGCAAATGTGATTTCTGTTGGCTCTGGATCTATTCCTTGTGGTAATTTTTACCTACAGCATGGAGTAAGTCAAACAAATGGAACTTGTGACGGCGGTATTGCTACAGCTTCTGATATGAGAGATTACGTAGGTGGCGGTGAAAATAATGATACATATAATTATGCTCCAGTAAATTATTTACAAACACCTTATAAAAAATTAAATATCTTTATCGAGGGATCATTTGAAATTAATGATTCACTTCGTACTTACTCTGAAACAAGAATAAATAAGCGAACTTCTCGTCAAGAACTTGCGGCAGTGCCTTACGATACAAATTTTGATCCTGCATACACGGGTACATATGGGCAAACTAATGCCGATGGTACACCTGTACTTGATGAAAATACTGGCCAACAAGTAATGGTTGAGTTTAATGGCATATCGAAAGATAACTATTACAACCCATTTGGTGAGGATGTACTTCGCTCTCGCCGTAGAATGCTTGAAGGCGGTCGTAGCTTTGAGCAAGATATAATTGGTATGCAGCAAGTTATTGGTTTTGAAGGTGAAATTAATGATGATTGGTATTATGATGTAAATTATAACTATGGTTATCAACAAAACACTTCTACAGACTTTGGGCAATTGTTTGGACCTAACTTAGCTCAGGCTGTTGGACCTTCTTTTCAAAATGATGCTGGTCAAATTGTGTGTGGTACTTCATCGGCTCCAATCTCTAATTGTGTACCTATGAACTTATTTGGTGGCCCAGGTTCTGTAACACAAGAAATGTTGGACTATGTAACTGCCCCTCTAGTAGATTCAAGTAATTACACTATTCAAACACTAACAGCGTTCGTTGGTGGTGATATGTTCGAATTACCAGCTGGTGTTGTTTCTGGTGGCTTTGGTTTTGAACATCGTAAAGAAAAATTAGAGTCTCAAGTAGATTCTGGTAAATTTATGAGTGCTGTTACAGGTAACAAATCTAAAGGCACTAACGGTGACTTTGACGTTTCAAGTTTATTTGCTGAATTTAGAGTACCATTAGTAGAAGATGCCCCATTTATTGAGAGACTAGAAGCTAAACTCGGTGTTCGATATGATGACTTTAGCGCTTTTGGAGACTCTACAACATATCAGTTAGGTTTAGAGTGGAAGGTAGTTGATTCACTTCTTTTACGTAGTACTTATGGCACAGTATTTAGAGCTCCTGATATTTATGACTTATACTCTCCAGGTAATGACTCGTTTTCACCTGCGACAGATCCATGTAGCTCATCTAATTGGGCTGCACTGAGTTCGGCACAACAGGGCTACTGTCAAGCAGATGGAGTATCAGCTGGTGGAACAAATAACTTTGACTCTCAACAGTTAGCTAAAGTTGGTGGTAATGAAGATCTTCAACCAGAAGAAGGCGATACATTTACTATAGGTTTGGCTTATTCACCAGAGTTTATTGATGGTTTAGGTTTAACTGTTGATTACTGGGCTATTGAAATTGATGACGTTATTGATAGCATTAGTGCAGGCGATTCACTTAAAGGTTGTTACTTGGGTGGTGTTGAATCTTTATGTAATAATGTGACACGCGCAAATGGTAAGTTATCTACAATAAGCGAACAATCTGTAAACTTAAGCAAAATGACAGCTAAAGGTATTGATGTTGAAGCTAACTATGGTGTTGTTGGTCTAGGTGGCGATTGGAAATTCAATCTTACTTGGACTCACTTCTTAGAGCGTGAGAACCAAGTATATAACGGCGATAATTTCAGTTTTGAAATGAAAGATTTAAATGGCTTATTTGAAAATGATACGAGTTATGCCACAGATAAAGTAAACTTTAATGCAAGTTACTCCCTTGACAATTTAACTCTATCTTATGCTGCAAATTATACAAGCGGACTAGAATATACAGACCTTTTATACTGGGGCACGACTGAAGGTCATACATATGAAGTTGATTCATATATGTATCACGACTTAACTGCTTCATATAATTTTGAAACGGGTACTGCGCTTTCTGCAGGTATTACAAACGTTACTGACGAGCAGCCTCCTTATATAGAGAATGCTACTAACGGTAATACTGATGAAAGTAACTATCGTTTATTTGGCCGTAGTTGGTTTTTAAGATTCACACAAACTTTCTAATCAATATAAACACATAAAAATAATAAACCGATATGACTAGTCATATCGGTTTTTATTGTTTTAGTACTTAAATAAAATTCTAATTTATTAAAAACATTATACTTAGGGCTGATTTAAGTAATAGTAAATTTATTTACGATGAAAGTAACACTGTTTTTGATATATAGACTTCCTATATTTTTGCTAGCCACCGGTGTGTTGTATTATAGTTTTTAATTTGAGGTACTTTATGAATTAAAAACATATGATAGTAAAAAATTTTTACGCATGGTTAATCAGTAACAAAAATAGCTGTACGATTAGTATATCTACCAAAACTTTATACCGATAGTTAAGTCAGTAAACATTTAAACCCAAATCAATTGATTCACCTATGGGTAACTGAGAAGCGCTAAACTAAAGGTCGAATTAAAACAGATCATATAGGAACTAAGTATTTAAAAAAGGCGGTAAGGGACCTGCTAGTAACCACTGTGTCGTGCGGTTGGTGGATAGAAAGATGTAGAAGTACCCTGTTCATAATGTATTATTTATGGCTGTTTACTAACTATATAAGAATCGAGACCGTTTATAGGATAGCTAAAATTATTTCACATTTTTGAGGTAGCCATCAGTGAGTCGATCTATAAATTATTGTAGCAGTGGGGCTACCGAAAATTTTTTACTAAAGTTAAAAGATGAGTAATTAGGCGAAAGATATACTCAGTGTGTGATGATACGAAATCTGAGATATTTAACTTTATAGAGCTGTCTTACAACACTAAAAATGTTATTCACATATAGGCGGTATCCACCTACTAAGTTTGAAAAAGGGTTTTGTTGAGAGTTATGAACTGCCCAGTGCAAGCTGAAAATACTTTGAATCTAAGGTTTATTTTTAAAGATGCATATATAATGCTTAGATTACTATTTTTATTAAATTATGGTTCTAATTAGATAATGGCAAAAATAAATACTTAGTTTATACTAGGCAGGAATATTTAAATAAATCCAATCTTACAATTTAGCGAGATATAAATGAAAGAAGTCCGATCTTTTATTAAAACAGCATTATTAACGGATCTTGAAAAAGCTCAACAGCTTATCAATGATGCAATTTCAAAATATACCCAGCAGCAAAAAGCGAAACAGGAAGTTTTGGATCTTTTAAAAGAAAAAGGACTTACGCTAGAAGATTTACAAGATGGAGCATCTGATAAACGTACTAAAGTTAAGCCTAAGTACCGCATGGAACTTAATGGTGAGACTATTGAATGGACAGGCCGTGGCCGTCGTCCTAAAGCGTTTGAAGGTGTTGAGCTTGAGAAATTTTTAGCCTAAAGCTAAATATAAGAGAAGCTTCGACTTCTCTTTTTTGTTTACCCCTCAATAAAATATAATTAAAGTTTAAAACTCCCAGCTATTATTTGCTAAAATCTCTTCACTCAAACCTATTTGTTTTCCTATGAGCTATACACTAAGACCTTACCAGCAAGAAGCCGTAGAACGTACCGTTTTACACTTTAGAAAGAGTAATGATCCTGCCGTTATTGTACTACCAACCGGTGCAGGTAAAAGCCTTGTTATAGCTGAACTTGCCCGTATTGCTAAGCAAAAAATATTAGTACTTGCTCATGTAAAAGAGTTGGTAGAGCAAAACTCGCAAAAGTATAAAAGTTTTGGTTTAGAGGCGAGTATATTTTCAGCCGGTTTAAAAGAAAAGTCATTAAACCATCAAGTAACCTTTGCTAGTGTGCAATCACTTTCTCGTAATTTAAATAAATTAAATAAGCATTATTCGTTACTTATTATTGATGAATGCCACAGGGTGAATGGGGATAAAAAAAGCCAGTACGGAAAAGTAATAAGCAGTTTAAAAGAATATAACCCTCAGTTAAAAGTATTGGGTTTAACCGCAACACCTTATCGCTTAGGAATGGGGTGGATATACCATCACCATTATCATGGCTTTGTTAAAGGGACTAAAGAAAGTCCGTTTAAAAGTTGTATTTTTGAATTACCACTCAGGTATATGATAAAACATAATTATTTAACGCCGCCAAACGAAGTTGATGCAGCGATTAGCCATTATGATTTTTCGTCTCTAGATAGCAATGCATTTGGGCAATGTACGACTGATGATATGAATGCGCTTTTAAAAAACAGTGAGCGCGCAACGAAGGCGATATTACAGCAAGTAATTCACTACAGTGAAGAGCGTGAAGGTGTTATGGTTTTTGCCGCCACGGTAATGCATGCTCAGGAAATATTAAGCTACCTACCAGCTCATCAAAGTGCACTTATAACAGGTGATACGCCAAACACTGAGCGCGATAAAATCATTAAGCAATTTAAAGCTAAGCAATTAAAGTATTTAGTTAATATTTCGGTACTAACAACCGGCTTTGATGCGCCACATGTCGACTTTATAGCTATTTTAAGACCTACAGAATCAGTTAGTTTATATCAACAAATTGTGGGGCGAGGCTTGAGGCTATCTGAATCAAAAACGGATTGCTTAGTAATAGATTATGCCGGCAATGGTTTTAATTTATTTCACCCAGAAGTAGGCGATAAAAAAGGCGATAGTGATAATGAACCTGTGCAGGTACTTTGTCCTGGCTGTGGTTTTGCGAATATATTTTGGGGTAAAACAGACTCCACTGGCAAAGTAATAGAGCACTTTGGCAGGCGCTGTAAAGGGCTGTTAGAAGACGATGATGGGCATAAAGAGCAGTGCGATTATCGTTTTAGGTTTAAAGAGTGTGAGCAGTGCGGTACCCAAAATGATATTGCTGCACGTAAATGTCATGATTGCGGCGCGGTAATGGCCGACCCTGATGATAAGTTACGTAATGCATTAAACTTAAAAGACGCACTTGTGCTTCGATGCAGTGGGTTATCGGTAACTCAAATTAAAGATGAACTTATTAAAATAACGTATTTTGATGAAGATGGTGCAAGTTGCGATGAAGTATATAACCTCGCAAATAAAGGCGGGCAATTTATATTTAATAAGCAATTTGGTCAACGTGTGGGGCTTGGGCAAACACCTATTAATTTTAAAACTGCAGCGCAAGTAGTAAACGCACAATTTGAATTAGTACCACCGGATTTTGTTATTGCACGAAAAAGCAAAAAGTATGGTTGGAAAGTAGCTGATAAGCTATTTGACTATAAAGGGGGTTTTAGAAAGGCAAATCAGTTAAGCCGCTAAGCTTAACTGATAGAGTACATTGAACTAAAAGGCAATTAAGCCTCGTCACCGTCCATTAATCCCCAGCCATCACCGTATCCATTAAAGCTATTAGCAATACTTTCAATGTATTGCTCTGCTTGTCCTAGAAGGGTGTGCTCTGGCACCATTTGTACTTGAGTGATTACTTCCCAAACGCCAGTGTCTTTACATTTTTCAAGCTCAGCATTTTGAACTAATGCATCAGAGACTATTTCTTTAGCAAATTTTTCAGCATCGGCTTTTTGTTCAAATAAAATAAAAAAATCGACTTGGTGCATTTTATTTAAATCAATGCCAGCAGCGGCTATTTCGGCTAAAAGTTGGCCGTTATCATCATCAGGGAATTGCATTAAAAACTCATTTAAAATTAATTTTTTATTCGTAGGCACTATTGTAACTAAAATATTGTCTTAACGCGTACTAATTTTAATTATGCTGATATTTATTCAAAGTTAAATTTACGCGTTAGATTGTTATTAAGTTAATGTGTTGCTCATTATGGCTATGCTAATATGCGGGTAATTAACCAGTTTTTTGTAAGATATTAAAAGTAAGGATATTTACTTGTTTATTAAGTTTTTACGTTGCATGTGTGTTGTGAGCGCTTTAATTGCGACAAATAGCTATGCGGCAGAAAGAGTCATAGAAGATTACGAAATTGAAGGGTTAAGTGGCGATTTAGAAAATAACGTAGCTCTTTACCTCAAGCAGTTAATTGGCGAGAAGCCAACCCGTACACTTCGCCGTTATGCTCAAAAACAAGTACAAAATAGCATCAAAGCTCTTGGCTATTATAGCCCGACCGTCGAGGTTATTTATGATAAAGACGACAGCGAACTAATTGTTAAAGTTGAACGGGGGCCTGCAACTCGCATAGAAGCAATTAATATTACGCTAAACGGTGATGGTCAAAGCGATACCCAATTACAGGCATTGATTAAAAGCAATCACTTAAAGCAAGGTGATGTTTTAAATCATGGTAAATATGACTCTGCTCATAAAAAAATAGAATCTATGCTACTAGAGCTAGGTTATTTTGATGCTAAGTGGCCAGCGCGCAAATTAGAAGTGTCGCTTAAAAAAAATAGTGCTGTTATTACTTTTATAATTGATACCGGAGTTAGGTATCAGTTTGGCGATATACAAATTGCCAGTAGTACACCCGCTGAAAAATACATACGCTCTATAGCGCCTTTCTCGCAGGGCCAACCTTATAAATCAACACATATTGCTGACTATAACTTGGATTTATCAAGTACCCCTTATTTTGCCAGTGTACGTGTTTATGCTGACATTGCAGCGCGCAAAAACAGCCAAGTACCGATTAAAGTTGAAGTATTACCCAAGCCAGCTAACAGCTATGAAATTGGCGGTGGTTTTAGTACTGACTTAGGGCCCAAGGTGCGTTTTAAATGGAGTAAACCATGGATCACAGAAGACGGCCATTACCTCGAAACTAATTTAAATGTGGCACAAAAGCAGCAAGATATTTCCATGGCTTATACAATTCCGGTTGATGATCCTAATGATGATTTATGGCGATTCTCTGTCGGTTATAAATTAGAAGATGAGCTCACAAACGACACTTACAGTGAAATATTAACAGGGCAAGTTCAGCGCCAATGGTTGACCGAAAATAAGTGGGTGCGTACTGCATTTTTACGCCGCGACCAAGAAACCTACCGTATTGGTGATGAAGACGAAGAAAGTACCGAAATGTTAATGCCGGGCATTAGCTACGCGCGCAAAAAATCAAAAGGCGGCACGACTCCTTATTGGGGAGAGCAGTGGCTTATATCTGCTGAGTTTGGCTTAGATGATGTGCTTTCGAGTACTAATCTGATTAGGGTGCAAATGCAACATGCATGGCTACGCACTTATTTTGACCGCCACTTGGTGTTTTTAAAAGCGAATGTGGGAGCAATGCTTGTTGATGATATTAACAACGTGCCATTTTCACTTCGGTTTTACGCAGGTGGCGATCAAAGCGTTCGTGGTTTTGCGTACCAATCAATTTCGCCTGAGAACGATGACGGCGAGCTAATAGGTGGTAAGTATTTACTATCGGGCACGATGGAATATAACTACCAGTTTGCTAAAAATTGGCGAGCAGCTTTATTTGTTGATGGTGGTACTGCGACTAATGATTTTTCTGATGATTTTGAAGTAGGTGCTGGTTTTGGTTTTCGCTATTTAACACCCGTTGGCCCAGTGCGTATAGACCACGCTTGGGGATTAACAAAAGAAAGTAAAAGCACACGTTTAAGTATTACCATAGGACCAGAAATTTAATGTCAGTATTAAAAAAGATAACAGCCGCCGTAAGTGCTATTTTTGTCACGTTAGTTGTTGCACTATTTTGTTTGTTATTTACCGCACCCGGTAATCAATTTATTGCTTATAGTGCAAACAAAGCGGTAGATGGACTACATATTGAAATTAAAGATGGCCGTTTTATTTATAATGATGCCTTTAATGTACGCTTTGCTAGCAACGGATTGGACTTTAATGCACAACAATTGAAAATTGATTTGTTTTGGTGGCAGTGCGATGGAATTTGTATAGATAACTTAAGTGCTAAATCTATAAATTTAACATTACCAAAAACTGCAGAGTCACAAGAAGAAGCCGCGGCAGAGCCGCTTGAAAAAATCAGCTTACCTTTTAATATTGTTGTAAAAAACATTGCGATCAATAAATTTACTCTAGAGCATCCAAGTGCAAACGTAAGCGTTAATAATTTTAAACTCTCAGCAAAAGCAGAGGGTTCAAAGCTGACGGTTAAAAGCCTGAGTATTCCCACCATACTTGTTGCTTTAAAAGAGCAAGAACAAGATGCGAAAACACAAACGGCGCAAAATACTCAAGCGCCTTTAACGCACCTACCCGCATTGCCTAATATAGAATTTACTTCGCCACTTGATTTAGTTGTTGAAGACTTTGAAATTGCTAACATTACGATTGAGCAAAACGAAGCCCAGCATGTTATTGAAAACATCTCGCTGCAATTAAGTGTGGAAGATGCGGTTATTAATTTAGAGTCATTCTCAGCAAAGTATGAACAGTGGCAGCTTAATACGCATCTTAACGCTGAGCTTGCAGGGAATTTGCCCGTGAAAGGGGATGTTGTTTTACAAAGTGATGAGCACCAAGCCAATTTGCAGTTGAATGGCGACTTATCAAATCTAAACTTAAATTTAGAAACACAGGGACAATATCCACTTAGTTTAACGGCAACAGCAAATTTAAAGCAAAAAAACTATCCGTTTGAGTTAAATGGCAAAATTAAGCAGTGGCTTATTGATGCACAAAGTAATGAGCTTAAAGTGCGAAATGTAAGCCTTAACGCACAAGGTAATGCTGACGACTATCAGCTTAGCCTTCAGGCGAATAGCCAACTAGGCGCGTACCCAGCTGTTGACTTAAATACCCAATTAAAAGGTAGTCTTACCAAAGCAACTTTACAAGCGCTAAGCATTAAAGCGAACGAAAGCAGTGCAACTATAAAAGCCAATGTTGATTGGCAAAAGGGCATACAGGCTAACTTTAATGGCACGCTTGCTAACTTAAAAGCGCAGTATTTAACTGATGCCGCTACCAGTGATATTTCAGGACAGTTTAAAGGCTCATTTAATGCAGCTGACGACAAGTGGCAGCTACAAATGAATAATACAAAGTTAAACGGATTACTTAACGACGTGCCACTAGAATTTGCCTCAAACTTTAAGCTAGACAACACGTTAAAAGCTAATATTGATAGCTTTTATTTAAGTAGCGGCACCAATAAATTAGCACTAAGCGGGCAAGTTGACGATACTTGGCAGGTTGATGGCAAAGTAACGCTAAAAAGTGATGAAAAAGCTAATATTCCATTTACTGCTGACGGCAACGCAAATTTAAAAGTAAGGGGGGAAAGGTTAATGCCCTCTGTTGATTTAGCACTAATACTCGATCGCTTTATTTTTGATGAAATAAACATTAATAAATTATCAGTAAAAGGGCAGTTAGATACCGCAGCCGATTGGCAAACCGATGTTTCGGTAAGTGTTGGTTCGGCGCTTGTGGCCGAACAACAAATCAATAGTGTTAAAATTGATATTAGCGGCGACAAAACAGATCACCAACTTACGGCATCTATAGATGCCGAGCAAGGCAGTGTAGAGCTTGAAGTTAATGGCAAAGTTAATAATACCACTTGGAATGGCGAGCTTAGTAATGTAACGCTTAGCGATAAAAAGCTTAGTTTTAGTAATACTAAAAATATTGCCATTATGGTTAATACACAAAGTGGCGACTTTGATGTAAGTGCACATTGTTGGGCATCTGAGCAAAGTAAATTATGCATAGACACCTTAGCGCAGTCAAAAAATCTCGGTCAGCTAAATGCTAAACTAAGCAATTTAGCACTTGAGGAGCTTAAGCACTTTTTACCTAATAGCATTCGTACTCGCGGTAATATAGCTGGCGATGTAGCACTTAATTGGCAAAGCGGCGCGCTTAAAACATTACGCGCAAATATCGATTCTAGCGACTTAGAAGCAGTGCTAACCTCGGAAGAAGATCGTTTTAAATTACCAATCGAAACATTAAGTATTAGTGCGTTTTCGGACTCTCAAATTGGCAAGCTTGAAGCTAATTTAGAATCAAGTGTATTAGGCAAAATTAATACACAAATTAATATCGATGATATACAAGATACGCAAGCGCTTAATGGCACCATTAATATCGATAAAATACTCCTTTCAGACTTACAACCTTTTCTTGAAACCCTTGAGCAGTTAAAAGGTGATATTAGCGGGAAAGTGGCGTTAGCTGGTACGTTAAAAGATCCTTTATTAAATGGCGAACTTAATGTGAGCGATATTAGTTTAGAGGGCGAGCAACTACCTATAGCGCTGCAAAAATCAAACATAAACGTATTGTTTGATAAAACAACAGCCACAATAAAAGGCAACTTAAACGACAATCAGGGCGGTAAAATAAATCTCACCGGTGACGTTGATTGGCAAGGTGCGCAACCTGCTGTAAATGTTGCGGTAGTTGGCGAGCAGTTTTATGTACGCGCGCAGCAAGGGGTTACTTTTAAAGTATCGCCGGATTTAAAAATAGGCTTGGCTAATAATGCACTCAAGCTTGCTGGTGAGGTAATTGTGCCTTACGGTCGTATAATGATTGAAGAGCTCCCTGAGGGCGCGGTGCAAGTTAGCGATGATGAAATTATTGTTGATCAAAAAACTGAGGCCACCGAAACAGTCCCGTTTGATTACGACATAGATTTAAAAGTGATTGTTAAAAACGATGTAAAAGTAGAGTCGTTTGGCTTGGAATCAAAAGTTGCGGGTGATTTAGCGATAAAAATGAGTCAAGGTGCGCCAATTATAGCCACAGGTGAGCTTAACTTAATTGAAGGTACTTACTTAGCCTTTGGGCAAGATTTAATAATCAGCACCGGGCAAGTAGGTTTTAGCGGTTCAATTGAACAACCATTTTTAAATATTAAAGCAATACGTAACCCCGATACGACTGCAAATGGTGTCATTGCAGGGGTTACGCTCACGGGTAATGTTGAACAACCAACGCTTAAAATATTTTCTGAGCCTGCGATGGATCAAGCTCAAGCACTCGCATATTTACTTAATGGCCAACCTTTAGGTGATGGGGAAAGTTCGTCAAGCGATGCTATGCTCACACAGTTATTACTCTCTCAAGGTGTTAGTCGCAGCGAAGGGGTTGTTTCTAAGGTAGGTGAAACCTTTGGGTTGTCAGATGTAAGTTTAAGCTCATCAGGTAGTGGTGATAGCACCAAAGTAGAAATATCAGGTTACGTAGCACCCAGTTTGCAAGTTAAATATAGCGTGGGTGTATTTGATTCGCTCAGTGAAGTGGCTGTGCGATATCAGTTACTTTCACAGCTATACATAGAAATAACGAGCGGGCTATACCAAAATGTTGATGTGCTATATAAGTTTGATTGGGAATAACCAAAACTATAATAATTATAAGGATATAAGCGATGAAAAAAATTATATTGCCAGCTCTGCTTAGTGTTTTGTTGAGCGGTTGTGCTCAACAACTCGGTGATGATGTTGCTAATCAAGAGCTACCTTTATTGAGCGCGAGTGAAGTAATTGCTAGTGCAACAGATAATGACTGGCGAGTAGTGGACGCTCAAAATACTTTAAAGATAACGCTGCCAACGGGCGATGCATACATTGAGCTTAATGAACTGTTTGCCCCAAAGCACGTTCAAAACATTAAAAAATTAGCGCGAGAAGGGTTTTATAAAAATACTAGCGTTTATCGGTTTGTTGAAGGTTTTGTAGCGCAAGGCGGAGACAGCTCGGGTAAAAAGTTAATTAAAACAGCGGATAAAACAGTCCCTGCTGAGTTTTATTTAACAACAAACAAACCACTTTTAATTACTGAGCTAAATGGCGACGGATATGCACCAGTTACTGGCTTTTTAAACGGCTTTGCAGTAGCTCAAAACTCAGCACATACGCAAACATGGCAAGTGCATTGTAGTGGTGTGTTTGCAATGGCGCGCGATAACGATATAAATAGTGCGAGTACGGAGTTTTTTGTAACGATAGGGCAAGGCCCGCGCTACCTTGATAAAAACATTACGGTGTTTGGTCGAGTGCTCGAAGGTATAGAGCATTTTAATCGTTTAGCGCGTACACCAACTGAAGATAAAGTATTTAACCCAATTACCAATATACAAGTACTTGGCGATGTACAAAGCGATAAAAGTATATTTAAAGTGATGAAAACAAATTCATCTGTGTTTAAAAACTTAATCAGTGCTCGTAAAAACCGTGTTGAGCCATGGTTTGTTAAAGCACATAATTACGTTGATGTGTGTGGTATGCCCATACCCACTAAGCGCGAAGTTAATTAAAAAATGTAAAAAGGAGCCTAGGCTCCTTTTTTAATACCCATATTTCAGTTTAAAATAAACTACTGACGATTAATTTTAACTGCAAATGGCGTGTCGTTATAATGCGTAGAGCGGTACGGGTTTATATCAAGCCCGCCGCGACGAGTATAACGCGCGTAAACCTCTAACTCTTTAATATTTAGTTGTGTTGTTAAATCGCTATAAATACGCTCAACACACTGCTCATGAAATTCGTTATGTGTTCTGAATGAAATTAAGTAACGCAGTAACGATTCGCGACATATTTGCTCGCCTGTGTATCGTATAATCACACTTGCCCAGTCAGGCTGGGAGGTAATTAAACAGTTCGACTTAAGTAAATGGCTGTAGAGCGTTTCAGTAACTACGTTATCACTTTTTGCTTTAAGTGAATTAGCATCAATATCGTAATTATTAATCTCAATATCTAAGTCATCAATACATTCACCTGGCAGCGCTGTACACGGTAAGCAATTGTAATCATCAGGATTATATAAAGTCACTTTGACAGGGCTGTTAACCGCGTTTGATAAATCATCAATTAAATGCTGTTTTACTACATCAATGCTTTCAAATCGGGTTTGGTTAAAGCTATTCAAATAAAGTTTAAACGACTTTGACTCAATAATATGGCTGCTTTGGCATTCAAAGGTAAATAAGGCTACGGCAACTTGCGGTTTACCTTTATTGTTTAGCCATGAAAGCTCGTAACCTGTCCAAATGTCTTGGCCTTTAAATGGAAGCTCTGCTTCGTCAATATTTAAAGCATCACGATTTAGTTTGCGCGCAATAGGGAAAAGCAAGCTTGGCGTGTACACATCTACATACTCAGTAGATTGGCCTAATACGCTACCTTTAAGGTCTGGAGAATTGCTGTAATCTGTCATGTTTGCTCTTAAATAGTTACAATAGGGACATTATATCTAATTTAAATGAGTTTCACAGTATGTCTGTTGCATTGCTTATAGAACAACTACATCAAACATTTAGCGAAAATACGCTTAAAAACACAGCTAAGTATCCACTCATCACACACGACGAACAATGGCCAAGCCCATGTGAAGTTGGTGAGATTGACGAGCAAGGAAACATTCAATGGCAGGGCGCGCGTCAGCAACCTGCAGGTTCGCTTAATGATTTAGCTAGTGCACTTGAGCTTAATTTCCCAAAAGAGCTTAGCGAGCTATATGGGCATATGTACGGTGGAAGCATTTCAGCAGTTATTGATGGGCATCAGGTTGAATTACTACAAGCATGGAACGAAGAAGATTTTAATTTGTTACAGCAAAATATAACGGGTCACGTTTTAATGAAACGCAAGCTCAAGCAGCCAGAAACGGTATTTATTGGTTTAACAGATCAAGATGATTTACTAGTGAGTGTTTTGGTGCACACTGGTGAAGTATGTTTAGAGCACGTAGGCAAAAAAACACACCATGTACTTGCACCTAACATTAATGCTTTTTTAAAGGCATTAGAGGTTTAAAACGTGTTTAATAAATCAGCTTAGCGTCATCACTAAGCTGATTTTTAGAGCCATTACTAGGGCGTGTTGACCTTTCGTGGTTGATTTTGCAGCTGTATGTTTGGTTTTTAGGCAAGGCAGAGCCTATGTAGTGTGGTTACTCCCCATAAATAGGCGATAACGAAGCATAAATGCCAAACATGCCTGCCCTTTGGGTTCTTTCTAGGGACGATTTACTCTTTGTTGCTCGGTTTTTACTTAGCCCACTAGGTTACAAACCTCGCGCCGCGATTAAATCGCCCCTAGATTGAACAAATTTCAATCCACAAAGGTCAACACGCCCTAATGGTTACTGAAAATCCCACGATATATTAGACACTAAGCCACATGGCTCACACCTAAAGTCGAATAACCCAAACCACGATTCAGGTAATTTCCAATCGCCATTACAACTAGGGCATTTTCGTTCAAGTTCAGACGCTTTATCTACGCCGCCTACACGGTATAAATAATAATAGGTTGGCTTTTTAGTTAAAAAACTAATTCGCTTTGTTATGTCTTTTCCGCGTCTGTATAAGTCGCTTTGGATACTCGATATTTCTTCAAGCGCCGGAAACTCACAACGGGTTGCGCCATTAATTTGAATTTGATCGCAGGCTTGCCAATCTTCTTGCCATTTTATAAGCGTTTTATAGTCACCATTAGCAATTGCCGGAATACGAAATAGCGGCACAGGCAAAAAGTCATCACCACAATAAAGCGGGCTGCACGTATGCACATAGGTTGTATATAAAATATAACTTGATGGTTCTTTGCAGCAATCAGCACCGTTGGAGTGAATATCTTGTCCGATCACTTTTACTTTTGGCGCAAGTAGCCCAGCACTATGTAACTTTTCGATACTGTGCTTAACAAACGGGCTGTTATTTAGCGGGTGCATTGCATCTTCAGTAGGGCACATTACACGGGTAATAAAAAATCCATCTTTTAAAACGGTTGGAAATTCTTCGCCCATTATTTGACCATTAAAACGCAGTGCATTTACTAAGCGATTTATTGCTTGTTCGGCTTGTTCTAGGGTGGTGTCTTGGTAGCAATCAAAAGTTAAATCAACAACGAACATTTATAGTCTCAAATTATTTTTGTTCTAGCAGTGCAAGAAGTTTATCGAGTTTTTGCTCAATTCTATCTAATTGACTTGTTTTAAGCTCAGTATTATCTGACTGCTGTGGGTTTCTCATGAAGTTATTTATTGAATCAGGATTGTTTTTATATTGGCTTACTGCTGCAATAATCATCGGCATAGGAACCGGTTGCGCCAAACGGCTTTTAGTTAGTGCTACAGTAGGGGTTTTGCCTTCATCAAGAAGGGCTTTAATTGCATCAAATACAACTGAATTCATTAGATATATAACTCTTTAATAAAATAAATACGCAGCATATAAATGCTGCGCAGATGCTATGTTAGCAATAAATAAGGGAGGGTACATTAAATAAAATTACTTACTTTGACGAATGCGTACATCTAACTCGTCAATTACTTCACTCCAATCACCGTCTTGTGCAAGCGATTCAGCTAAAAAGTGCTGTTGTGCCTCATCCCAAAAAGAAGCTTCTTGGAGTAGTGTTGTGTCTTCTAATTCATGTGAGGCAATAAATGCATCTATTTGTTCATCAGAATTAGGTAATCCAAGCTGTGCAAATAGTGTATTGATGTCGTGTTTAGTCGTATCCATGATATTGCTCCTTTAAACGAATGAAAACTTATTCTAAGGATTAACTTTACTCCTAGCTAGTTAAACTCTCGCTGAATTTACGGTTAATAATTTTAGGTATATAGTTAGGTATAAAGTTAAACAGTCTACAGCTAAAATAATAAAGGAAATACAATGAGTGTAACCACGCCAGCTGATACGTTCAGCGTACAGTATTTAGCCGCAGAAGATATTAGCACTGCAGCAAGCCTAATTTATCAGGCTTATCATGACGATCCTGTATTACAAAACATGCTTAGCTACAATGACAAAAATAAATCAGTATACGAAAAAAAATTACGATCATTAATTCGCGAAGAGCTCAGTAGTTTTTGGCAAGAAAAGCAGCCATTAATTGGTTTATACCGCAACGATAAATTAAAAGCAGTAGCGTGTGTATTTGAATCTAATAGCCAATTACAAGCGCAGCGTTATTGGCACTGGCGTTTAAAATTGATGCTGAGTGCGGGCTACTTACAAACAAATCAATTAATAGATAAAGAACAAACAATTAGAGATGCCCTTAAAGAGAAAGGCAATTACTACTTTTTAGCTTTTATTGCCGTAGATCCACATTTTCATGGGCAAGGGTTTGGTCGTTACTTACTACGAGGGCTTGATGATTTAGTTAAATGTAACGCTGAGTCAACGGGGATGGCTGTATTTGTAACGCGTAAAGAACACACTGAATTTTTTAAAACCGAAAAGTTTGAAGCATTTAAACACCTTACTTTTAACCAAGTAGAGGGCGAGTTACTATTTAAATCAATAATTGAGCCAACTATTTAAAATTATAATGTAAGCCAATGCGCCCAAACGGACATAAGGCCGTAAGATATATCTCACATTATCGTGAGCATTATCAGTTAAAGGCTATTAATAAGTAGCCTTTTTACATTCAAGCTATTGTTATTTAAAGTCTATTTTTATTTTTCATTTTTGTGACGTTTATTTATTTAGTGTTAAGTCCTATTTCTCCCCCCTGATTGCTTTAAACTTCTCTTCGTCAAGACGACATAGCTCAATGATTGAGTTACTGCCAAGGATACGGAATAGGCAACATAGCGGACGCTAGCAGGAAGCATAAAGGACAAGCTAAAACGGATACAAGGAAGAATAAGGAAGTGCATGAAGCACTTAGTAGCTAGGAGTTACTTTAGGATAATCACGGATGACGCTACAGGAAGTAGCAGGAGCGTTAGTTTACGCAGGACGGCCAAGATGGCAAGTGGACATTGCAGGATGCAAAAGTGGCAGGAGCTACTTTAAAGGATTGCCAGGGATGATGCTACGGGATGTAGCTAAACGATAGGTTTCGTGGGTTTGCCAAGATGGCTATGGATATTGCAGGATGCAAAAAGTGGCAGGAGCTACTTAAAAGGATTACCAGGGATGATGCTACGGTATGTAGCCAAACGATAGATTTCGTGGGTTTGCCAGGTGGCTATGGATATTGCAGGATGCAATGTGAGGGTAAACAAGGTTGTTTACTCGTTCAGGGGATGATAATACGGATTTAAGATAATGGATATCTAGCAGGATGCAGTCCAATTGGGGCGTAACTTTAGTTACGCCTTAGTTTTTTGTGTTGAATTAAGTTTATTAATTTAAGACAAATACTCTCAAAGTATATTCAGTTTTATATTTTATGCGGTGGAACAACCACACTTTTCAAAAACTCATTTTCCATAATTAACACACCTTGATAAGCATTTTCACCATCGCTTGAAAATTCAAATATAAATTCACTTTTGATGCCTGGCTTGCCGTTCTTTAAAAAACCAAAGCGGCGTTTTGTGCATGCAACACTCATCAACTGCACCTGCAATTGCTCACTTTGACGTTTAGCATGAACGTTCGCCGCTTCAGCAACCTTTCGGCTAAGCCAAAATAAGTAAATTACACTACCAATAAGTATGAACGTCCATAAACTTGCCATTTAAGAGAATAACCTTCCAATTGCACGCGCGAGGGTTTCGCTACGATTTTCTTTACGTAATAAGCCTAATAAATGCGGGCGAATAGTCGGTATTGCAACTAAGTCAGCAAAAATACTAGGAAACAACTCATCAATTTTTTGATGATGTGCGCAATTATCCATAAATACATGTAAGCGTTCAGGGTTTTCTAATTGTTTAAAACACCGCCCAGCTATTGTTAGTAACACGTCAGAGTCGTGCCTCACTGGTGAGCTTAGTACAGTATCGACTAATTGAGCGCATAACCCTTGAGCTTGACCTTTTGAAACTGATCTTAGTGCTGCGGTTATAGCCACTGTGTCGTTGTTACTAATTGCGGCCTGGGTGTAATCAACAAGTAACTCACTCATTGATGTTGGTATTTCAACGTGTTCAAGCATGGCACTGAGTGGTTGTAGTACTTCAATAGGTAAATGCGCCCATGCTTTTTGCAGATTACTTAAGTTTGTATCGCTGTCTAAGCGTAGTGCAAAATCGGCAATACCCTGTAGTGCAACACTTTGCCAATTATCAAAACCAATTTTACCGCTAAAGTACAATTGTGCATGCTCGTAATACTGCGATGCAGGCTGTTTTAATAGTACTTTTACTTGGGCGTTAAATGCCGCTAATTTATTTGCGTTTGGTGTAAAAACATAAGGGTTATTATCAAGTTTTCCATCGGCTTGCTCACCTGTAATTTCAGTGCCTAGCGCTTGAATAACCATATCAGTAAAGTGATCGCGACTAGCACTTACAAGCATACTTTGCTCATCAAGTGGAAATTTTAAAAACCATACATACGGTTCTTTACTGGCTTTAGTATCCCAAAATTGAATAGCGAGCCAAGCGTGGCCAGCAAGAGGATAAGGGTAAGGCACTTGAGCTTGTTCAATAGCTAAAAATTGTTTTTTATCGAGTTTAGTAATATGCCTGCCAATATCAAAAGCACGCCACTGAGTACCCGCACCATCTAAAAGCTGACCTAATGTAGCTATTTGATCACTCATTGTTTTCTCAACTGTTTTTACTGCAAAATTACATTAATTATACGTCATAGCCGCCTATGAGGGAACAGGGTATAATTGCATTACATATATAAAAGAGGGTGGTTATGTACCAGCAAACCCAAACTTATTTAGTGCAGCTAACGGCACTTTTACAAAAACACGCGCTTTGGCAAAGTGAGCCAATAGACGCTGATGCACTGCTTTCAAATATTCCTTTTTGTCACGATACAATGGCGTTTGAGCAGTGGTTACAATTTGTATTTATTAATAAAATACAGCAATTAATAACGCACAAGCAACCACTGCCACGTAACTTTGCTATTGCTCCTATGGCGCAAATGACACTTGTGAATAAAGCGGGGAGCGATGAAATAATTGAATTACTAACAGCCCTTGATACCTTTTTAGGAGAACCAAATGAGTGAGCGTCCAGCGCCTATTGAATATGGCGAGCTGACTATTTTGTATCAAGATGAAAACTATGTGGCTATAAATAAGCCTTCAGGTTTATTAGTGCATCGCTCGTTTTTAGATAAACACGAAACCCAGTTTGCTATGCAAATGTTGCGCGACCAGCTAGGGCAACATGTATTTCCAGTACATAGGCTCGATAGACCTACGTCGGGCGTATTGCTGTTTGCACTGAGCTCTGAAGCTGCTCGCGATATGAACCAGCTATTTATTGAAGGCACCATTGCTAAGCGCTATGTGGCCTTAGTGCGCGGCTTTGCACCAGAGTCGGTATTTTTAGATAAACCGCTTAAAGAAGAACTTGATAAAATAGCCGATAAGTTTGCAGATCAAGACAAAGCACCGCAAGAAGCGCAAACCCAGTTTAATTGCTTGCACCAAGTTGCATTGCCTATTCCTATAGGTAAGTATCCAACAGTGCGTTACTCGTTAGTTGAGTGCTTTCCAAAAACAGGGCGCAAGCATCAAATTCGCAGACACTTAAAGCACTTATCACTGCCTATTATTGGTGATGTAAATCACGGTGATAATCAGCATAATCAATTTTTTAGAGAGCATTTTGAACTAAGACGCTTAATGTTATTTGCAACAGAGCTTAGTTTTGTGCACCCTTATAGTAATGAATCAATAACAATTAAAGCGCCACTAGGTGAAGACATGCTTGAAATATGTAAGCAGCTAGGTTGGCCAGAGCAAGAAAAGGATTATTAATGGCACATATTAGTATTTTTGTAGGCAGCGTTAATGGCGGTGCAGAGCGTTTAAGCGATGAAGTTGCAGCCACAATTGAGCAAGCGGGTCATACTGCTACAGTAATTACTGAAGCATCACTTGATGATATAAAAAATGCATCGCATATTTTAATTGTTACCTCCACAACAGGCCAAGGTGATGTACCGAGTAATTTGGCAGGATTGTACTTTGCAATGAATAGCACTTTCCCAATGCTTACCGATAAACCGTTTGGTGTAATTGCAATGGGTGACAGATGTTACGGCGATACATTTTGTGGCGCAGGGCGAAGCTTTGACGAGCTACTTCGCGATTTACAAGCAAAGCCTGTGGGCAACCGCCTAGAAATAGATGCATGTGAAGATTTTGAACCATGGCCGGTAGCCGAGCCTTGGTTAAAAGTATGGCTAGAAAAACTACCTGCTTAATCCTTAACGTTAAAGTATTAAAAAAGGAGCGCATGCGCTCCTTTTTACTTTTAATATAGTTTTATAAACTAACTACTTCTGACATCTACTTTAAGTTTTAGCTTTTGGCCAGGTTGTAAGTATTTTTGACCGGCTAAATTATTCCACTTAATAATTTCGTTAACGCTTAGATTAAACTTAGACGCAATACGTGCAAGAGAATCACCTCGGCGTACTTTGTATGTAATAGTACGGTTGGTGCTTGCCGTTGCTTGTGGTTTATTAGCTGATTTATACACAGTTAGTTTTTGATTTAGGCGCAATACAGAGTTTTTCTTTAGTTTATTCCATTTAGCCAACTCATCCATAGTTACGTCATATTCGCGGCTAATATCCCATAACGTGTCGCCACTTTTAACTGTGTGCGAAAGCTTTGTGCGAGTTGCTTTATTAGCAGCTAAACGCATCTGCTTTGGTAAATGCTCGCTATTTATAGCGCCATCAGTAAGCGGGACTAGTAACTCTTGGCCTACTTTAATCGTATTTGATTTGAGTTTATTAAGCGATCGGATTGCACTTGAGCTTGTTGTAAACTTTTTGGCAATTACCGATAAGCTGTCGCCTCGAGCCACAATATAACGCTGCCAGCGTAATCTGTTTTTAACATCAGTGTTTGCTAATTTTTGGCTAAATTCCTCTGCTTTATCAACAGGCAATAATAAAGAATGCGGGCCATTAGGATCAGTTGCCCAGCGGTTAAAACCAGGGTTTAATCTGTATAGCTCAGTAAGCGTCATATCAGCCATATCAGCAGCAAGCGCTAAATCTATTTGCGAGCCAACATCAACCACTTCAACCACTTGTGCATTAATTACTGATTGCCATGTAACGTTAAAATCATCTGAGCGTTTTAATAAATCGGCAAGTGCTAATAACTTTGGTACGTAGGCTGTTGTTTCGCTAGGTAAATCAAGAGACCAAAAATCGGTAGGTAAATGCTTTTTACGATTCTTTTTAATCGCGCGCATCAAGCGCCCTTCACCTGAGTTGTAAGCAGCAATTGCATTTAGCCAATCGCCTTCAAGTGTTTTATGTAAATACGATAAGTAGTCAAGTGCTGCGCGAGTCGACTGCACTATGTCGCGACGACCGTCGTACCACCAGTTTTGTTTTAAATCGAATCGCTCACCGGTTGCAGGCATAAACTGCCAAATGCCCGATGCGCTGCGATTAGAATAACCAAACGGGTCAAATGCACTTTCTACAATAGGCAGTAGTGCAATTTCGATTGGCATTTCGCGCTTTTCTACTTCTTCAACTATAAAGTGTAAGTAAGGTTCTGCACGTTTAGAAATACGATCTAAATAGGCTTGGTGGCGAGCGTAATAATTACGTTCAGTAACAACAGGGCGGTTTTGCGGTATTTCGATAGAAAGTTGGTAGCGAATTCGCTCCCATACATCATCAAACACGGGAGCTTCTTGCTCATCAGGGTCAACTTGCTGATATTGTGCGTTTACCATCAATGCATTGTTAATGTCGTTAGGACTTGCGCCTTCGAGTTGTTGGTTTGCTTGCGTGGCGACTTGAGAGTCTGAGTCTAGAGTTGTCACAGTTTGACAACCACTTAGCGCTAACGCCAAGGCTACTAATAGGGGAGATTTATTCATAAATACCAATACATCGGGTAAAAAACTCGGCGAATACTACCTGTTATGAGTTAACATTGCCACTTAATGACTTTTTAAAACGCAGAAATAGAATCATCACTATATCTTAAGTTAATGATTCTAATAAAATAAATATTAAAGTATTAGTTTGTGCATTAAAAATTGTCTTTGAACTGTCTCAGACTAGCAAAGTTTCCCCAAGGTTCATTGTTTTTTGTAACCGAGATGAATTTTTCTGGCACTAACTCTGTAATGGTTGGCAAATCGCTACGCATAAATGGATTTATTTTTAGCTCCTGTCCAATAGAAGTGGGTAGGGAGATTTGGTTATTACTGCGTAATTCATCTACTTTTTTACTGTACGCGAGTAGTTCTGGGTTACGTGGTTCAACCGCTTTGGCAAAGGCAAGATTAGCTTGCGTGTATTCGTGCGTGCAATACACACTGCAGCTTGCAGGCAGCTCTCTTAGTTTATTAAACGATTCCCACATTTGCTTTGGCGTGCCTTCAAATAAGCGCCCACATCCACCGCTAAACAATGTATCGCCTGTAAAAGCAAGTTCATCATTTGTATAGCAAATATGATCAAGCGTGTGCCCAGGAGTTGCCAAAATATTAAAGTTAATATTAAGTACGCTAATGCTTTGACCATCAGTAAGTGAGTGGGTAACGCCTTTAAATGGACTATTCGCGGGGCCATAAACCGATATATTTGGATAGGCGTCAACTAATGCAGCTACGCCATCAGTGTGGTCGTAGTGATGATGCGTAATTAAAATACCACCAAGCGTTAGTTTGTGCTCAGCTAGATACGCTAATACGCTCTGTGCTTGGCCTGGATCGACTACCCATGCTTGGTTACTATTATCGGTAGTTAAACACCAAATGTAATTATCAGAAAAGGCTTTAATTGCTTTGACTTGCACCATGGTAAATTGCTCTATAAAGTGACACTTACCGCATAGTATAACGAGCTCAAAAAATGAAACCAGCCCTTAGTTTTCAAGAAGGACCCAAACCACTGTCGTGGCAACAGTTTCCTCATGGGGATTATTTGCGCAAAGATATTGAACGCAAAATGGAGCAATGGCTGCCGCGTATGTTTGGCTATCATATGCTTAAGCTAGGTAATTTAAGTGGCGAATTAAATACAAGTATAAGTACGATTAAACACCAAGTGTGTGTTGCAGAACCTGGGCCTTACACTGGGGTAGTTGCTGACATAGATGAACTGCCATTTTACGAGCACAGTATTGATGCCTGCATACTAAGTCACTGCTTAGAGTATCATTCAGACCCACATCACATTTTACGAGAAGCACATCGCACACTTATTCCGGGCGGCTATATAGTAATTACGGGATTTAACCCGTTTAGTTTGTGCGGACTTGCACAAATGCTACCTTTTAGTGGTCAGAAATTACCATGGACGGGGCGCTTTTTTACCCCTGCGAGGGTTAAAGATTGGCTAAACTTACTTGGTTTTGAAATTGTAAGTGACGAACGTTTTATTTATTCATCACTGGCAAGAGGTAATAGGCTATCAAGGTTTGAGTTTTGGCGTACCTTTGCTAAACAGTATTTAAAACCGATGGGCAGTGTTTATATGCTGGTGGCACGAAAAAGAGTTGCGCCACTTACGCCAATAAAACCTAAGTGGCATGCAAGGCCGCAGTTTGCACCAGTAAAAGGGGCAGGGCTTAGACAAACGTCAAAGCAACACTTTAAATCGTGCGAGCAAAAAAATAATACCAATTGCATTAAATAAGTGAGCTATTATAGCGCTAAGAAAATAGCACATTAACAAGGCTAAAATTGTGACATATAGTTGTTCTATATGAATAATTTTTAACGCAGTTAGTGAGTTATTTAATGCGATAGAATGAACATGTTTTTAATAAAATTGGTATAACAACTAGCTCATAATAAATTAAGGCTGGTAGCCTACATCTTCTAGTAAATCTCTACTGCCAGCGGCATCGCGCGCTAAATCATCAACTATTTCGTTGTACTTATGGCCGCTATGCCCTTTAACCCATTTCCAAGTTACATTGTGCTCGCTACAGGCTTTATCTAGGCGTTTCCATAAGTCGACGTTTTTAACCGGCTTTTTAGCTGATGTTAACCAGCCACGTTTTTTCCAGTTAGTGATCCACGATTCAATGCCTTGCTTAACATATTGGCTATCGGTTGTTAGGTTTACTTCGCATTCTCGAGTGAGTGATTCTAGGGCTACAATAGCCGCGAGCATTTCCATTCGGTTATTTGTTGTGAGTTTATAACCTTGGCTCATTTCTTTTTCGTGGCCGTTATAAATCATAAAAATACCATAACCGCCGGGGCCTGGATTACCTAAACATGAGCCATCGGTGTAAATCTCTACGGTTTTTTGCACTGTTTTACCTTGATCTTATGTACAATAAAGTGATTATAGAAAGATACCAGAATCAGGCTAAATTCGATATGGCACGTAGACAAATAGTTTTAGATACAGAAACCACCGGCATCGACCCTAAACAAGGGCACCGTATTATAGAAATTGGGTGTGTGGAGTTAGTAAATCGCCGCTTAACAGGCAATAACTTTCACGTTTATATAAACCCACAACGAGCAAGCGAAGAAGAAGCAATCGACGTTCACGGTATCACTAACGAATTTTTACGTGATAAACCGTTATTTCATCAAATTGCCCAAGAGTTTTTCGACTATATTGAAGGGGCTGAACTGGTTATTCATAATGCACCGTTTGATATTGGCCACATGGATAACGAATTCTCGCTACTTAATCAGGGCTATCCTAAAACTGATACTTTTTGTCAAGTTCTCGACACGCTTAAAATGGCGCGTGACTTGCACCCGGGTCAAAAGAACAATCTTGATGCATTATGTCGTCGTTACGATGTAGATAACGGCAAACGAACACTTCACGGCGCGCTACTGGATTCTGAGATTTTAGCCGATGTTTACCTTGCCATGACAGGTGGTCAAACAAAGCTAAATTTGAATCAAAATAAAGATGACGGCAGCGAGCAGCAGAAGGGCGATATAAAGCGTTTAAATAGTGATAGAGCCCCATTAGTTGTTCTGCGAGCAAGCGACGCTGAGCAAAGCGCACACGAAGCACGATTAGATCTTGTAAATAAAGAAGGCGGCCAATGTATATGGCGCGCTGAATGAGGCCATTTAATGAAAACGATGTATTTTGTAACAGCGTTATGTGCAGCTAGTTTATTCACTAGTAATGCTTATGGCGTAAAGCAAGTAGAAGTGCTCAAACGTGATGGACATCAAAATGAGATACCATTACTTGATAATCGTTTTCGCATAGATAGCGACATTGATGAAATAACGCTGCTCTTCTTTAGAAAACCAGGAGCATCTTCTGTTATTTTAGTTAGACCGGATGGAAGTAAGTACTTCACTAGAGATGCTGCTTATAACCCAAATATTGAATGGTTTGATGAACTCAATTACGATTTAATAACCATTAAAAAGCCTATACCTGGTCCTTGGCAAGTAATAGGCAGTATTTTACCCGACAGCAGAATAGTTGTATTAGGAGAAGTATCTCTTGCTGCAGAGCCTCTTCCACCTATGTTGTTTAAAGGAGAGACAATAAAAATCACCGGGAAAATACTCAATGATGGAGAACCAATTGATGAAAACTTGTTTAGGGACGTTGTAAAGCTAAATGTAGATTTTGTGAGTACTAATAACGACAGTTTTACGAATTTTGGCGCAGGAGGTCAAAAAGTAGCTGAATTTAAAGACGATGGTCGTGGATTTGACGAACACCCAAAGGATGGCGTTTTTACTGGTGAGTTCACATTGGATTTTCCTGCTGGCGAATGGGCTTCTAGACTTTACATTTCTACACCATTATTAAAGCGTAGAGTAGTTCAAGATAAAGTAGTGGTTCATGAACCTCCTTTTAACTATGCAATTATTCGAGCGGATGAAAATGTTAGTGATCATCATTTAACTATTAATATAGATACCAAAATAGTAAAACCCGAAACGGTCATTATTCAGGGTAAAATTTACTATCCAAATAATGAAGAACAAATGTTTACAATTAATGCGATAGCAGATGCATCGCGCCAACTTGTAATTAAAAATTATGGCTGGGGTAGATATAGTGTTGAGTTATCTGTTTTTGGCACTAATATTAACGGCCGTGAATTTATGGCAACGCTGCCAACCTATAAATTTGCGGTAGAACGACCGATAAAAGTTGTGCCCGAAATAGATCCTGCAACGATTATTACGCCAGATAAAATGATTGAGAGTGAGCCTGTTGAAGAAAAAATGGCTACATCTACAATAATTAGTTTAATTGTAGGCTGCAATACGCTCATTTTATTACTCGGTTGGTTGTTAATTCGTATATTTGTTCAGAAAAAACCGATTAAATTTAAAGTGAAGCTGCCTTTTTTAAAGAAAAAGAAAACAAGAAAAGGGGACGTTACCGACAAAGAAAAAAATCAAGTCGGTGAAAATGGCTCAAAAAATGACAAATCAGGTGAAATTTTAAACCTTTCGATGTCAGATGACTAAAAAACCTATAAAAAAGCAAAAAAGCCCTTGACGAAATAGGGGCTGGTTCGTATTATTCACGCCGCTGTTAAGGGAGACCTAAACGGCACCGGAAATATGGAGTGGTAGTTCAGTTGGTTAGAATACCGGCCTGTCACGCCGGGGGTCGCGGGTTCGAGTCCCGTCCACTCCGCCATTTTCGAAAACTTGTAAGTACTTAGCTGGAGTGGTAGTTCAGTTGGTTAGAATACCGGCCTGTCACGCCGGGGGTCGCGGGTTCGAGTCCCGTCCACTCCGCCAACACTTACACAACGTATGGTTGTAAAACATATTCTTATTATGGAGTGGTAGTTCAGTTGGTTAGAATACCGGCCTGTCACGCCGGGGGTCGCGGGTTCGAGTCCCGTCCACTCCGCCAATAAGAAAAAATAACAGTTTAAATATACGCTGGAGTGGTAGTTCAGTTGGTTAGAATACCGGCCTGTCACGCCGGGGGTCGCGGGTTCGAGTCCCGTCCACTCCGCCAACTATTTAAACAATGTTATATTACAAAATTTGTATGCTGGAGTGGTAGTTCAGTTGGTTAGAATACCGGCCTGTCACGCCGGGGGTCGCGGGTTCGAGTCCCGTCCACTCCGCCAACAAATTAAGTAATAACAAGTATAATGATATCTCTGCGGAGTGGTAGTTCAGTTGGTTAGAATACCGGCCTGTCACGCCGGGGGTCGCGGGTTCGAGTCCCGTCCACTCCGCCAACAAATTAAGTAATAACAAGTATAATGATATCTCTGCGGAGTGGTAGTTCAGTTGGTTAGAATACCGGCCTGTCACGCCGGGGGTCGCGGGTTCGAGTCCCGTCCACTCCGCCATTTGATATCATGATTAAAATTAGTAAGTGCATTACCCCATGCACATACCACTGCGGAGTGGTAGTTCAGTTGGTTAGAATACCGGCCTGTCACGCCGGGGGTCGCGGGTTCGAGTCCCGTCCACTCCGCCACTTGTTATTTCCTAAATGACAAGTTTATGCTCGAAAAACACTCAAAACACTCAAAACACTCAAAACACTCAAAACACTCAAAACACTCAAAACACTCAAAAAATCAACTTTCTCCACACTCACTAATTTTGATATTGATTTGTATTACCATTTGCTTTAATTTGTTTTAATACTATAAAAATTATGGCTTTCTATGTCTGCACCACAGGCCTATCAACGTAACAAATCTGATTTTGATATTTTAGTTGTTGAAGACGATACATTACTTAATGATCAAATTACTGAATTACTAGCCAACCAAGGATACTCTGTTACACAGTGTTTTGATGGTAATCAAGCGCTTGATTTAGCGGTTGCTCAACGTTTTAGTCTTATTTTATTAGATGTTATGTTGCCGGGCAAAGATGGCTTAGCAGTGCTTAATATTTTACGTAGTTGTAATAACACCCCTGTAATAATTGTATCGGCAAAACATGCTGAAGAAGAGCGCATTTTAGGTTTATCAGCTGGTGCAGATGATTACTTAGCAAAACCGTTTAATAGCCAAGAATTATTACTACGAGTAGATTCAGTACTAAGGCGCGTTTTTAAACAAGACACAAATACCCCTTACATTGCTAATATTGATGGACTTGAAATAGATAGCCTACACCAGCAGGTTTTTCTGCATTGTGAGCTATTAGCTTTTACGCCTATTGAGTTTGCCTTGCTGCAAATTTTAATGAAAAACCAAGAACAAATACTGTTAAAACCTTTTTTATATCAAGTGGCGCTTAACAAGCGTTTCAGTCAGTACGATCGTAGTTTAGATATGCATATGAGTCGTATACGAAAAAAATTAAATAACGCCGGCTGGGATGGCAGCCGTTTACACACTGTGCATGGGCAAGGGTACTGTATTAAATGACACGACGTTTATTTTGGAAGCTGTGCTTAATTATTGGTACTGGTGTTGTTGCGATGTTTTATTTAATTAATGTCGCGGTTAATCATTTTGAAAATGATATGAGCATGCTAAGTGACTCAAGTCGAGAAGAGTTAATTAATTGGCAAAAAAAGGCTGAGGTTATATTTGATCAAGGCGATATGAGCGAACTTGAGCGTTGGGTTGATGATTTACAACAACAAGAGAGTATTTGGGCTGTAATTGCTAAAGCCAATGTGGTTGAGTTAGCAGGTAATCGCTCTCATCGTTATGAGTATACAGGGTATAACTTGGGACGAAGTATTGATTGGAAAATTCATCTGTATTTTGAGCATGCACCCGTTATGCAATTACCTTTTAAAGATGGTGCAACTAGCCTTGTTGTGCAGTTGCCGCAAAGAATGCGCCCAGGATCACTTTGGAATTTAACACGTTTGTCGTTACAAGTTTTATTGCCAATGCTGATATTGGTGTGTTTATCGATTGTGTTATATCGCCATATTATGCATCCTATTAAAGAACTCGACTTAGCAAGTAGGGCATTTAGCAAAGGAGACTTTAGTGTCAGAGTTCGGGAGCAGTTGGGCTCACGCAATGATGAACTATCCCAGTTAGCTGAAACATTTGATTTAATGGCAGAGCGGATCAGTGATCAGATTATGCATCAACGTGTATTACTAACTGATCTGTCTCACGAGTTGAGAACACCTTTAACACGCTTAGATATAGCAACTGACAATTTACTCTCTCACAGAGAAAAGGGTGTAGAAGACACGCAAATCAAATTAGAGCGTATTCACAAAGAGTCACAGCACATCCGTAAGTTAGTGGATGACACGCTTACTTTATCCTGGTTAGATAACGAGTCACCTCAGTTGCGCATCGAATCTTTGGATTTAGTCGATTTACTCGAAATTCTCATTGAAGATGGGCGTTTTGAGTACCCAGATAAACTTATTTTTGCTGACTTACCTAATCAAGCCCATATTGAAAACAGTAATCACAGAGCATTAGGTCAAGCACTGGAGAATATACTTAGAAATGCACTACGTTACACACCCATTAATAAAAAAGTACGGATTAGCCTCATTGATTATAAACATGAATATCAAATTATTATTGCAGATCAAGGTCCAGGAGTACCTAAAGAGCATTTAAATACTATTTTTAGACCTTTTTTCCGGATTGATTCAGCTCGCTCATGCAACAGTGATAGCTTTGGTTTAGGGCTTGCTTTAGCACAAAGGCAATTACATGCGATTGCTGCGACAGTATTTGCTAAAAATGATACTGCAGGTGGTTTAGTAATGACTGTAACGGTTCCTAAAGGTGTATAAATTACATTTCATATTGTGTGCTTGTAAAAACTGAGCAACGCTTTCTCGTCCTGTTCACGCCCTTACTTACATATTTTTAGGCAACTAAAGTAGATTGCACCTAACGCGTCTTTGTATATATCCTAAATGTAACAAATGTAAAGTTGCTATACTTTTAATCAAAAGAAAATGATAATTCTTCTTATTTGCAATTAAGAAGGAACGTCCCCCTTGAAAAAATTAGCCCTAATGAGTGCCATTTGTGCATCATTTAGTTCACCTATATACGCGCAAGAACTTGCTAAAAATACAGCGTCTGTTGAAAAAATATCTGTAGTTGGTTCTGCAACTAATTTGAGTATTACAGCTGAAGAAATAGAACAATATCAAGCAAGTGATCTGGCTGACATTTTTCGACATTCACCTTCTGTTAGTGTGGGTGGCTCGGTAGGCGTTGCACAAAAGATCTATATTCGTGGTGTTGAAGATTCTTTATTAAATATAACGGTTGATGGTGCACAGCAAACATCAACGTTATTTCATCATATTGGTCGTGTAACAATAGATCCTGACCTATTACAGCAAATAGATGTGCAAGCAGGTGCCGGAGAAGCAACAAGTGGTCCTGGTGCGATTGGCGGCTCTATCCGCTTTAAAACTAAAGACGCGCAAGACTTACTTAATCAAGGTGAACAATTTGGTGGACGTGTTAAAGCAAGTTACTTTTCAAATGACGGTACGCGTTTAAGCACCAGTGTATACGGTAAATTAAGTGATGCATGGGGCGTACTAGGGTATTTCAGTACTGTGGATCGCGAGAACATGGAAAATGGTGATGGCGATACTATTTATGGTACGGCCGCCGATCAAGATATGATGTTTATTAAAGCCAGTGGTGAGTTAGCAGATAATCATCATTTGTCGGTAAGTATTGAAAAACGCGACGAAGAAGGGGATTTTTCAGCACGCCCTAACTGGGCGGTACAAGAAGGTGATGCTTTGTATCCAAGTGAAGCAGAGCGAGAGACTTACGTTGCTAATTATATATTTTCTCACAATAACTTATTGTATTTAGAGGCGACAGCATACAAAACCGAATCATCTTTTAATGGCGGCCGATTTGCTTGGCTTGCTGACATTGACACATATGGCTTAGATATTCGTAATACAAGTATTATTGATGAACATAAATTTGTTTATGGCGTTGATTATAGAAATGATGAAGTATCGAGTGGGTCTGCAGCAGGTGCAAAAGAAAATTCAGAACAAGGCAGTGTACTGGGTGTTTATGCACAAGGTTATAGTGATATTACTCCACAACTTTTACTGAGTTATGGAGTGCGTTTTGATAGTTATAAGTTTAAACAAGACATCCTATTAGATGAATATTATGGCACTGCAATTACAGAAAGTGCATCGAGTTTAGACGACAATGAAGTGAGCTTTAATATCGGTTTAGCATATGACATTAATGAAGCTTGGACAGTAGGGCTTGGGTATGCTGAAGCCGCGCGTGGTAAACAAATAGGGGATGGCTTTACCATTGATGGATATTTATATGACGGTTCAGATATTCCAGTAGCGGATGAAAGTTTAGTACCTGAGACCGTAGCTAATATTGAAGCATCCATAACATACACTAATGAAAATTTATCCGCTAAGGCAAGTATTTATAATTCGTCTTTAGATGATGTGATATTTGAAGGGTATGAAGGAAACTCGGTTTATAACAATATAGGCACGTTAGAGACTAAAGGATTTGAGTTTGACCTAGCATATCGCTTAAATTCATTTGATTTCTTCATTGGATTTTCAGCTACTGATACAGAGCTTGACCCACGTGACGGGTTGTACAGTGTAAATTATGATGCAATTGATATTAATGGCTATGAGTTTGTCGGTTTAGGTAATAGCAGAGGCAATACATGGGTTGCTGGCGTTGATTACGACATTAACACTGATGCAAAGGTTGGTTTTAGTGTAACTAAAGTCGATTCACTCGATATTGATACTCTTCATCAAGCTGTTGACCTTGGTTGGACCGATTCTTTATATACCCTAAATAAACCAAGCTATACCACTGTTGATTTATATGGGCAGTGGAATGTGACGAATGCATTATTATTTAATGTTGCTGTTACTAACTTATTTAATGAGTTATATATCGATCATTCAAGTGTGGGTGACTACAGTGAAGTATTTGACACTGTTGTTGGTCCATACGAATCTGGGCGCGATATTCGCTTATCGATTTCTTATCAGTTTTAAGAATAAGTAACTTATTTTATGTTCTTAAAATTGTTTAAAAAGTGGGTCTTTTGGGCTCACTTAATTATAGGTTTAATCGCCGGTTTATTTATTTTCAGTATGTCGTTCACGGGTTTTTTATTAACCTATGAACGACAGATTGTTGAGCTAGATGAAATGCGATTTACTGTAAAAAGCACCTATGCTCAACAGCGGCTATCGACTGATGCTGTTGTAGATATTTTGCAAGAATCGCATCCGAGTCAATCACATATTTATATTCGTTGGGTAAATCGAGAAGGGGCTGCTATTCCTGCCTGGGCGGGAAAACATAGCTATTTATTACACCCTTATACGGGAGATGTTATTCGTGAAGGAGAGGGGCTAGCGGCTGGCTTTTTTCACGTTGTAACTGATATACATCGTTATTTATTACTGCATGGCGCTTCACAAGTGATTGGCAAAAATATAAATGGCTACGCTAATCTATTTTTTATCTTTTTATTACTATCGGGTGCTTATTTGTGGTTACCAAAGCGATTTAATCGCTTTGCATTAAAAGGATATTTATTGCTAGCAAAGAGTTACAAATCATCACATCATCGAAATAGGCAGTGGCATTTAGTTTTTGGAATTTGGTGTTTACCGGTTTTACTCGTTTTGTCATTAACGGCTACTTTGTTTCATTTTGATTGGGCAAATAAGGCACTGTACGGCGCATTTGGACAAAGTGTACCGGAGCGTGAAAAGCATCTACCAGTATTAGATTTATCGGCTAATAAAGTACCTTACGATGCTTTATTTCAACAAGCTCAAATACATGCAATTAATAATGGTGCTGCTGATTGGTATTCAATGTGGTTAGAATTAGGTGACAAAAAACACGAAGCACGTTTTTATATTGATACCAGTATCGGGAATCGCCAAGAATATGCGTATTCATTATTTTTAGATACTCGCACTGGTGATGCAATTAAAACGTTAAAAAAATCGGATTGGACGCGAGGCGATCAAGCATGGGGAACATCTCGATTTTTACATACCGGTGAATACTTTGGTTTTTTAGGGCAAACATTAGCTGGTTTGGCATCATTACTCGCATGTTTTTTAGTGTATACAGGCATAGTTTTAGCATGGAAGCGATTGATAACTAAGCGCTAATTTACACTTATCGTCGAGTATTTGATTGCTTGATATGTGCGATTTGATATATAAGAATTTATTTTACACAAAAAAGCCAGCGCATTAGGCGCTGGCTTTTAGTATTCAAATGCTTACTTAGTTAATTAAGCAGCATCAGCTTCTTTTTTAACGCTATTACGCGCGGCTTTACCTGCAAGTAAGTCAGCAGGGTCAAAGTCATCAACGTTAATAACATCTAAACGAGATTGCTCAACAGCAGCTAGTTTATCAGCCTCTGCTTGGCTTAATATGCCTGCTTCAAGCCCCATTTGCGCTACTTTATCAAGCTGGAAGAATGGCAGTTTAAGACCTTTCTCTTTGCATACACGGTCAAATAATGGCTCAACAGCAAGTACGTCTTTAAGCGTTTGCTCTTGACGACCTACAAGGTTAAGCGGCTCATTTGTTAAGTATACATAGCTTGCTAAACGGTTACGCGTTTCGCTAGGTACTTGTAGTAGTTGCGCAAGTTTATGCTCAAGTTGGTCAGTTGGTTTACGAACCGGGCGACCAAACGGGAATAACAATACTTTTAACACGGCACGTAGTGGAGCCGAAGGCATGTTATTAATTAAATCAGCAAGTGCACGTTGGCAATGGTAAAGGTGATCTTGGCAACTCCATTTTACTAGAGCAAAATCTTCTTTTTTACGGCCTTCATCGTTGTAACGCTTAAGCGTTGCAGACACTAAGTATAAGTAACTAAGTAAGTCACCTAAACGTGCTGAAATACGTTCTTTACGTTTTAGTGAACCACCAAATACTGCCATGCTAATGTCTGACATAAGTGCAAGTGATGCACTAAAGCGTGACGCTATACGGTAAAATTCAGCAGTTTCGTCGTTGTACGGCACACTTGTAAAACGAGCGCCGGTAAGTGCAAGCCATTTAGTACGTACAAGGTTCGACATAGTAAAACCAATGTGACCCATTAGCGCTTTATCAAATACGTTAAGCGCTTCTTCGCGGTCTTCAATTTCGCACGCACCTAGTTCGGTAAGTACAAATGGATGACAGCGAATTGCACCTTGACCATAAATAATCATATTACGGGTCAAGATGTTTGCACCTTCAACGGTAATGGCAATAGGTGCACCTTGATAGCCACGACCTAAATAGTTATTTGGCCCAAGCATGATGCCCTTACCGCCAAGTACATCCATTGCATGAATAGTTGCATCACGCATTTGCTCTGTCAGGTGGTATTTAATAATGGCAGAAACAACCGATGGTTTTTCGCCTAAATCAACAGCACCCGTAGACATGCTAACCGCAGCATCAGAGCTGTAAGCGTAACCAGCTAATTTAGCTAGTGACTCTTCAACACCTTCCATTTTACCTATAGGTAAACGGAACTGACGACGAATGCGGCTATAAGCACCTGTCGCAATAGCAATCATTTTAATGCCACCGGCAGAGTTTGACGGCAATGTAATTGCACGACCAACCGATAAACATTCAACCAACATGCGCCAGCCTTGACCAGCCATATCTGGACCACCAATAATATAATCAAGTGGTACGAAAATGTCTTTACCGCGAGTAGGACCATTTTGAAATGGTACGTTAAGCGGGAAGTGTCTACGACCAATTTCTACTCCAGGAGTATCCGTTGGAATAAGTGCACATGTAATGCCTGGCTCTTTATTGTCGCCAATTAGGCCGTCTGGATCTTGTAATTTAAACGCAAGACCAAGTACGGTAGCCACTGGGGCAAGTGTAATGTAACGCTTATTCCACGTTAAACTAACACCCACAACCTCTTCACCATTCCATTGCCCTTTACATACCACACCGTAGTCTGGAATTGAGCTTGCATCAGAACCCGCTTCTGGCGAAGTTAATGCAAAACATGGAATTTCTTGACCGCTCGCTAGGCGCGGTAAATAATGATCTTTTTGCTCTTTTGTACCATAGTGTTGTAATAATTCACCTGGGCCTAAAGAGTTCGGTACACCAACAATTGACGAAAGTAATGTTGATTTACTTGTTAGTTTTTGAAGTACACATGACTGTGCAAATGCAGAAAATTCTAAACCGCCGTATTCTTTTTTGATGATCATGGCAAAGAATTTATTATCTTTTAGATATTGCCATACATCTTGAGGAAGGTCGGTTAGTTCGTGCGTTGCTTCCCAATCGTCCAACATGCTACATACTACTTCAACAGGGCCATCAACAAAGGCTTGCTCTTCAATAGTAAGTTTAGGAACTGGGTATTGATGAAGTTTTTTCCAATCTGGGTTACCGCAAAATAAGTCAGCTTCCCACCACGTTGTACCGGCATCAATAGCTGATTTTTCAGTATCAGACATGCTTGGCGTTACTTTTTTAAACGTAGCAAAAATAGGCTTGATGATATATTGCTGACGAAGGCCAGTAACAGAAAGAGGAACCGCGATGATCAAAAAGATCAACCAGCTAATTAAACCAAAAGCACCTGCAAAGGTACCAATTAATAAAGTTATAGCCGAAACACCAAGTGCTGTGTTCCAACTTGCTCTGTGGTAAACCGCAGTGCAAAGCAACGCGATTAGAACCAGTGTAAATATGAGTGTCATTTTTATTCCTTAATAGAGGTCAGACCACCTCACTTAGAGTAGCGCTAGTAACAGTAATTTTCAAGTACATAACGATGTTAAATTGTAGTAGAAAGTAACTTAAATACGATATTTAATTACCCGACAGAGGAACGCACAATAACTATCGTATAGTCAAAGCATTAACCGTAAGTAGTGTTAACGTAAAAATAAATAAATCTAATAGCAAAATGACACTTTTTAAGTAAGTATAGCCGTTATAGCGGGCTGCAAATTAGTGTACGCTTAATACACAAATATAACGCTATTTATTTTAATGTATGGTTTTTAAGGGTTATTTTATTAATGTGTGAATTACTTGGCATGTCAGCCAATGTGCCTACCGATATTTGTTTTAGTTTTTCAGGCCTTTTAGAGCGTGGCGGAAACACGGGACCACATAAAGATGGTTGGGGTATTACATTTTACGAAGGTAAAGGCTGTAGAACCTTTAAAGATCCGCAGCCGAGTTATCAATCTGAAATTGCAAAGCTCGTCAAAGCATACCCCATTAAAAGTGTCTCGGTTATTAGCCATATTCGCCAAGGTAACCGCGGGAGAGTATGCCTTGAAAATACTCATCCTTTTACGCGAGAGTTATGGGGGCGCGAGCTTACTTACGCTCATAACGGGCAGCTATCTAATTATCATGATTTAAAACCGCAGTACTATCGCCCAGTAGGTAACACCGATAGCGAACTCGCTTTTTGTTGGTTACTTGATAAAATTCGTGAAAAATACCCAAAGCGTCCAAGTAATATGGCGTCGGTTTTTAGATACGCCGCTAAGCTTTCGCATACCCTTCGTGAAAAAGGGGTGTTTAATATGTTATTGACCGACGGGGTGTTTGTTTTAGCGTATTGCACTAATAACTTACATTACATAACGCGCCGTGCGCCATTTGGTAAAGCAACGCTTATTGATGCGGATATGGTGGTTGATTTTCAAAAAGAAACCACACCAAACGATGTAGTGACGGTAATAACAACAAGGCCTTTGACGAATGATGAGCGTTGGCAAAAAATGGAGCCGGGGGAATTTGCATTGTTTAAAATGGGTGAGCTGATTTAGCCCACCTATTTTAAATATTAACTTTGGTTTAATTAAATTTAGTTAGCTTCTTGAGGTTGTTGTGCTGTTGCAGGCGCAACAGCTGTAGGTGCAGTAACAGTAAATGAATTCATTTGAACTTCAAACTGCTCCATACCTTTTTCGCCTTTCCACATACGTACCAGCATGTAATCCATTTCTGGCGCAAACCATGCAATTGCTTGGCGTTTATCGTTATCGTATAAACGTTTAACTTTAATGGCTTCTACATTACCGATAGGTAGGGAGATCATCTCTTTTTCAACAACTTCAAAGTTGTAGTCGCGGCGGTTACCTTTTTTGTCTATAAGCGGGAATGAAAAGCTCGTTTCGCCTTTTTTCAATCCTTCGCGCACTTGCACTTGGTATGAAATAGCATCCTGAAATTCATCAGTCCATTCGCATTTAAGTGGGTATTCGCTAGCGCTGCTGGTCACTACTTTGTTTGTTGTATCAAAATCAATTTTATAATCTTTATCTGGGCCTGTACCGGTGCGGATCATATTGTAATGATGCGGGGTAACCTTGCCATCTTTAAAGGTAAACTTTGATGTTTCTTCACGAGAGTCAGAGAAAATCATCCACTCAATATTGCTGTGGTATGTTAGTTCATAAGTATCGTCGCCCATTTTTTTGAGCTCACGAACAGCCTCACCATGATTTTTACCTTTGCGTAAAATATCGTAGTTAGCTTGATATTGGGTCAATTCGCCTGCAATTAGGCTAGTTGGAAGTAAAGCGCCCGCACATAACAACAGGGCACTTATTTTTTTATTGTGAGTAGTGCGCGCCGTGTGCAGGAAGTTGTTTTTTGTCAAGAACTGCATAATCTGCTTCCATAGTAAGTCTGTGTTCACTGAACCACTTGACCACCAAAGGATAAATTATATGCTCTTGCTCATGCACGCGTTTTGCTAATGTTTCTGCTGTATCATCCTTGAGTACAGGTATTTGCGCCTGAAGAATAACGGGACCGCCGTCTAATTCTTCAGTAACAAAGTGAACACTTACGCCATGAACATCGTCTTTTGCATCAATTGCTCTTTGGTGGGTATTCAGCCCCTGATACTTAGGCAACAAAGATGGATGAATGTTCAACATTTTTCCAACATATTTTTGCACTAAGCCAGGAGTAAGAATACGCATAAACCCAGCTAATACAACTAGATTTGGCATAAAAGAGTCGATAACGTTCATTAATTGCGCATCGTACGCTTCGCGCGAGTCAAAATCTTTATGACTGAGCACTTTTGTAGCAATACCTGCTTTTTTTGCACGCTCTAGGCCATAAGCGTCTGCTTTGTTACTAATAACAGCCGCTATATGTCCGTTTATCTCGCCACGTTCGCAGGCATCTATGATGGCTTGTAAATTAGAGCCACTACCTGAGATTAAAACTACCAGACGAGTCGGTGCCATTACTTAGCACCACCTACAATTTCAACTTGCTCTTCGCCAGCTGCTGCATCTTGAATTTCACCAAGGTGCCATGCATTTTCGCCCAAGTCTTTTAGCATTGTTAAGCTTTGCTCAAGTTTGTCTGCAGGAACTACTAAAACCATACCTACACCACAGTTAAATGTACGGTACATTTCGTGTGTAGTAATATTGCCGTTTTCTTGTAGCCAGTTAAAAATAGGTGGCCACTGCCAGCTATCACCTTTAACTACAGCTTTTGCTGAAGCGGGTAATACACGTGGAATGTTTTCCCAAAAACCGCCGCCAGTAATATGCGAAAGGGCATGTACGTCAACGTTTTTGAATAACTCAAGTAAAGGTTTTACGTAAATACGAGTAGGCTCAAGTAAAGTTTCGCCTAAAGTTTTACCTTCAAAGTCAGCGCTGGTATCAGCTTTTGACACTTCAAGTACTTTACGAATTAAAGAGAAGCCATTTGAATGAGGACCACTTGAAGCAAGTGCAATAAGCTGATCGCCTGCTGCTACTTTTGTGCCATCAATAATTTTAGATTTTTCTACAACGCCTGTACAAAAGCCTGCCATGTCGTAGTCTTCACCATCATACATACCTGGCATTTCAGCTGTTTCGCCACCAATTAGGGCACAACCTGAAATTTCACAACCTTTGCCAATACCTGTAACTACGTCAGCTGCTGTGTCTACATCTAGTTTACCAGTTGCATAGTAATCTAGGAAAAACAGGGGTTCAGCACCTTGAACAATTAAGTCGTTTACACACATTGCAACTAAATCAATACCAACCGTATCATGTTTTTTTAAGTCGATTGCTAAACGTAGTTTAGTACCAACGCCATCTGTGCCTGCAACTAATACTGGTTGCTTGTAGCCTTCAGGAATTTCGCAAAGTGCGCCAAAACCACCAATTCCGCCCATTACTTCAGGACGACGAGTTTTTTTAACTACGCCTTTAATACGCTCAACAAGTGCATTACCAGCGTCGATATCTACGCCCGCGTCTTTATAGCTTAGAGACTGTTTTTGTTCGCTCACAGGTTTTCCTCAAAATAGTTGTTTTGGGTTGCTTAGAAACGCGCGTATTTTACAACAATTGCAAGGTCGCGGCTAGCTCAAATGTAATTTTGAAATAATTAACAAGGACACTTGTCCGCTGTCTGTTGTTTAAATAAACAAAAAAACGCCCGTAGGCGTTTTTTTAGTATTAAAGGCGTTAAATTAACAGCTATGCTTTTGCGGTTAATATGGCTCGAAGTGGAGCGGGGTAGCCTTCAATTGTTTTACTTGTATCGTTTGGATCTAAAAAGTCGATTAACGATTCGTTTTCCATCCAATCGGTTTTGCGTTGCTCTTCAAGCGTGGTAATAGCGCAATCTTTTATTTGCACATCTTTAAAGCCAACGCGTTCCATCCACAGTTTTAATGCTGCAGTACTTGGAATAAACCAAACGTTGCGCATTTTAGCGTAGCGGTCGGTAGGGACTAAGACTGTGTTTTCATCACCTTCAATTACTAGCGTTTCAAGTACGAGTTCGCCGCCTGGGCGAAGCTGCGCTTTTAACTGTGCTAAAAAGTCGATAGGTGAGCGACGATGATAAAGTACGCCCATCGAAAAAACCGTATCAAACGCTTTAAGCTCAGGTAATGCTTCAACGCCTAGTGGCAGTAAATGAACGTTTTCGTCTGGATTGTAGTGTTTAATTGCTTGAAACTGACATAAAAATAAATCAGACGGATCAATACCCACTACAAACTCTGCGCCTTCACCGCGCATACGCCATAAATGATAACCTGAGCCACAACCAATATCTAAAACGGTGCGGCCTTTTAATGGCACAATATGAGGAAGCAGGCGGTCCCACTTCCAATCACTGCGCCACTCTGTGTCTATTTCAATTCCGTGCACACTAAATGGGCCTTTGCGCCATGGCATCATGCGTTTTAATAAATGCATGGCTTGCTTTTGCTCGCCATCACTCATCTCCCCTGGGGCGCCAATTTCTACCTTAGTAGAAATATCAACGTGCGAAGTTGCCACCTCTGGTAAGTTTTTAAGTACTTTTTGCCATTTAGGTAAATCACCGTGGCTAGCCTCGTTTTGCCAATGTTTTAATTGTGCAGGCAAGGTTTCTAGCCAGTGACTAAGTGGGCTTTGTGCAATAGATGCGTAAAATTGATTAAACCATTGAGACATGGATGACTCTCTTTATTTAATTGCTACCATTGAGCAAAAATTAAAACATTGATACCACACTTGAGTTTGGCTAAAACCAATATCTTGTAAGCGAGTAAAGTGAGCGCTTAGTGTATCTGGGCGCATAACGTTTTCGATGGCGGTACGCTTTTGGCTTATTTCAAGCTCAGAGTAACCATTGTGTCGTTTAAAGTCGTGGTGCAAATCAATCAATAAATTGTCGCATTGCTCGTTTTCAGCTTTAATTTTTTCGCTAAGTAGTAGCACGCCACCAGGTTTAAGATTAGCGTATATTTTCTCAAGCACAGCTTGGCGCTGCGCATGTGGAATAAACTGCAACGTAAAGTTCATTGCTACTACTGAGGCGTTTTGAATCTCAAGCTCGTTAATATCGCCCAAAGTAACAGTAACAGGCACATCTGATTTAAAACCTTGTAAATGTACCTTACAACGCTCAACCATAGCTTGAGAGTTATCTACCGCTATTATATGGCAGTTATCGGTGCGAATATTTCGTCGCATGCTAAGCGTTACTGCACCCAGTGAACAGCCTAAATCATAAAGATTTGAGTTACTTTGTGCATACTCACCCGCAAGCTTACCCATTGTACTTACAATAGTTGCGTAGCCCGGTACCGAGCGCTGAATCATATCTGGAAAAACTTCGACTACATTTTGGTCAAAGCTAAAATCTTTTACTTGTTGCTCAGAGGCATAAATACTGTCTTTTATGGTCACGAAGGCAGTCTCTTTGTAAATAATGGCGCTATTTTAACATTTTATACTGGATAGTCAGCGATAAATTCAGTAGCTTGACTAGAATTATGAATAATAAGTATAAAAGAGAAGATTAAATGAGCAAAAGTAAGGTCATCAGCACAGACGATATATTAGCAACCCTTTGTCATTCAGTGACAGGCGTACTCACTTCAGCCAGCGGTAATGGTATTAGCTACTCAGCCATGGTGCAAAAAATAACACGTACATGTATGCGACCAGATATTGGCTGCTTTGTTTTATTTGACGGCGGTTTTACAGGGCTTGTAATTACCAACTTTACTTCGCAAGCGGCGATGGAAATTTATGGCGATTACATGCGTAACATGGGAATGCCAGAAGATGAAATAGCGCATAGCCATTTATCAGACGACGTATCAAACGTACTAGGCGAGTTGATGAATCAAATTGTTGGCGACTTTACGTCTAAAGTGCGCGAGCAGTTACATACTTCAATTACGCAAAACCAGCCAAAAATGATGGCAATAAACAAGCAAGTGCAAATATCGGTAGATACCACCATGGATCGCCCGCAAGCCCGTCGCGTAACATTCACTACAAGTAAGCAAAATATCTTTTACTTGGAATTAGCGATGGATAAAACAGAGTTTATTAAATTACACGACTTTGATATTGCAGAAGCACTAGACCCAGACGACATAATTGAAAACGAAGCACGTAAAAAAGCGGACAAAGAAAAAGCATCTACAGCAGTAGAGCAAGACGATGCCGATGATGATTTCATGGCAGGCTTAGGGCTTTAAGTCTATTTACGTAGGTTTGGTTGAGTGAAACGAAACCCAACGACTGCTCAGCTATTAATCTTTAGCTGTTAGTGATCAGATTAGTGATTAAAATAAAAGCGCGACTGATATCGCGCTTTTTCGTCATGTTAGCTTTATTTGAATAAGTAAACCTACTCTTTAAATTTATAACCCACACTATAAACCGCAGCTATTGGGTTTAGCCCTGCTTGAATGTCGTTAATCTTTTTTCGTATATTTTTAATGTGTGTATCTATGTTGCGATCGGAGATGTCGGTTGTGTCGCTGTATACGTTATTAATAATATCTTCGCGGGTAAAAACACGACCTACGTGGCTTATAAATAATAAAAATATTTTAAACTCGACGGCGGTAAAGCCAATACTTTTGCCGTTTAGGCGTGCTTCGTAATCGTCTTTGTGTAATTGAAAATTATTATGATTGATGATGTTGGCTTTAGGCTGGCTGGTTCTTCTTAGTACGGCTTTTATGCGTGCTATAACTTCTTTAGGGCTGAAGGGTTTGCATATGTAGTCATCGGCGCCGATCTCTAAACCCTGTAAGCGGTCTATTTCCTCACTTTTTGCGGTAAGCATAATAATAGGCACGTTTGAAAAGGCTCTAATTTGCTTACATAGCTCTATGCCATCAACATCTGGCAGCATTAAATCAAGAAGTATTAAATCTACAGCGTTTTGTTTTACAAAACTAACTACACCTTTGCCACTATTAAAGTGCTCAGTTTCGTAATTTTGTTGCTTAGCATAGGCAATAAGTACCTCTGCAATATTTTCTTCGTCTTCAATAACAAGTATTTTTTGTGATGTCATTATTTCAACCTAAAAGTGTCAGCGTTATTTTAACTTTTAGCCCACCAAGTGGTGAGTTGTGCAACGATATTTGACCACCATGTGCCTCTACTATTTGTTTGCAAAGTGCAAGCCCTAAGCCCGAGCCGCCGTGCTCTCGGCTTCGAGACTTTTCAACGCGATAAAAACGCTCAAACAATTTTTGTAAGTCGTTTGGTAAAACACTTGGTGCTGAGTCTTGTAAAATAAGCTCAATATTATTGTGTGTTTTGTTGGCAAGTATTATTACTTGTCCGCCTTTATGCGTGTATCTGCAGGTATTTTCTAACAGGTTTGAAAATAATTGTACAAGGCGTTCTTTATCGCCATTTATTATACATTTACCGGCTTTGGCTAAGCTTTTGCTATCTACATTTAATTCACGCTCTTTAAAGCGAGCGGTGTAGTTTTCAATTGATTGCTCAAAAATGTTTATTAAATCAATGCGTGCATTGCTATAGGTTAAATTAACGCTATCTGTTTGTGCTAGTTGAGCTAGGTCGTCAACAATGTGACTTAAATTATCTACTTGGTTTATGAGTAAATTAATGCGCTTTGTGTCGGCTGTAAATACGCCATCTTGTACGGCTAGTAAATGCGAGCGTAGTACGGTAAGTGGGGTTCTTAATTCGTGGGATGTGTCTGACACCCATTGAAACCGCATTTGTTGGTTTTGCTCAAGCGTGTGGGCTAAGGCATTAAAGTTGTTGGATAGGGTACCTAGCTCATCTTTACTAGAGGAGGTTATTCTGCTGGCAAAATTTCCGTTTGTTAACTCATCGGTGCCAGTTACTATTTGCTTTATTGGTTTTATTAAATGGCGAGATAACACAATAGCCATAATAAATGCGAGCACAATAACGAGTAACGTGATCATAAAATAGTTATGAAATTGCGCTGCTAAAAATGCTTTTGCTGGGCTACTTTGCACAAGTTTTGAAGGTACTAAACCTATCCAGCCTATAACGTTATTGTTTAATAAAATAGGCTCTATATGTGGGTTATCATTTAAATTAGTTCTACCAACAACAACTTTTTTATTTTGATCATATAAACTTATACGTTGCCCTGTTTTAAGGGAACCCGCAGGTAAGTGTACCCACAATAAAGAGGGCGTTGCTTTACTGCTATTTGGTTTGGGTGGGGTGCTTGTGTGTTTATTAGTTTTAGGTTCGCCTGGCTTTTTTTGCGGCTCCACAATAGAGCGCCATAATTGCGTGTTTTGCGTAATGGGTTGCCAACTGCCTAATTCGCTATAAAGCTCAATAAGTTGCTGCTTAACCATTGCGACATGCTTTGTTTCTTCTTGTTCAACAAAGTCGTTAAAACCTGACGAAAAGGTCATGTATATAAACACAAACATAAGCCCAACAAGGGCGATATTAGTGATAAAAAAAGCTAAAAAAAATTTATGTATTAATTTCACTGATTGGCAAATAGTAAAGATCATGACGTTAACGTACCAAGCAGTATTGCATATTGATTATGTGCCTACAATTAGCGTATTTAGGGAGTTGCTTACTAAAATCCTTTTTAAGTAAGCTTTTTAGGTATGTTGATATTTGGACTAGAACTTTATTTTTGCGGTATCGCCAGCACCCAGTAACTTATATTGTGGCTTTACAAAGCTTGCGTGTACTGCGCCTAAACTTTTAGGGAACGATATGGCAAGCTCATCTACTGTTGTAAATGTGTGCTTCGCTTGAAAAACAATTTCTAGGTCGTGCGCTTCGTTGTTGTTGCTGGTGGTAAAAGCGACGCGTTCAAACACGATAACTTGCTGATTTACACGTAAGCTCGTTTTTTGTTTAAGTGCATTTTTTACAAACTCTTCTTGTTGCTCTGTACTTAAGTTTGTAGGCATAAGCTTATCAATATCGCCCATAAGCCATGCTTGCTCGCTTTGCAGCGCTGAAATTAAATGCTCAGCATTAGTTAATACTTTAACCTCAACTTGCCCGTCTCTTAAAATCACTTGGGCTGTTGTGTTTTTTAATACATGGGCGCTCAATTGAGCGCTCATACTTGTTAAAATACACGCTAGCATTAGCCATTTTAATTTTTTTAAAAAATACATAATTACTACCTTTTATTGAGGCGGTTGACCTTTTTTTTTATTGAGGTTGCTCAATAGTTGCTTTACAAATAAGGGTGTTGTCGGTTTCTAAGTCTTCGCCCCATATGAATTTTGCGTTTTCATCCCAGTTAATATCGTCGTAACCATCTTTTGGTCCTACATCGGCAAAGTTGTGCTCTACTGCATTAGCCCAGTTTGTGTTATCAAAGTTACTTTGCAGCCAGTTAGTTGGCGCTTCTTTTGACATAAACGTACAAACGCCTTCGCCCGCGACAGGATTTGATTCGCTTTCGCATAATTTGTTAAGCGGCGCTTTGTGAAGTATTTCGCATTTAAAGCTTTGATCGCTTACGGCAACTACTTTATTTGTATCGGTGTCGGTAAGTTGCATAATAAAACCGCCATCACCCATTTGCTGATTTTTAGCACCGATGTATTCAAGCCCAGTGTCGTTTTGCTTAAAGTCTTTAATTATTAAATTAAGCTCAATAGGGTAGTTTGCAGAAAACGTAATGCTTTCGGCATTAAATGAACGCTCTGTGGTTATAGGCACAGAATCTTCAACAAGTAACTGCTCGCCTATGTAGGCTGTAAACCAGTTATCAGCCCATGCTTCTAGCTTTAAGTTATGCTTGCCTGTAATGGCAGGATTTGTATTTTGCTTAGTGACTGTTGGAGTAAGGTGATTTGGTTGCGGGCCTCTACAAAATGTACCGGTTTGAACCTTGCCACCATTACTGATAGTTTTTTGTTTAAAGCTATAGCAGTCTTTTCCCTGTGATGCAGGGCTGTAGGTAGTAAAGTAGCTTTCGCCTTTGTATGAGTAGCTCATTGTACGGCTGCCGTTTTCAGAGATCGTGTGCGTTAAGTTTTCAACGCCTCCTTGTGGCGGGCGCAGATCGGCTCTTATACCTTGAGTATCGCCACTAAGTGGTGACACTCTTGGTAATTTTGCGGTATCTACTTCACCTACTAAGCACTGAATAATATACGGCGGCGTAGCTGATGTTTGGTAGCGATAGCCAAATGTGTCATCGATTTGTCCGTTACATACATCAAGGTCACCTTTGGCAATTGCACTGCCGTCAGGGTTTTTACTGCCATACAGCGGGTAACCATCGTAAGCCCAACCAATAATGGCATCGCTTGATTGGTTTTTCATTGTGTCAATCATACACGTTGGCGATACATGATAATGGTAGTCATCACCTCGTCCTGTGTGTCCGCCACATATATCTAACTGTCCGAGTGCTAACGTGTCGTGTTTTTCATCGTAGCTATTTACGTCCAACTCACCTTGCGAAGAATAGTCGTATATTGGTACGCCATTAACGGCAACACCTACGGCTGCATCAATTGTTGTTATTGTTTTTGCTTTTTTCGGGTTTAGCTTTATAGGTGCGGCGTAGTCTTTAGCTGGAACGGGTATTTGCTCGTTAGTACCTGTAATACCAGTCATTACTTCATGATCAGGATAAGTAGATGAGGCAATATAAGCATATTGTTCATCGCACGTAACAGATACGCTTTTATCAAACCCTGCATTACTCACTGATTGTGTAATAGCATCGCAACGAGGTGATTTTACGTTAGCGGTTAAATATGATTTATCAGGCTTTGGTTGCTCATTTGGCTTTGGTTTTGAATCCGGTTTGTGCTCGGCGCTACTGGCGCTTCGCGAGTATTTAACCGTCATACTTGCAGTATCGAGCGTAATATCTTTTACAGCAGCGAGTAATGCTGAGCGATCTACCTTTGTATCGCTATTAAAGGTAACCGGTGCAGATAGCGCGTACACAGTATAAGCATAGCTTTTTTCACCTGGACCTTTAGAGCAAGGCGGCGCGTATTGGTTTAAATCGTTTACGCTATTAGAGCCCACTTCACCGAGAGTTTCGCCCGCTTTAATTTGTGTTTTATCGGCGGCAATATTGTACATGGTCCAATACCAATGCATTCCCTCTGGCGCTTTATGATCCATAATTAACGCATAATATTTGGCTGCCTTAGGTGCACCGCTCCAGTTAAGTGGGGGGCTAATGCTTTGCCCATCGCATGTATAAGTAATAGGCAAATTACCGCCATCACTTACTTTTGAGCTGGTTAGAGTAAAATCATTGAGGTTTGATTGTTCAAGTGATTGGCTGTTTTGCTCGTTGCAGGCACTTAAGGTTACACAGCACAGTGCACTGAGTAAAAAGGCATAGGTATTTTTCATCATTTAAAACTCGAAAGATTAAGAGTACATAGAAAGAATTAGCTATTAAGAGTGTAGTTCTCAAATGTAGGGCAATTATGTAGTTTTAAACTTTTTTGTTTTTATTAAGCGAAAGGAGTTAAGTTGTGAGCTGCTTACTTGGATAAGAGAAGAGATTGGATATGGGCGCTTGGTTATGAAAGGAAATATTAACTTAAGTATGGCGTTATTTTCACTCAGTTAAATAACGCTAAAATCCTTATTTTAAATAAGGATTTTCTCCCATTGCGACTACCACACAAAAAATTCTTAAATCTAACTCTAGCTGGTGGTAACTCGGTTCCATATGGCAGCAAAGTTGATAAAAGCCTTTGTTATGGTCTTTTTCTCTAAAGTGGGCGAGTTCGTGTACTACTAATGCTTTTAGTAGTGGCTCGGGGGCGCGCAGCAAATCGCTGTTAATCGCTAAATCGTGCTTACGGGTTTTACCTTGCATTCGATACGTATGTGTACCAAGTGCGTTGGTGACCATATCGCCTTGCTTTTTAAAAGCAGCGCGCCCAAATGGTGGCGCATTTTTTAAATATTGTTTTTTAAGCTCGGTTGCATAGCTATAAAGTAGTTTATCGCTAGTAATTGTATGTGATTGCGGGTACTTTTTAAGTAAGTAGTCACATACCTTTTTGTTATTTATAAGGTTTAATACTTGCTCAACAATGTTAGCTGGATAGCCGGTAAAGTAACGTGCGTATTCACTCATTATTAATTCTCTGTCGTTTTACTTTTAAAAAAGTGCTTGCTGGTGGGCTTCTTTTTCGCCAGTAAATGGGGTTAATGCTTTGTGATTATAACCAAGGTCCTTACAAAACTGCCTTGCTAATAATGGCGCTTCTCGGTTATTTGCCGTATGAAAAAACACATAAGGCGTTTTTCCTTCATCAAGCCATTGTTTTACTTTACTCAGCCACGGTTTATAAAAAGGCTTATAGTCGTTTTGTAAATCGGCAATAACAAAGCGCGCCATGGGTTGCGTGCTTGTAGCAATGGCATGCACGGGTAAATGCGGCTTTTTTTGCTGTACATCAATTAGCGCTTCGGTTGTTGGTTTTACCGCAAATAGGGCGCGAGTATCCATCGATATGCGATTTATGTTGTTTGCCATTAATAACTGATTAAGCGCTATTTCGGCTTCGCCCTTTTGAAAAAACGCAGTATGACGTACCTCTACACCGTAATTAACCTCTTTTGGTAATAGGCTAATAAATTGTGCGAGTTTGGGTAAGTCACCAGGGCCAAATGCTTTGGGTAATTGCAGCATGACTTGCCCAGTTTTTTCTAAAATAGGGGAGAACAATTTAAGCCAATCAGTAAGCTCGGTTTGAACATTAGTTAGGTGCAGCTCGTGGCTAAAGCGACGATTAAACTTAAAAGTAAATTTAAAATCGTCAGGTACGCTGTTTGCCCAGCGCAATACGGTGCTTGGCGAAGGGTCAGCGTAAAAGCTGGTATTGCCTTCAACAGAGTTAAAGTGTTGGGCGTATTGGCTAAGCATATCGGCGTTTTTACATTGGCTTGAAAATAAATTGCCTTTCCATGCATTACTCGACCACTGCGGGCATCCAATATATAACATACAAACTAGCGCCTTATTATAAAGTGGCGATAGTGTAGCAAATAACAAAACGAGCTGCTGTAAATTCAAGGGCAAAAGCGGCACACGCCCTAGCATCTTAATGTTAGTTGAGTATAATGCATGGCTTAATTTGATTATTTTTAGATTGCTAGCGGCTTTATTTGCATTGTGGTGACCTGTTTTTTAAATCACACGCCTTAAAACAAATAAGTTTAGCCGTTTAAGCCTTTTATCTGACAGGAAAACTATGCGCTCTATATATTGCGGACAGCTAAATAAAACTCACGTAGATCAAGAAGTTGAACTATGTGGCTGGATCAACAAACGACGTGACCTTGGTGGACTTATCTTTGTCGATTTACGCGATAGAGAAGGTTTAGTACAAGTTGTATTCGACTCTGACATTGAAGAGTTAATGAGTTCAGCTAACACACTTCGCCAAGAATTTTGTGTTCAGTTAAAAGGTATTGTTCGCGCACGCCCAGACAGCCAAGTAAATAAAGACATGGCAACAGGGGAGATCGAAATTTTAGGTAAAGAGCTTAATATTATTAACCGCTCTGAGCCATTACCGCTTGATTTTAACCAAGTAAACTCAGAAGAGCGTCGTTTAAAATATCGCTACCTAGACCTACGTCGTCTAGAAATGAGTGACCGTATTAAATTACGCGCTAAAGCAAGCAGCTTTGTTCGTCGCTTTTTAGATGAAAACGGCTTTTTAGACATCGAAACACCTGTACTTACTAAAGCAACGCCAGAAGGTGCGCGCGATTATTTAGTACCAAGCCGCGTTCACAAAGGTAGTTTTTACGCTTTACCACAGTCTCCACAGTTGTTTAAGCAATTGTTGATGATGTCTGGTTTTGACCGTTACTACCAAATTGTTAAATGTTTCCGTGATGAAGATTTACGCGCCGATCGCCAACCAGAATTTACCCAAATAGATATAGAAACCTCTTTCATGAGCTCTGATCAAGTACGTGGTATGACTGAAAAAATGATCCGCGAAATGTGGCAAACATTATTAAACGTTGATTTAGGCGATTTTCCAATCATGCCTTACAGCGAGGCAATGAGCCTTTACGGTTCTGATAAGCCAGATTTACGTAACCCAATGAAATTGGTTGATGTTGCAGATTTAGTTAAAGACGTAGAGTTTAATGTTTTCTCAGGTCCGGCTAACGACGAAAAAGGTCGCGTTGCTGTGTTAACTGTACCGGGTGGCGCTAAGCTTTCTCGTAAACAGCTTGACGATTACACTAAGTTTATTGGTATTTACGGCGCTAAAGGCATGGCGTGGATGAAAGTAAACGACCACACTGCAGGCGCTGAAGGTGTTCAATCGCCAGTGGCTAAGTTTTTAAGCGAAGACGTAATTACTAAATTACTTGCGCGTACTAATGCACAGTCTGGCGATATCATTTTATTTGGTGCCGATAAGCGCAACACAGTAAATGAAGCAATGGGCGCACTGCGCGTTAAGATTGGTGTTGATTTAGAAATCACTAACCTTAATAGCTGGGCACCACTTTGGGTTGTAGACTTCCCAATGTTTGAAGAAGATGACGAGGGCACATTACATGCTGTACATCATCCATTCACTGCACCAAAAGACATTAACGCCAGTGAGCTTGAAGCAAACCCAGCAGCTGCTATTTCAGATGCCTACGATATGGTATTAAACGGCTACGAAGTGGGTGGCGGTTCGGTACGTATTCATAATGCAGATATGCAAGAAACTGCATTTAGAATTTTAGGTATTAACGAGCAAGAGCAACAAGACAAGTTTGGTTTTTTACTTGATGCACTTAAATACGGCACACCACCACATGCAGGTTTAGCATTTGGCCTTGACCGTTTAGCAATGCTTTTATGTGGTACCGATAACATTCGTGACGTTATTGCTTTCCCTAAAACAACACAAGCGTCGTGTTTATTAACCAACGCGCCAAGCAAACCTAACCTTGATTCGTTAGCTGAACTTGCAATAAGTGTTGTAGAAAAAGCGACACCTAACGAAGAGTAATATTGTTTCGCTTTTTTGAGCTAAATTTAAAAACCCTTAAGTTGTTTGCTTAAGGGTTTTTTTGTGGTTAAATTTATAGCAGAGTATGTTTTAAACGAACAGAAGAAAAAGGAATTATTATGTCGTTCAGCTTAACCTTATTTGGTGAGTTTTTAGTTTTTATTATTGTGCTGTGTATTCCTATTTTTGCTGTAATTAGTTACAAAATAGGTAAGCGTAAAAGTACTATGCCGGGTGTTTTAGCTTTTGTGGGTGGCTGTTTAGCGCTATTTCTACTATTTGCTTTGATTTTTATTGCAGTGCTTGCGCTTAAAAAAGATTTACCTAAAAATAGCGTCTATGCCCATTAAAAACTAGGTTAATAGTGTCAATTTCAAATAATAATCACTACTTCGACGAGCAATTTAATGCTTTGCAGCACGAAGAGCAACTAACTGAGAATTCTGAGTTTGAAGAATGCACATTTACCGATTGCGACTTTTCAGGCGGGCAGTTTAAAAATTGCCGATTTATACAGTGCAACTTTAAAAACTGTAATTTATCGTCACTAAAATGGAACTACAGTTCGCTTGAAAATGTAAGTTTTAGCCACTGTAAATTAAATAGTTTGCAATGGGCTGATGTAGATTGGCCTGCGCTTAGTATTAACGCACCGGTGAGTTTTAATTATTGTGAGCTCAGTAATAGTTCTTTTTTTGAATTAACTCTCAAAGCCCTCAAACTAACACACTGCTTTGCCAAAAATGTTGATTTTAGACACGCTGATTTAAGCGGTAGTGAATTTACAGGAACAGATTTTCGCGATAGTGAGTTTTTTCAAACTAACTTAACAAAATGTGATTTTGTAAGTGCTACAGCGTTTAATATAGATTTGAATAATAATATTTTAGCGAATGCTAAGTTTGATCGCTTCGAAGCACTTAATTTGCTTACCAGCCTTAATATAGAGCTATGTGATTAATTTAGTTTAATATGATTACATATCTAGAAGCGACAGCTTGGCTGGGCTTCTAGATACTGCGTGACTGTGTAATTAACGGCTTGGACCATTTTTATTACGTGCACTGGCAAGCTGTCTTGCGATTTCTAATAACGCAGGTGAAATATCTTCAGCGCCATCTTTAATTAGTTTTGTAACGTCACCTGACGAAAACAAACCGTCACGTGGTGATTTAATACCTAACTCACGAACAAAATCCTTCGCTTTACCTGTGCTGCCTGTTTCAATAAACTTAAAAATAATACGTTCATTGTTGTTTTTAGCAGGTGCTTTTAAGGTTTCGATTTCGTCATGTATCTCGGTTAGTTTGTCTTCTAAAATTTCTATACGTTCTTGAATGCTATTGTATGATTTCATTTATTGGATCTTTTACTAAATATATTTAAACAATGGCGGCTATTATCGCATAGTTTGACAATAGAGAATGCAAAGCTATAAAGTAAAAGTTATTTTTAATTAAAAACAATAATTTATATAAATTTAAATATGCAAAAAACACTTAAAAAGCTTTTTATATTAAGCGCTCTAGCTCTAAGTACATCAGTTATAAGCACATCAGTAATAGGCGCAACAAGCTATGCAAACGATGGCGTTATAACTGATGAAAGCCGCAATCGCACTATTCCTATCAATATTACATTACCAAGTAACAATGCTAAGTGTACAGCTCAAGTAAAATGCTCTGTAGCGTTTATTAATGCGGGCTACGGGATTAGCCATAACGAATACACGTTTGCTAGTAATGTGTTTAATCAGCGTGGATACTTAACAGTAGCCGTTGCACATAAATTAAAAACCGACCCTGACCTTAATCGTGAGCAGCCTTATTTAACCACTCGCATGGAAAACTGGCATCGTGGCGTAGCAACGCTTAAGTTTTTAGTTAATGAGCTATCGAGTAAATACCCAGCGTACGACTTTACAAAACTCACCTTATTTGGGCATTCTAATGGCGGTGATATTTCCGCATTATATGGCTCTATTTATCCAAACGAAGTTAGCACTATTATTACGCTCGATCATCGCCGCATGTTGATCCCGCGCAATAAAAACATTCGCGTACTTACTCTACGCGGTAGTGATTACCCAGCTGATGCGAATGTGCTGTTAAACGATTCAGAGCTGGATAAGTTTCCTGTTACACAAACACTAATAGAAAAATCTCGCCATAACGATATGTACGATGGCGGGCCAAAATGGCTGGTGGACAGAATGAGTAAAGAAGTAGAGGGATTTTTAGATAGTAAAAATTAGGTTTATAAAAGTTAAATCACAGCGCAGTGTTACCTGCGCTATATTAATTTTATGGTAGTTACTCTACCAGTTCACTTACAATAACCGGGTTGTTATGCAGTGTTTTATGCACTGGGCATTTGTCGGCTATTTCGAGTAAACGCTGGCGCTGTGGCTCAGTTAAGTCTCCACGTAAGGTGATTTTACGGGTAATGGCTTCAAGGTTACCTGTTTGCTCACAATCGTCGCAATCTTTGTTGTAATCGCGAGTGTGATCAAGCTCTACTTTTACATGCTCCAGTGGTAAGTTTTTACGTGTAGCGTACATACGCAGTGTCATGGCCGTACAGGCACCAAGCCCCGCTAATAAGTGATGATACGGATCAGGACCTAAGTTTTTACCACCTACTTTTATTGGCTCATCTGCAAGCCAAGTATGATCTTTTGTACTTACGTGCTGAGTAAATACATGGTCTTTTTCTTCAACGAGTACATTGCCACCCGTTAAACTTGCCGTGTATTTAGTTTTGTCGTACTTAACATAACGGTTTGCCCACGTTGCAATTATTTGTGCTGCGTAGTCGGCATCGTTTTTATTTGTTAAAAGGTGATCGGCGTTATCTAGGCTAATAAAGCTTTTAGGATGCTTGGCTGATGCATAAATTTTTTCAGCTTCACTAATATTTACCGTCGCATCAATAGGGGAGTGCATTACTAATAATGCGCGCTTAAGTTTACTTATGTGGCTTTTATCGTACTTGGCTATATCGTCAATAAATTGCTTTTTAATGGTAAATTCACGACCGGCTAAGTTTACTTTAGCTTCACCTGCTGCGTTAATTTCATCAAGGTGTGCTTCAAAGTTATGCGCTACGTGCTGCGCATCTGACGGTGCACCAATGGTTGTAATAGCCGATACTTCAGGAATATGCTCCGCAGCAGCAAGAACGGCAGCCCCGCCTAAACTGTGGCCAATGAGTAGTTGCGGCGCCGCAAAATGCTCACGTAAATGATTTGCCGCAGATACTAAATCTTGAATGTTTGATGAAAAGTTACTGTTAGCAAAGTCGCCATCGCTATTACCTAAACCGGTAAAGTCGAAACGTAGTACGGCAATGCCTTGTTGTGTTAAAGCTCGGCTAATACGAGTGGCTGCTGCAATGTCTTTACCGCAGGTAAAGCAGTGTGCAAATAGCGCGTAAAACTTAACGTCACCAGAGGGAAGTTCAAGTTGGCCGGCAAGTTCTAAATCGCCGCTTTTAAAAGATACTTTTTGTCGCATGGGGAGCCTTATTTACACAAATAAAATATATTAGGGCGTGTTGACCGTTGTGGATTGAAATTTGTTCAATCTAGGGGCGATTTAATCGCGGCGCGAGGTTTGTAACCTAGTGGACTAAGTAAAAACCGAGCAACAAAGAGTTAATCGTCCCTAGAAAGAACCCAAAGGGTAGCGCATGTTTGGCATTTATGCTGCGTTATCGCCTATTTATGGGGAACAACCACACATCACAGGCTCTGCCTTGCTTAAATACCAAACAGTCTGCTACAAATTCACCTACCAAAGGTCAGCACGCCCTAGTAGACCATATATAAGCACTAAACCTTGCAAATTCAACGTTTTTTTATAAGTTGATCTTGATCAAGCCAAGTGGCGGTGACTATGCTTTGCGGACATATGTCCTTATTTTTTTGAGGTCATTTGTCTATCCTCGCATAGCGCTATAATGAAGGCTTTGCTACTTTATATAAGTAATTTAGCACTATTAAAAGCAACTCACTTCACACAACCTATTCACTGGAACGTACAATGCAATTACCTACTGTTGATTATAAAGCTCCCGATGCGGCTGCACAATTTGTTGAATCGTTAAGAAATACTGGATTTGGCGTTTTAAAAAACCACCCAATCCCACAGTCTTTAGTTGAGTCTATTTACAAAAATTGGCAAGACTTTTTTAACTCAGAGCAAAAGCACGACTTTTTATTCTCTAAAGACACTCAAGACGGTTACTTTCCGCCTTCAGTATCTGAAGTAGCGAAAGGCTTTACAATAAAAGATATTAAAGAGTACTTCCATGTGTACCCTAAAGGTCGCGTTCCTGCCCAGCTTGAAGCTGATGTACGTGAATACTACCGTTTAGCAAGTGAATTTGCGGGCACGTTGTTAAGCTGGGTTCAGGCTGAATCTCCGGCTGATGTACGTGCTAAGTTTTCGATTGATTTAAAAGACATGATTGCCGATTCTGAGCAAACATTGTTACGTATTTTACATTATCCGCCTATGACGGGTGATGAAGAGCCAGGTGCTATTCGCGCAGCAGCCCATGGCGATATTAACTTATTGACTGTATTACCAGCTTCTAATGAGCCTGGTTTACAAGTTCAAAAAACAGATGGCGGTTGGTTAGACGTGCCATGTGATTTTGGCAGCTTAATTATTAATATCGGCGACATGTTACAAGAAGCGTCGGGCGGGTATTTCCCATCGACAATTCACCGTGTAATTAACCCAACGGGTAAAGCATCTACTAAATCGCGTATTTCACTACCGTTATTTTTACACCCGCATCCAGATGTTGTGCTTTCAGAGCGCTACACGGCAGATAGCTACTTGCAAGAACGCCTGCGTGAATTAGGTGTTAAGTAACTCTTATACTTAGAGTAATTAAGTATAAATATAAAACGGCTTATGGCCGTTTTTTGCATTTTTAAGCAACTTGAGCACAGGTTTAATTTTATTAAGCTATGCTCAATTGCTCGCGACGTAAATAATGGCATGCATTCTTAGCTACTACAGGTATAATGCGCGCAACTGGCTAACGTAGCCTAATTTAAAAGAGAGTTTATATGAGTTTTGAAGGTTTAGGTTTATCACAGTCTTTGGTTAATGCGGTTTTAGAAAAGGGCTATGAAACGCCAACGCCGATTCAGGCTCAAGCAATTCCTGCAATTATTGAACGCCGTGATGTTATGGCAGCAGCGCAAACAGGTACAGGTAAAACAGCGGGTTTTACATTACCACTTATTGAGCGTTTGTCGTCAGGCCCTAAAGCTAAAAGTAACCACGTACGTGCACTTATTTTAACGCCTACACGTGAGCTTGCTTTGCAAGTAAGCGAAAACGTTGAAGAGTACGCTAAGCATTCGGATGTGAGCTCATTTGTAGTTTACGGTGGCGTTAAAATTAACCCACAAATGCAGCGTCTTCGTAAAGGTGTTGATATTTTAGTAGCAACGCCGGGTCGTTTAATCGACTTACATAATCAAAATGCAGTTAAATTTGATAGCGTTGAAGTGCTTGTACTCGATGAAGCTGACCGCATGTTAGACATGGGCTTTATTCACGACATTAAACGCTTAATTGCTAAAATGCCTGCTAAACGTCAAAACTTGATGTTTTCGGCTACATTTTCTGACGAAATTCGTGCATTAGCAAAAGGGTTAATTAATGACCCTGTTGAAATTTCAGTTGCTGCAAAAAATACCACTGCAAAAAGTGTTACTCAGTGTGTTTATGCGGTAGATAAAACACGTAAAACAGCATTGCTAAGCCACTTGATTCGCACTAACGATTGGCAACAAGTGTTAGTGTTTAGCCGTACAAAGCACGGTGCTAACCGCTTAGTTAAACAACTAGAGCGAGATGATATTGTAGGCGCGGCTATCCATGGTAATAAGTCACAAGGCGCACGTGTTAAAGCACTTGATGGTTTTAAAAGTGGTGAAGTACGCGTACTAGTAGCAACAGACATTGTTGCACGTGGTTTAGACATTGTTGAATTACCGCATGTTGTTAACTACGACTTACCAAACGTATATGAAGATTACGTTCACCGTATTGGCCGTACAGGCCGTGCTGGTGCGTCGGGTCATGCGATTTCGTTTGTAACAACAGAAGATGCTGTTGATTTATACGGTATTGAGCGCTTTATTGGTGAGCTTATCCCACGTGCTGAAGAAGACGGTTTTGAGCCTATTAACCCAGTAGCAGAGCGCGCATTAGATGCTCGCCCACTGCCGTCTAAAAAGCCTAAGAAAAAGCAGCCTTTTAATAAGCCTAAATCTGATAGCAGCAAGCCTAACAGTAAAAAACCGACCAATGGTGGTAATGGTACCGGCCCACGCCGTGGTGGTTCTAAAAAGCCAGCAGCTAAAACAGATGATAACGCGCAAAACCCATGGGCAAAGCGTGAATCTGTTGGCGGTAATGGCCAACGCCGTCGTCGCACAAATAACGATTAATCATTGTTAATGATTATATTGGCGTTTAATTAATTTAGAACTTGATTAAAGGTTGATACAAAAAACGCGCTCCCTTCTTAATAGAAGTAGCGCGTTTTTTATTGTCTGTAATTTGTACTTACTGTATTGCCTACCTGATTAAATAGTTAATACCCAAGCCGAAAAATAAAGTCACACTTACGCTAAGTAATGTGCCGAGCATAACGTACTCGGTAAGTTTTTTATCTTTGCTTGCACTTAAATCACCAAACCTAAATACCGACTTTGCCGCAAGTAAAAAGCCAAGCCCTGCAAATTGGTCAAGCAATATAAAGCTCAGCATAAGTACGCGCTCAAGCATACCTATGCTTTGCCCTGCAAGTGGTAAGCTACCAGTACTTGAAAAGTTACTTGTTAAACGCTCTAACATCATTCTTATAAATACGGCGCTGGGACTTAAAATAATTAAATAACCGCATACCACCCACAGTATTTTGGGATCAGTGAGCATATTATTAATTGCAGCCATAAAGCTACTGTTATCAGTTAGCCAAATACTGAGCGCAATAATAACCAGTATGTGCGCTATTTGATCAAGTAAAAAAGGCACCACGCCTTTATTAGAATACGATTTAGCTATATCAATAAAGTAATGGCTCAACATAATGCTCGCCGTGGCAATTAAAACACTGCTTAGTTGCTGCCACCCGAATGTATATTCCCACACGGTAATAATGAGTGCACTCGTTACACCATGCACTAGTACATGAAAATAAAGCTTACTGGCTTTAAAGTGACGGGTGTTTCTGTCGTTTACCCAACTCATAGGTTGCCAGTAAAAATCAGCGAGTAAGTGGCCAATAATAAGCGCGACCAGTAAAAGTGAAAACGTCATTATTCACCTCCTTTAATTATATTTTTTATAGCGTGTTGTGTGTACTTAATAAAGCGCTCTATAAGTTGGTAGTGCGCTAAATTGAGTAGTTTGGTTACGTTTTCGCGACTTGTTTTAAGCTCTTTAGCCAGTGCCGCGTGGCTGTTGTCTGGTGATGTTAAATAGACATACAGGGCATTTGCTTGTTTTTGTGTGATTTTAGTGAGTAATACGTCGGCAAAGGCTAAATTAAGGTTTAAGCTTTCATCGAGCTGCTGCTCATTAATATTAAAAACAAAGCGTTGATTACCTATTTTATCAAGGCCTTGACCTGAAAGGGTAAAAGCAGAACCGGTTGCTGTTTTTATATCGCTGCGTGGGTTATCTATTTGCCCAAGTGCCAAGCTTTGTCGTAGTTCATAACCTGACGATTTAAGGTGTAAATATACAAGTATGGCATTTTTAAAAAGGAGCTCAGGATTATTAACTTGTAACTGAAAGGCATCGCCTCGGTATATATTCCAAAGGGTTTGCTCCCCCGAAATGTTTCGCAAACTTTGCTCTAGTTGGTAAAGCATGGCATCGTATTGCTGCTTAGGGATTGTTTGCGATTTAATAATATCGCCGCTGATCACACCAATCATAAAAATCTCAAAATGGTTACTTTTTAATATGTAACCAATATTGGTTACATAAGGGTATGTAACCAATTTAGGTTACTTAAATATAAATTGCAAGGTACACTTATTTTATAACGTTACTTTTATTGCTATTAATCCTCACTAGGACACTAAATGACTTTACAAAACGAGCAGCAAAGCACTAAACCACGGGTCGGTATTTTTGTTGATGTGCAAAATATTTATTACACGTGCCGTGAGAGTTACGGAAAAAACTTTGACTACAATGCGTTTTGGCGGGTAATGCAGGCGCAATACAATATTGAGTGTGCTTTTGCGTATGCTATTTATCGAGGAGATGAAAAGCAAAATCAGTTTCAAAATATTTTGCGTGCGATTGGTTTTGAGGTAAAGCTAAAGCCATTTATTCAACGTCGTGATGGAAGTGCTAAAGGCGATTGGGATGTAGGCATAACAATAGACATGTTAGAGCAGGGTAAAAATCTTGATAAAGTTATTTTGCTCTCTGGCGATGGTGACTTTGCTTTGTTACTTGGGCATTTAAAAAATCAATATAATGTACCGTGCGATGTATACGGTGCTGACAGGTTAACTGCTGAGGTATTAAAACAAAGCGCAGAGCAATTTCATTTAATTGATAATACTTTGCTGCTTTAACAGCAAAAAATAGTTAAAAAAGTGCAAGCTAAGTGCCTGCAACATGAGAGATTTTAATACAAAGCCGTAATAGATGAATTAAGCCTTATATAGGCTTTTTTTATTACTGTAATCAATTGGGTTTGCTAAATGATTATGGTAATTTTAAAGCATAACGAGTTACCAAGGACTTACATGCTTCATTACAGCAACATGCCACTAGATAGAGGCTCAAATTTTCGTAAAGACCCATCGTGGCTTAAAGCGCATATGTCGGCGCAAAGTAAATGGGTTTTAGTTAAAAATAATCAAACCCTATTTATTAAAGATACCCCTAAAGTAAGCTATTTAACGTATCAACAAGTGGCACATTTAGATTTAACGAGTGCTATTTTTGTTGGTTTAAACAATGCTAAACATGGTGTGTTTGCATTGGATGTATCGGATCTGGATGAAAGCGTACTTTCGCCTTTAATAGAGGGCGCTCAGTTTTTTGATATTCGCCAATATGGGCCTCAAGTAACCATTAAATATGCCTCAATAGCGGCGCTTGCGAGAGGTTTATGTTATTGGCATGCCACGCATCGTTTTTGTGGGCGCTGTGGTAGTAAAAACCGTTCAGTGGAAGCTGGGCATTCTAGAGTGTGTGAAAACGAAAACTGTAAGCATCCTACATTCCCGCGTACCGATCCTGCGGTAATTATGGTGGTTACTAAAGTCTTTGCTGACGGAGTAGAACGCTGTTTATTAGGTCGCCAAGCTGCGTGGCCCACTGGTATGTATTCGTCGCTTGCTGGATTTGTAGACCCAGGGGAGACACTGGAACAAGCTGTTGCGCGTGAAGTTAAAGAAGAGGCAGGCATAGAGGTTGAAAATGTACGTTATGTTGCATCTCAGCCATGGCCGTTCCCATCGTCAATTATGCTTGGTTTTTTTGCACAGGCGACATCTGAGGAAATTAATGTAGATAAAGAAGAGCTAGACGATGCAAAATGGTTTAGCCGTGAAGACTTAGAGCAATTTGGTAATTGGCACGAAGAAGGCGAGCATTTAAAGCTGCCTAGAACCGACTCTATCTCTCGTTATTTAATTGAGCATTGGCGCACAAACCCTTAAGGATTAACAATGTCGAGTAAAAGTAATAAAAACACTCAGCTGGTATCATCAGGGCGCAAAAAAGCGTACACACACGGCGTAGTAAACCCCGTTGTACAGCGTGCATCTACCATTGTATTTGATACTGTAGCCGATTTAAAAGAAGCGGCTAAAACCCGTGGTGATAAAACGTTATTTTATGGGCGCCGGGGCACAACAACACACTTTGCACTACAAGAAGCGATTACAGAACTTGAAGGCGGCGAAGGCTGTGCACTATACCCTTGTGGCGCGGCGGCGATTAGCCAAGTATTTTTATCGTTTTTAAAAACCGGTGATCATATTTTAATGGTTGATAACGTGTACGAACCAACTCGCGATTTTTGCGATAAAATTTTAGTGGGACTGGGCATTACAACAACCTACTACCCGCCAACCATTGGCGCAGGTATTAAAGACTACATTCAGCCAAATACCAAAGTGTTGTTTTTAGAATCCCCAGGTTCTATTACGATGGAAGTGCAAGATGTGCCTGCTATGGTAAAAGTAGCCAATGGGCACAACGTAATGACCATACTTGATAATACCTACGGCAACGGTTTGCATTATCGCCCGTTAGAGCACGGTGTTGATATTAGTATTCAAGCTGCAACAAAGTATATTGTTGGCCATTCAGACGTGATGATGGGGGTGGCTGTTGCTAATAAAAAGTATTGGCCAACCTTGCGCGAAAACTCATACTTACTAGGGCAATGTACCAGTGCCGATGATGCGTATTTAGCACTTAGAGGCCTGCGTACAATGGGTGTGCGTTTAAATCAACATGAAAAAGCAGCAATAGAAGTAGCTAAATGGCTTGAGCAACATGAGCTTGTTGATCATATTCGACACCCTGCATTTGAAAGCTGCCCAGGGCATGAGTTCTTTAAACGTGATTTTGATGGCAGTAATGGGTTGTTTTCATTTGTGATGAAAACCGGCAATCAAACAGCGATTGATGCATTTTTAGATAGCCTTGAGCATATTAAAATGGGCTTTTCGTGGGGCGGTTTTGAAAGTTTAGTAACAGCTAATTTAACTATGAAAGGGCTGCGTTCAAATACAGGTTGGGATTTAGGGCCGGTTATTCGCCTGCATATTGGCCTTGAAGATGTTGAAGATTTAATTAGCGATTTAAGCCAAGCACTTGAGGTTTATAAGCAGCATTTATAATTTATATCGCAATTTATGCTGTTACATTTAAACGTATTGTTACAAAGCTCGCCATTGGTGGGCTTTTTTTTGCTGGTAATTCAAGGTGTTTACACTTAGTGTGGATAAATACACAGAAAATAAAAAGTCATTAAGGATAGTCAATGGCAACACCATTACCGATAAACGTAGGGCGATTAACGCAAATAGCGGGATTTGAGCTTGTACGTATGTTTTTAACTAAACGTGGACTTATTGCATTAGCTGCCTTTGCATTGGTGTGGCTAATAATACTGCGCTACCCAATAGGGCAGGCAGTAGGCATTGTAAGTGCGCCCGATTTTGAGCAAATAGCCCGTGATATATCAGGTTCTATTGGTTTAAGTAAATTATTGGATTGGCCTGAGGCCGAATTTGCTATGTACTGGTTAATAGCCCTGTATAGCTTTCCCGTTTTTGGTTTGTTTATTTGTAGCGACCAAACGGTAGGCGATAGAGAGCGCGGCACACTAAGGTTTTTATCACTGCGCTCCACTCGCTTTGAAATACTATTTGGTCGTTTTTTAGGGCAATTAGCGGTATTAGCGTGTTTGGTAGGTATAACGCTTGTGGCCACGCTTGCTGTACTAGGGTTTAGAGATCCAAGTTTACTGGCTGGTGGTTTTGCTCGTGCGCTTTCTATATTTTTAATATTGGTTGTTACTTTATGTCCATTTGTAGCACTTATGACGTTAATAAATACCTTTGCTCGCTCATCGCGTTTATCTATTGTATTGGCAATTTTATACTTTGCAGCAGGCGGTATTGTAGTTGGTATATTGCAATGGCAAATACCCGCATTAGGCTTGCTTGATTATTTATTTCCGGGTGTGCAAATAGAGTTATTAGCGGGGCAAAATTTACCATTATTAAGCGCTGTGGCTATTCCCCTTGTGCAAACTGCGGTGTTACTAAGCGTTGCTCAACGTATTTTTGCAAGGAGCTCACTATGAGACCATTAATTACAGCCAGCGGTTTGAGTAAATCGTATGGTGCAAAACTTGCGCTTAATAATGTGGACTTTGAGATTAATAAAGGTGCGCCAGTGGCGCTTGTTGGGCCAAATGGTGCGGGTAAAACCACCTTATTTAGTTTGTTGTGCGGCTATATAGCGCCAAGTAAAGGCAGCCTTGAAATATTAGGGCATAAGCCAGGGAGCGCTGCTTTATTTAATAAAGTAAGTGCATTACCACAAGATGCACAACTTGACCCTCGTTTTAATATAGATAAGCAACTCGCTTTTTATGCAAAACTGCAAGGTATGGGTGCTAAGCAAAGCCAAACTGAGGCGCTACGTGTACTTGATTTAGTTGGCTTAAAAGAAATTGCAAAGCAGCGTGCGGGGGATTTATCGCACGGTATGCGCAAGCGCGTTACGATAGCGCAAGCACTTATTGGCGCACCACAAATTGTAATGCTTGATGAAGCAACCGCAGGGCTTGATCCGATTCATGCCAGAGAAGTACGTGAGCTAGTATCTGAATTAAGTGAGCAGGCTACATTTATTTTAAGCTCTCACGATTTAACTGAGCTTGAGCGACTATGCTCACAGGTACTTCATTTAGATAAAGGCGTACTAAGCGAACATCAAACAAAAACAAATAATACCGATAAACACTTTTATACATTAATGCTAAGCGAAGCTTATCAAAATGTTGAGCAACAGCTTCAAGCAATTGCAGGGGTGAGCCGCGTGTATATGAGCCAGCATAAAGAATATGTTGTTGAGTATCAGCCAACGAGCGATTCACTTGATATTGCACTACTGAATTTTTGTCATCAACAACACTGGCAGTACAGGCAGTTAGTTAATGGACATACATTAGAGAACCAAATATTTAAACAGGAGAAAGTATAATGGGTTTACTTAGCGGACTTATGGGTAATGCAAGCGAAGTTGACGATTCTGATTTAGAGAAAGTACTCGCCAATACATTAATTGACGGCGAACAAGTAGAAAAGGCATATAAAGTAGTACGTGATATGTTTATTTTTACTAATAAGCGCTTAATCTTAATTGATAAGCAAGGTATGACCGGCTCTAAAATGGAAATGGTGAGTATTGCTTACTCTAAAATTACCAAGTTTAGTAAAGAAAGTGCAGGCCATTTTGACTTAGATGCCGAGCTAAAAATATGGGTTGGCTCAGATCCAACACCAATTAGTAAAGAGTTTAAGTCTGGCGATAATATTAACGATGTTTACCGTATTATTAGCCAACACGCGCTTTAATACGGTACATGTTTTAAGTAGTTGTTGACTAGATGTTGCAACTACTTTAATTTTACAGTTTACAACACTTCCTTACAATTAACTTAATAAATACAACTGGTTAGTTAAGTTTTCATTCAGTTTCCTAACGTTAGCATGTGCCTCGACTTTAGCAATACAGCTAGAGCATAAAAAGCAATGTACATAGGGAAGTCTTACAATGAAAAAATTAGCAGTTATTATTTCGAGCATTTTATTATCTAGCACTGCGGCTGCTGCAGACAGCTATAATTCAATTAGTAACCTAAGCTATAAAAATAGCGATAACAACGACACCGTTGCTGTCGATTCTATTTACTACTTATCTCCTAAAAAAACTTTAGGTCCGTACGATCAGTTTGAATACATCAATAAACAAACTAACGTATATGGTGGCTACGCAGATGACGATTTTGGCGATTTAACATCAGTTGGTGGTGAATACTTCATTAATGAATTTGTTGTTGGCGCATCTTACGAGAATACAGACCTAGATTCAGGCTCTAACCGTGAGCTTTATAAACTGACGGGTGGTTACTTTTTCAACCCAGATTTACTTGCAAAAGTAACACTAGTTGAAAACAAAGACGGCGATGATTTTGCATTATTTGATTTAGCTTACAACTACATGCTAAACAGCACAGATTACGTAGGTGTTACACTTACATCAGACGACGATTTTGATTACCGTGCAGTAGCTGCTAAATACTTTATTGATTTACAGCAAGGTAACTACCTTACTTTTGAAGGTAAATACGAAAGCATTGATGATGCCCAAAACCAATGGGTAGCAGAAACTAACTACTACTTCTCAAAAGCAACATCTGTATTTGCTAACTACAACAAGCAAGATACTTATAGCTTTGGTGCTCAACACTTCATCAATAAAAATATTGGTGTAAAGGTGGGTTACGAAAACAACGCTGATGATTCTGATAACGATGCGTACTTTGCTAACATGCGTTTTCAGTTTTAATTAAGTCCTGTACTTAGTTAATACAAGAGTAATATTAAAAAGCCCGCTAAATTTAGCGGGCTTTGTCGTTTTTATATAAATACATTATCACCAACCGCAGTTACGGCCTTCGTTTTGCTTATCTAAATATGTTTGTAATGGTACAGAGTAATCAAGCATTGCTGTTGCATCCGTTTGCGGTTTGCCTGTTACAGTTTCAAGCGCTCCTTGCCAAGGACGAGACAAGCCCATTTCAAGCATGGCGTTTAGCTTATCCCCGCTTATTTTGAGTTATAAATTGCGCAGCGACGAATAGCTTTATCGTTACCAAAGTCATTTTTTAGTTATAAAGTAGTAATTTATGTGGTTACTTTTACTGATAAATAATGGTTATTATGAAGAAATAGATAAAAATACGCACTGAAACAAACCTGTTTGTTACTATAAATTCAGAAATAATAAATAAAAAAGAGTAATTTTTTTGAAAAATTAGAAAAAATATAGTGAAATAAAATAATATTGATGAGGTTTATCGAATAATTAAGTTGTATTCAATTTAGCGGCAACTTATACCGTATTTTTTACTTTTTTAACTTAAGTAGTGACATGCTACTGTTCAGTATATTTAAGAGATACTTTATAGTTACATTTACATTCAAATATTTACAATTAAATCACTTCACTTAGGTCGCAATATGACCTCTCATTCAGTTTTTGTTCATTTTTTTGAAGTTAGGATGCGCCCCAACTTTAGCTAGACAGCTTAAGCATAAAAGTAATATTCACAGGGAATTAAGAATGAAAAAATTAGCCGTTATCATTTCGAGCATTTTATTATCAAGCGCTGCAAGCACTGCAATGGCTGCAGACAGCTATAATTCAATAAGTAATTTAGGTTACCAATTTACAGACAGTAATAATGATGACCAGTTTAGTATCGATTCTACTTATTATTTCTCTCCTAAAAAGACATTAGGTCCTTACGACCAGTTTGAGTACATCAATAAGCAAACTAATGTTTTTGGTTCGTACACAGATAACGACGCAAGCGATGTAACATCGGTTGGCGGCGAATATTTTTATAAAGATGTTGTTCTTGGTGCTTCTTACGAAAACAGTGACTTTGGTTCAAATGATGAATCTTATGCGTTTACAGCTGGTTACTTTTTCAACCCAGATTTACTTGCAAAAGCAAAATTTGTTGAAAATGATGACGGCGAAGACTACGCGTTATTCTCTTTAGCATATAATTACATGCTTAATGGTACTGACTATGTTGGTGTAACTGTTGAGTCTGATGATGATTTTGATTACCGCTCAGTAGCAGCTAAGTACTTTGTTGATTTACAAGAAGGTAACTTTTTAACAGTTGAAGGTACATTCGAAAGTATCTCTGAAGCTGACGATCAGTGGAACTTAGAAACAAATTACTACTTCAGCAAGGCAACATCAGTATTTGCTTCTTACGATAAAGAAGATGCTTATACTTTTGGTGCTCAACACTTCTTTAACCAAAACCTTGGTTTAAAAGTAGGTTACGGTAACAATGCTGATGACTCTGACAACGATGCTTACTTTGCTAACATGCGTTATCAGTTTTAATTAGAGAATATACCTTCTCTAATTAATACAAAAATATAGTTTAATGCCCGCTTATTTAAGCGGGCTTTTTGTTGTTTGCTGCAAAATGAATAGTGAAAATGGGCTATGAGCAAAGCAGCACCTTACCTTTAATAATGCATATTTATGTAATTTTGATGCCGAAGCTAAGTTTTTATTAGCTCGAAAAAGAGTAAAGCTAGGTGATCAACAGTACCTAATTTAAAAATAAAATATTGAGGCGTTTTAGTCATCTTGCAATGATTGTATTTAAATTAAGATGGGTCATAATTAAGTTACTATTTTCATTCAATGTGTAAGGAATGTGCGCATGTTAATATTTATAATATTGCTGGTCGTGGTGGTGGTTATTTTTGCGGTTAAAGATATTCGCCTAAACTTGATTAGTCGTCCTACGTTTAAAATGTTCAAAAAGGTGCTTCCGCCATTATCGCAAACAGAGCGAGAGGCGATGGAAGCAGGTGATGTTTGGTGGGATGGTGAGTTATTTAGTGGTAACCCAGACTGGCAAAAACTGCACCGCTTTCCTAAGCCAGAGCTTAGCGATAAAGAAAACGCATTTATGGCTAACCAAGTAGAAACCTTATTGGCGATGCTTGATGATTATCAAATTGTACAAAAAGACAAAGACTTACCAAAAGAAGTGTGGGATTACCTAAAAACAGAAGGTTTTTTTGCGCTGATCATTCCTGAAAAATTTGGCGGTCGTGAGTTCTCGGCAATTGCTAATTCAACGATAGTGTCAAAAATTTCGACTAAAAGCTTAACAGCCGCAGTCACTGTTATGGTGCCTAATAGCTTAGGTCCGGGCGAGTTACTTCTTCACTATGGTACGAAAGAGCAGCAAGATCGTTGGCTGCCAAGTTTAGCTAATGGTACAGATGTTCCTTGTTTTGCATTAACGGGACCAGAGGCGGGCTCTGATGCTGGCAGTATTCCTGATTCAGGTGTGGTGTGTATGGGTGAGCACAATGGTGAGCAAGTAATGGGCCTGCGTTTAAATTGGTCAAAGCGTTACATTACACTTGCACCCGTGGCTACTGTACTCGGCTTAGCATTTAAAATGTATGATCCAGACGCTTTATTAGGTGATAAAAAAGAGCTAGGCATTACATGTGCTCTAATACCAACCGACCATCCGGGTGTTGAAACGGGTGAGCGTCATTATCCGCTTAATATGGCCTTCATGAATGGTACCACTTACGGTAAAGATGTATTTATACCACTGGACTGGATCATTGGTGGCCAAGAGTGTGCAGGGCGTGGCTGGAGAATGCTTGTTGAGTGTTTAAGTGCAGGGCGTGGTATATCACTACCAGCATTGAGTGCAGCAACTGGGCATTTAGCTTCAAAAATGACATCGGCATACGCCATGGTACGCCAGCAGTTTGGTGTATCTATAGGGCAGTTTGAAGGTGTGCAAGAGGCACTTGCACGTATTGGTGGTTTAACTTACACACTTGAGTCGTGCCGATTAATGACCGCAGGTGCGATTGATTTAAAATTAAGCCCGTCGGTTGTAACCGCGATTGCTAAATACCATATGACTGAAATGGGTCGTACGGTAATGAATGATGCAATGGATATTCATTCAGGTAAAGGAATTCAAGTAGGGCCTAATAACTATTTGGCGCATGGCTATATGGGTATTCCAGTATCAATTACGGTTGAAGGCGCGAATATTTTAACGCGTAACTTAATGATATTTGGCCAAGGTGCAACACGCTGTCATCCATTTGTTTTAAAAGAAATGGAAGCCGCTGCAATGGAAGATGACGACGCAGCACTTGAACAATTTGATGGTTTATTAATGAACCATATAATATTTGCAGCAAGTAATGCAGGCATGGCATTTGTGCACGGCTTAACACGTAGTTATTTTGCTAAAGCGCCTGTAAGTGGTGAAACGGCTGTTTATTATAAGCAACTGAGCAGAATGAGCCGAGGCTTAGCTATTTGCACAGACGTGGCTATGTTAATGCTTGGCGGTGAGCTTAAACGAAAAGAAATGATATCGGCACGTTTGGGTGATGTATTAAGTCATTTGTACTTAGCATCAACTGTTTTAAAACGTTATGAAGACGAAGGGCGCCAACAAGCTGATTTACCATTTGTAAAATATGCTATTGAGAACTCATTATTTGAAATTGGCCAAGCGTTTAATGGCTTCTTTAAAAACTTTTCAAATCCGGTTGTTGATTTTACCCTTAAACGTATCGTATTCCCGCTTGGAAATCATTACCACAGACCAAGTGATGAAATAGCACAAAGTATTTGTGAGCGAATGACTCAACCGGGTGTATTTAGAAACCGCTTAACGCATTTATGTTATGTAGATGAAAATGCAGGTACAGGGGTCATGGAAAGCGCATTTTTAGCTATGCATGATATGCAAGCGCAGTTTAAAGATCTAAAACAATGGCAGCGTAAGGGCAGTGTGCCTGCAACGCTTGATATTGAAGGCGCTATAAGTTATGCACTTGAGAATAAGTTGTTAGAGCAAACGGATGCTGATGCAATGCATCACGCTAATAAGTTACGAAAGAAAGCCATTGCAGTTGATAACTTTCAACCAGGTGAGCTGTAGCGCAGTACTTTAAATACTAACTCAAGCGTGATCAAAAAGGCCTTACAAATGTAAGGCCTATTTATGTTTTATTTATTTTAACGAGCGTAGGGATCGGCGATTATTTTATCTATGTACCATTTCCCCTTTTTGCGGACCATTTCAACGCTACGGAAATTATCTACCTTATTGCCATTTAAATAGCCGGTAAAAATAAGGTTTATTTTAGCATTATCTCCGTATTGCTCACGAACACTCATGTTTGTCCTATCGACTTCCATAATTACTTCATCATATTGCATATTTACTAAGTTTCGCGAAAATTGCTTTGCAGTACCGTAAGATTTCATTATACGAGTAAGGTGCGGTGTTGCCATGGTGCTGGCTTTTTGAAGGTCCTGTTGGTTATAAAGCGCATCAAAATATGCTGTGGCAGTGTCACCTGGAGTTGCACTATCTGATTTTGTAATATCACCACAACCAAATATAAATAAACTGGTTACTATAGCTATCAAAGTTATTAATTTTTTCATCTTACCTTCATCATTATTATTATTTAGATTAAGCAAATTGTGTGTTTAAAAAATGAATATGTAAAGAGTAAGATAAGAATTAGTTACTTATATTAAGTTAGGCTAATAAAAAAGGATGCATAGGCATCCTCATTTATTATTAGCTTTAGAGGTTATTGTACTAACTCTTGCTCACTAAATTCTTCATCAAACATTGGGCTTGATAAGTAACGCTCAGTTGCACTAGGTAGGATAACAACAATATTTTTATCTGCGTTTTCAGGTTTTTCAGCAATTCGCTTAGCTGCAACAACCGCAGCACCTGACGAAATACCGACTAAAATACCTTCTTTTTTCATTAACTGATGCGCCATTGCAATTGCGTCTTCGTTAGATACAAGCTCGGCACCATCAATTAAGTCCATATCTAAGTTGCCAGGGATAAAGCCTGCACCAATGCCTTGGATTTTATGAGGGCCAGGTTTAATTTCTTCACCGGCAAGCGTTTGGCTAATAACAGGAGAGTTAGTTGGCTCAACAGCAATAGACTTAACGTTTAAACCTTTTTCTGTTTTAAGGTAGCGGCTAACACCTGTAATAGTACCACCAGTACCTACACCTGCTACAAAAAAGTCTACTTTGCCGTCAAGCGCATCGTAAATTTCAGGGCCTGTTGTTTCAAAGTGAATTTTTGGGTTTGCAGGGTTTTCGAATTGTTGTAATAAAATATACTTATCAGGTGCTGTTGCTTGAATTTCTTTTGCTTTTTCAATTGCGCCATTCATACCTTTAGCACCGTCGGTAAGTACTAGATTCGCACCTAATGCTTTTAATAGCTTGCGACGTTCTAGGCTCATGGTGTTTGGCATAGTAAGCGTTAACTTGTAACCACGTGCTGCTGCAACAAATGCAAGTGCAATACCGGTGTTCCCCGATGTTGGTTCTATAAGTTCTTTACCTTCAACAAGCTGACCTGACTTTTCAGCTTCCCAAATCATCGATGCACCAATGCGGCATTTGATACTAAAGCTTGGATTACGAGATTCAACTTTAGCGTATACATTCCCACCTGTAACACGGTTAAGTTTTACCAGCGGTGTATTACCGATGCTTAGTGAGTTATCTTCAAAAATAGTAGACATAATGTTCCTTTGGATGCAATCTGATCAACGTGTTAATAGCCTTTGCTACTAACTATATAAATACACTTTACTGTGAGTTTAAAAAAACTAAAGTAAAGTTTGGCTATAACATATATCTATTGGGCTTATAACTAGCCGAAATAAAAATCAATTATTAACGGTGCTTTAGTTATTATAGGTGCGGGCTTAATTTGAAATTTAAAGAGTAAAAACTCGTTTAGTCAAAAAATGTTCGAAAGAGCATTGGATCAAGCTGTATTTGTTCGTTATTTGTGCATATGAATGTAACTTGAATAGTTTTATCACACAATGCGTCTAAAACATGATAAAAACACGTATCTAAATTCAATTAAGCAATCACAATGAAGTTAATCTTAAAATTAATTGCCGGTATTGTGGCCGGTATCTTAGTCGGACTATATGTACCTATAACTGGTGTTGAACTTTTATTTACAGTAAAAGAGCTGATTGGTCAAATTATCTCCTTTACCATCCCTCTTATCATTTTATTTTTTATTGCATCGGGTATTGCTGGCCTACCAAAAGGGTCTGGTCACTTACTTGGTAAAACAGTAGGGTTTGCTTACAGCTCTACCATTATTGCAGGTACGCTTGCATTTTTATTAGTAAGTGCTGTTATCCCTTTTTTAAGTGGTGGCATAACATTTGAAGCAGAAGTTGCTACTGAAATAGGTAGTTTTATTGATTTAGAAATTCCACCTCTGATGGGTGTAATGACCGCATTAGTGACTGCTTTTGTATTTGGTATAGGCATGAGCCAACTAGAACTTGATACGCTTAAAAAGGTGTCTGATCAGGGTCGTGATGTAGTGGACGGGTTATTATCAAAAGTAATTATCCCTGCTTTACCATTTTACATTGCTGGCGTATTTGCCGAAATGACGGTGGCAGGCACTGTGGTAGATACGTTGCAAACATTTGGTGTAGTACTAATTGCAGCGCTTGTTATGCATTGGTTATGGTTAAGCGTTTTATATATAGCGACAGGTATATTGTTAAAACGTAATCCAATCGAATTAGTTAAAAATATGCTACCAGCTTACTTTACAGCGTTAGGTACTATGTCAAGTGCAGCAACGATTCCAGTATCGCTTCAATCAAGTAAAGCAAATAACGTTAAAGAAGATGTAGCTAACTTTACAGTGCCACTTTGCGCGACTATTCACTTATCTGGCTCAACTATCACTATAGTAACCTGTGCAATGGCTGTTATGTTTTTATCGCCAAGCATGGAAGTTCCTTCATTAATGGGTATGCTACCGTTTATTATGATGTTAGGTGTAGTAATGATTGCAGCACCGGGTGCGCCAGGTGGTGCAGTCATGTCGGCGCTTGGTTTATTAACAAGCATGCTTGGGTTTAATGAAGGTGCTGTTGCATTAATGATTGCACTTTATTTAGCACAAGATAGCTTTGGTACTGCGTGTAATGTAACGGGTGATGGTATCATTGCGTTATGGGTTGACAGATTTAGCGAAAAATCGTCATCTTAAACTATTAGAGCGAGGCAATAATATTAATTATTGTTTCGCTTTATGTATGTTACTGTGGCAAATTAATTTAATTAAATTGCATGTTGTTAGGTAAGTGAGGATGTTCCATTGATTAATGTACTTTTAGTTGATGACCATGAACTTGTACGAACAGGAATCAAGCGTATTCTTGATGACGTACGAGGGTTTAAAGTAATTGGCGAAGCTAAAACTGGCGAAGAGGCTGTACAGTTTTGTCGTCAGCATGCGCCAAACATAGTATTAATGGATATGAATATGCCAGGCATGGGCGGATTAGAAGCGACTAAAAAGATTTGTCGTTACTGCCCAGATGTAAAAATTATTGTGCTTACTGTTAATTGTGAAGACCCGTTTCCGAGCAAGGTAATGCAAATTGGTGCACATGGCTTTTTAACTAAAGGTGCAGGCTCTGACGAAATGGTTCGTGCCATTCGTTGTGTTCATGCTGGTCAGCGTTACATTGCACCTGAAATTGCACAGCAGATAGCGCTTGCACAAGTGACAGGCCGCACAGATGAAAACCCTTTTCAGAGTTTATCTGAGCGCGAACTGCAAATTATGCTTATGATCACCAAAGGTGAAAAAGCACAAAATATAGCTGAACGCTTAAATTTAAGCTCTAAAACAGTAAATAGCTATCGTTACCGTATGTTTGAAAAGTTAAATGTAGGTGGTGATGTTGAGCTTACCCATTTAGCTATTCGTCATAAAATGATTGATATAGACGTTTCGTACTAACTATAATTTATGTCTGAATTCGATCACGTACATTTTCTCAAAACGCTATCAAGTGAGCCGGGCGTATACCGCATGCTTGATAGTGATAACCAAGTTATTTATGTTGGTAAAGCAAAGCATCTAAAAAAGCGTGTGAGCAGTTACTTTAGAAGTAACATTACCGATAGCAAAACACGCGTTTTAGTGAGTAATATTTGTAACATTGAAGTCACCCTCACCAATACTGAAACCGAAGCGCTGCTGCTTGAAAATAATCTAATAAAAAAATATCAGCCTCGGTACAACATATTATTACGCGACGATAAGTCGTACCCCTATATTTTACTCACTAGCCATAAACACCCTCGTTTAGCATTTCATCGTGGCAGTCGTAAAATTAAAGGTGAGTACTTTGGGCCTTTCCCAAGCGCAGGAGCTGTATCTGAAAGCTTGCGCTTAATGCAAAAAATATTTCCTGTTCGTCAATGTGAAGATGCTTATTACCGCGCAAGAAGTCGCCCGTGTCTGCAATATCAACTTAAACGTTGCTCAGCTCCATGTGTAAATAAAGTAACTGATGATGATTACAGTGAGCAAGTTGACTATGTTCGTAAATTTTTAACGGGTAAATCTCACGAAGTTATTGCTGATTTAATAAAAAAAATGGAAGCAGCCAGCCTGCAATTAAACTTTGAATTAGCGGCAAAAGTTCGCGACCAAATAATGCTACTTCGTAAAATGCAGGAGCAACAGTCTATTTCTGGTAACTTTGCAGAAATGGATGTTGTCGGTTTTGCGCATTTAAACGGGTTAAACGGCATTCATTTATTAATGATCCGCGATCATAAAGTACTGGGTAGTAAAACCTATTTTCCAAAAGTACCTAAAGATTCGAGTGAGCAAGAAATATTGACTTCATTTTTAGGACAGTATTATTTAGCGCCAGGGGCAACAGGGCGTATTGCAAAAGAAATCATATTACCGTTTGAAATAGAAGAGAGCGGGGCACTCGGCGAAGCGCTTACACAAATAAGTGAGCGCAAAGTAATCCTTAAAGTGGTCACTCGTGGTGAGCGTGCGCAATACTTACAACTGGCCAATAAAAATGCATTAAACAGTATTGCGGTTAAACAAAGTACCCAAGACTCTATTAATAAACGTTATGCACAATTAAAAGCAACACTGCGACTTGACGATATTACCCGAATGGAGTGTTTTGATATAAGCCACACCATGGGGGAGAACACCGTTGCAAGTTGTGTTGTATTTGACTCACAAGGCCCAAATATAAAAGAGTATAGGCGCTACAACGTAACAGGTATTACAGGTGGCGATGATTATGCTGCAATGGAATTTGCACTTAACAAGCGCTATAACAAGTTAGTAGACGAAGACAAAATTCCAGACGTTATCTTTATTGATGGCGGTAAGGGGCAGTTAGGACGCGCTGAGCAGTACTTTTCTAATTGGCCGCACACTAAAATGCCTTTATTAGTCGGTGTTGCAAAAGGAACGAGTCGTAAACCCGGTCTTGAAACACTATTGATTGATGGTGGACGCAAAACCATTCCGATGGATTCAGATGCGCCTGCGCTTCATTTGATTCAGCATATACGTGATGAGTCTCACCGTTTTGCTATTGCAGGGCATCGTAATAAACGACAAAAACAACGTACACAATCACTACTAGAAGAAATAAATGGAGTAGGTTCTAAGCGTCGCCAAACATTATTAAAATATTTAGGGGGCATGCAGGGTGTAAAAGCTGCTAATATAGAACAGTTAAAGAAAGTTCCTGGGATCAGCCCTGACATGGCTGAGAAGATATTTAACCATTTGCATGACAAGGGCTAGCCCTACATGCGAATATAGCAAAAAAGACATATCCAAGTAGTTATGTGGAATATTCCAAACACACTCACAACATTTAGACTTTTTCTTATCCCCGTTTTTTTGGTGATATTTTATTTGCCTTATAGCTGGGCTTTTTTTGCTGCCGCCTTTATTTTTTGGCTTGCATCGATCACCGATATATTAGACGGTTATTTGGCAAGAAAGCTTGAGCAATCAACTCCTTTTGGTGCTTTTTTAGATCCTGTTGCTGACAAAGTAATGGTATGTGCTGCACTTGTAGCGTTATCTGATCAGTACCAGTCAATGTACATGACAATACCTGCTCTTATTATAATAAGCCGTGAAATTATCATATCTGCACTTCGTGAATGGATGGCAGAGCAGGGTAAGCGTGGTAATGTAGCTGTATCAAATATGGGTAAAATAAAGACGGCTGCACAAATGTTAGCCATTATCGGTTTGATTTGGCAATATGATACGTGGATGAACTATTTAAGTTTTGGACTACTGTATATTGCGACCTTTTTAACCTTGAGTTCTATGATGCAATATTTACGTGCAGCATGGGGTGAATTGACTAAAAATTAACTCTAAATGTATAATAACGCACCGTTTTAGATAAAAAACAAGCAAACAGTTCAAAACTAGCATTTTTTGTATTGACGCGTTTAATAATCTCTGTAGAATGCGTCCGTGTTGAGAGGGCATAGCCCCCGAGATAAACAAAACGGTAATTAATCAGTTACCTGAATGTTCACATAAATCATCATGTGTTAATTCAAATAACTGATAAATAAAATGCGGTACTAGCTCAGTTGGTAGAGCGCGACCTTGCCAAGGTCGAGGTCACGAGTTCGAGCCTCGTGTACCGCTCCAAGTTTATCTCAAGGTTATTACTCCAGTATTGGGGCGGAATGGCAGAGTGGCCATGCACCGGATTGCAAATCCGTTTACCTCGGTTCGACTCCGGGTTCCGCCTCCATTTCAACACTCCACACGCTTTAATTAGCAAACTCGATGCCCGAGTGGTGGAATTGGTAGACACAAGGGATTTAAAATCCCTCGACTAACAAGTCGTGCCGGTTCAAGTCCGGCCTCGGGCACCACTTTGTGGTTTAATTACATTACCAAGTGTAATTTATAAAATGGTTAATTTAGAATTAATATGATGCGGTACTAGCTCAGTTGGTAGAGCGCGACCTTGCCAAGGTCGAGGTCACGAGTTCGAGCCTCGTGTACCGCTCCATATTAGTTTTATCCACTTGCTTTTAATAGCAAACTCGATGCCCGAGTGGTGGAATTGGTAGACACAAGGGATTTAAAATCCCTCGACTAACAAGTCGTGCCGGTTCAAGTCCGGCCTCGGGCACCACTTTAAATTATTTTACCAAGATGATTTGAAGTTGATAAAACAGTATTTTGCGGTACTAGCTCAGTTGGTAGAGCGCGACCTTGCCAAGGTCGAGGTCACGAGTTCGAGCCTCGTGTACCGCTCCAAATTATTTGGATACATTTAGGCGGAATGGCAGAGTGGCCATGCACCGGATTGCAAATCCGTTTACCTCGGTTCGACTCCGGGTTCCGCCTCCATATAATTTACTCCACACGCTTTAATTAGCAAACTCGATGCCCGAGTGGTGGAATTGGTAGACACAAGGGATTTAAAATCCCTCGACTAACAAGTCGTGCCGGTTCAAGTCCGGCCTCGGGCACCACTTTAAATTATTTTACCAAGATGATTTGAAGTTGATAAAACAGTATTTTGCGGTACTAGCTCAGTTGGTAGAGCGCGACCTTGCCAAGGTCGAGGTCACGAGTTCGAGCCTCGTGTACCGCTCCAAATTATTTGGATACATTTAGGCGGAATGGCAGAGTGGCCATGCACCGGATTGCAAATCCGTTTACCTCGGTTCGACTCCGGGTTCCGCCTCCATATAATTTACTCCACACGCTTTAATTAGCAAACTCGATGCCCGAGTGGTGGAATTGGTAGACACAAGGGATTTAAAATCCCTCGACTAACAAGTCGTGCCGGTTCAAGTCCGGCCTCGGGCACCATCTCTCTATTAAGCGCTCTGCTTAAAAAATATCTAATAAATCTTCTAATATCTATAAAATATCCAGTAAAAATCCTGATTTATCATTTTTATGTTTTCTATGATTTATATTATCTTGATATGCACTATTTTATGCATGGTCTACCCAATAATAGCGTTGTGTGGTAGTTCATTAAGAGTTTGTATATCTATCGTATTAAAGATATATATGAGTAAGCATAATGTAATATTTCCAAACCCAATCCTATAGCGCCTCAAATAAACCAGCCATGCAATCCTTAGCGACACACAGTACTTTATGCTAATGAATACACTTTGAACTGAACTAAGCGTCATAGACTTATGATAACAACCAGTAAAGTAGGCCATTAGCTTTAAAAAATTCAAAACAGTAAAGCAATCTACACCTCGAGAGCAAATAACCTTGAAAGCAAAGTTCAAACACCTATGTGCTGGTAGCATAAAGTAATACCAATCTGCTTATATATGGGGTCTATTTAAGGTTAAGAAAATTACGCTAGATTTAGGCAAAAATTTTTGTATCTAGTGTTCTAAATAAAAATTTTTAACGACGTTATAGTGCAATTTAATTCGTTAAATTGCTCATAGATTTATGCAGGTTGGTATAGTTGTCGAATTGGTTGCTAACACATGCTCATTGGAAGTTAAAAATCGCGGGTAAGAGTAAGTCTAGAGTTATGGTGAGAACTTCAAATAGGTAAACAATAAAGTGCTTATACAAAATGCAGAGCTATGGGCATTAAACATCTGTTTTTGTAGGTTGTCTTATCTAGGCTGATAATCAGATAATGTCTATACAGTTCTTATCGTCCGTAACAGCTTTTACTTATAAATGATCGAGTGCTATGTGTCAGGACTTTTTATTTTTAGAACTAAAAAAGCGAGCCGTAGCTCGCTGTTTATTGTTTATTTCCAGGCCTCGGGATCGACCTCTTTAGCAAGTTTAGGATGCTTACTTTTGTCAAAGGTGGGTATTAAGCCCTTTTTGCGTTGTTCGTTGTAATCTTTAGAGAGCCATACAACAACACCTGAAAGCATAAATAGCGCTATAACGTTTACAATGGCCATTAAACCCATTGATATATCTGCCAGCGTCCAAATTAAACCAAGCTCACCAACAGCACCAAACATCACCATACCTAGAACAACCAGTCTAAAGATAAACATCCCTTTATTAGAGTTGCGTCCTAAAAACATTAAATTTGTTTCAGCGTAAGAGTAATTAGCCACAATAGAAGTAAAAGCAAAAAAGAGTATAGCAATGGCAATAAAGTAAGTACCCCAGTCACCAACATGTTCTTGTAACGCCGCTTGTGTAAGTTCAATCCCCATAACACCAGATTCAGGTACTAATTGCTGCGATAACAGAATAAGAGAAGCAGTCGCTGTACAAATAACAATAGTATCAATAAATACACCTAGCATTTGCACATAACCTTGTGATGCTGGGTGAGGAGGGTAAGGCGTTGCAGTTGCAGCGGCATTAGCTGCACTACCCATACCAGCTTCGTTTGAAAACAAACCACGCTTTATACCTTGGATCATCGCTTGCGTAACACCATAACCAATTGCACCTGCGCCGGCTTGTTCAATACCAAAAGCACTTTTTACTATAAGTACAATTACATCAGGTAATGCAGTGAAGTTAATAGCGCATACGTAAAGGGCAACTAATAAGTAAGCTAATGCCATAAACGGCACAACCATTTCGGCAAAACGAGAAATCGTTTTCAATCCACCAAAAATAATAATACCAGAGCCGATAACCAAGCAAATGCCTACTATATACTTAGGTACATCAAACGCTACTTCAAATGCTGCAGCAATAGAGTTTGACTGTACTGCGTTAAATACTAAACCAAAGGCTAAAATTAAACATAACGAGAATAAAATCCCCATCCAACGTTTGCCTAAACCGTTTTGCATGTAATAAGCAGGGCCACCTCTAAAATTACCATCTGCATCTTTTGTTTTATAAGCCTGAGCTAAAGTACTCTCGGCAAAACTTGTAGCCATACCTATTAATGCAATAAGCCACATCCAGAAAATAGCACCTGGACCACCTAAATATAAAGCAACAGCAACACCAGCCATATTACCAGTACCGACACGAGCTGCTAATGAAGTACAAAAAGCCTGAAAGGATGAAATTTCGTTATCGGCACATTTACGAGAACCAAACATAACTTTGAACATATGTGGGAATTGTACAAATTGAATAAAGCCTAGTCGAAAAGTAAAGAAGAGGCCCGCTGCTATTAATAAGTAGACGAGAACTTGCCCCCATAGAAGGGCACTTATACTATTTATTATGTCTGTCATGGATACTGCCTAAATACATGAGTTAAAAAAGTGACCGCAACTTATCACATCAGGATAAAAGTGTTTAGTTTTAAAGTTCAAAAACAGAGTTATCAACAGGGTTTTGTGGGTAACTTGTGCTTATCATGTGTGCTTGCTTGGGGCTTAATTTTAATTACTATTTTATGCAAATAACGCTTGCGTAAAATCCGCCGCTCCCTATAATGCGACCCCACTGAGACG
>NZ_JADYXJ010000009.1:0-153150 GCF_015864365.1 Pseudoalteromonas sp. SWXJ133
TATCAACGGATATTACAACAACGTTAGGCCGCATCATTATAATGCCGGTTTAGCGCCAAATGAATCTGAGGTTAGATATCAAGATTCTAAAACTGTGGCCAAATTTTATTGACCACTACATCTCGCTAATAATTGACGGAACAAGGAATATTAAAATGGATAAAATGTCAGTTCACATAACCTCTAAACCTTTAGAAACTTACCCGCAAAAACAAACTTTAAAGGTGGTAGCTGATGAAGTAACCGAAAAAGCGACTGTGCACAAAGCAGCGGTTCAAAGTGACCAAGTGGATATATCCGAAGAAGGAAAAGAAAAAAGTCTGGAAGATCAAAATCGTGAAGCGTTACGTAAATTATCAGGCAATGAAGATGCAAGTCAGGCATCACAATCTGAAGAAGATCCTATTGATGAACAGATTGCTGAAATACAAGAAAAGATAGAAAAACTACTACAGGAAACTGCATTATTACGCAGTAAAGATGATGAAGAGTCACAAGCTAAAGTGAAATTACTAGAAGCCGAAATTACAGGGCTTAACACTCAACTTATTGAGTTATTGAAACAGCAATTGGAATCGGGTAAATAACAAGCACAGTAAGTATATGCAAAGGCAATTGGAGAGAAGAACGTTATTAAGAACATAATAAAGACGCTCCCCTTAATCTTAAAACTAAAGGGGTTAAACCCTGATCTTACTAATCAAATTACTTAATTAACCAAAGTGGCTTATTTAAAGCCGCTACTTACTTTAAAAGCGCAGCGGCTCTTATCCCCTTTGTTAATTAATTTGATGTCATCAACATTAGCTTTGCCTCTTTACCGTCGGTTAATACCGCGACGTTACCCTTATTAGTTATAAACACATCTCTTAACCTGCCTGCGGCCTTGGGAAATACGTGAGACTGCGTAAATTCACCATTGGCCAGATTAACGCTGTAGAGCTTTTTATCAACGAGTGTGGTAATGAGCACATGTTGTTGCAGTGAAGGGAAGGCGTTATGTTTAGAGCCGTAATATGCCATACCTGACGGCGCTATTGATGGCGTCCAATTAACACTTGGTTTTTGCATGCCTTTATATTCGGTAAATGGTGAAATACGCGCTTGCGAGTAATCTTTGCCATAGGTGATTACCGGCCAGCCGTAATTAGTCCCAGCGGTTAAGTAGTTTAGCTCGTCACCGCCTGCAGGGCCGTGCTCGTGGCTAACAATTTGCTGCGTATCGTAATCATAAACTAAGCCTTGAGGGTTACGATGACCAAGTGAGTAAACAGCATGTGCATTTAGGTTTTTGTGATTAATAAATGGGTTATCTGTTGGTATGGTGCCATCTAGGTTTATACGTAATATTTTACCGAGTTGGCTGGTGATAACTTGTGCTTGCTCTCTAAAGTCAAACCCATCGCCCGTTGAAACTAATAACGTATTGTCGGGTAGGACAAGGGCGCGTCCTGCGTAATGTTGCGGTGTGTTTTTATCAGTCGCTACTTTATAAATAACGTTAGGCTTTGAAAAGTCAGTGCCATTAAACGTGGCTTTGGCAACAACAAGCCTGTTTGCGCTTGCATCACCTTGGGCATAGGTAAAAATAACTTCTTTGGAGTCGTTATAATCTGGTGATAATACAATGTCGAGTAAACCACCTTGGCCTGCAACGTATAAACCTGTTAGGTTTAATTTTACTCTTGATTGCGCGTTGTTTTTAACTATAACTACGTGACCATCACGCTCTGTAATTAACCATGTGCCGTTTGGTAGTTCAACCATGCTCCACGGAGACTGTAATTGCGTAGCCAGTGTTTTTGTACTGTATTGCTCCTTTGGTAACGTAGCATCTGCATTAACAGAAAACGAAAAAAGCGAAAGCAAAGTAAAAAAAGAGATACATTGTTTACGGGGCAAGCCTTTGCTAGCATGACTAGTATAAGAAAAAAGCTTTATTTTAAGTTGAGATAACCATGTCGTTTTTAACACGTATATTGCCTTCATTTTTAGTTTCTTGGTTACTTACATTCACACTTGCTAGCTTGTTTCATAGCCAATACGTTGTCAATCAATTAGTTAATGTAGGTGTAGTGGTGGGCTTTAGTGATCGTGCTAGTTTAACGCTTGATGATTGGTTAGGCCTATTACCTACCTACGGCGCTATTATTGCCGTAGCACTTGCCATCGCTTTTTTTGTTACCGCAAAGCTTAATAAAAAGGTTCAAAAATACAGTGCTCAGCTATTTGTTATTGCTGGCATTGTGGCATTTGCTATTGTGTTAATTGCTATTGAATCAATTATGAATATTCATATTATAGCGGGCGCAAGAGGCTGGGGTTTTTATGCTCAACTGCTTGCAGGCGCGGTAGGTGGTTTGGCGTTTTCGCAATTAGTTAAGGCAACTAAAACCCAAAAAGCGTGTTAGCTGTGTGAATATAAGTACGGCCTATACGTTATTTGGTGATTAATAAAGGCCGCTGTTTATTGTAAACAGCGGCCTTTAAATATGACCTTTAGAATTTAATTAAAAAATTAAACTAATTAGTTTGTAGCTACTTAGCCCAAAAATTAGGATTAAAACGGGTAGGGTAACCAGGTTTAATAGCAAAGAGTTAGTGTAGTTTCCCATAACCCCTTTTTGATTAACCAGCCATACAAGGTAGGTGCTAACAATAGGAAGTAATAAACCGTTAGCCGCTTGTGCGAATATAATTACCGCGACAGGGTCTAAACCGAGTGACGCCACCGCAGCACCAAACAATAAAATAACAATAGCGACGCCTTTAAAGCGCGTGTTGCTCATATCGTTAGACCAGCCTAACATGCCACACACAGCATAAGCACCCGCAAGTGGCGCTGTAATAGCACTTGTTAAACCTGCAGCAAATAAACCAATAGCAAAAAAGTAATGAGCGGCGTCACCAAGCAATGGCTCTAGCTGCACGGCCATGTTAGCCGCACTAATTTGCCCCGCATCGGTGCCATAAAATGCAACTGAAGCTGTAGATAAAATAGCTAAAGTGATCACACCGCCTAAAGTGATTGATAGACCTGTATCAACATTTGTTTGTTTAATCACTTTTTGCATGTCGCTGTTACTGTCGTGTCTAGCAGCGAGCACGCCGGAGTGTAAAAATAAGTTGTATGGCACAATGGTAGTGCCAACTAAAGCTAGTATGGTTGTAATCGAACCCTCAGGCATACTAGGAATAAAACCAGCAAATACATCACCCAGTGAAGGGGCTGCCATTACAAGTGTTGAGATAAACACTAAGCTCATTAAAATAACGAGTAAAATTAGCGCGTTTTCAACCACTTTATGTTTGCCGCTATAAAGTAAAGCAGCACTTAAAAGAGCAATTAGTGGTGTCCATAGTTGAGGACTAACTTGAGGGAATATTTCAATTAGCCCCATGCTAGCGCCACTTAAGTTACCCGCTTCATAAGCTGCACTGCCCACGCCAATGGCGCTAATGACTAAAAATATAGCTAAAGATTTAAATAAAGGCGTTTGAATATGTGCTCTGAGTGCTTGAGCTAAATCTTGCCCGGTAGCAACGCCAAGGCGCGCCGCCATAGATTGTAATAATATAGTAGCAACTACTGAAAACAGTAATGTCCATATAAGTGCAAAACCAAAGTTTGCACCTGTCACGCTGGCGGTAGTAATGGTCCCTGGTCCAATGAAGGCAGCGGTGACGAGTAGTCCTGGTCCTAATCGCATAATTGACCTTAATAGTGCTATTGCATGTTGCTATTTAAAGTTACATCTAACGTTTAAAACCAATATTTATACGCGATGCCGATTGTGTTATTGCTGCCACTTAAACTAAGTGCCCTGCAGCGATAGTCGCCCCTTGACTGGTTCTTTTTTAATAAGCATATGTTATACCAATCCGCAATAATACTTAATCAATTTGAGGGATTAAATCTGACGCTAACTGCGTTAAAAATTTCTGATATAGGACAACTAAATAACGAAATTTTTGCCTGGTTATCGACACGATTTTCTCACCTCTGATAGATCACTTAATTAAGCGAATTGCTATTAAAAAAGGTCGAGTAGGATACCAACTTGTATATAAATTTAAAGGGGATACAGTGCGTTTGCATGAATTTTAAACGTATATATAAGCGAGTTAAATGACTGATGCCGATATTTATATCGGCATCATTATATTTACTTTATTAGGCTTTTAATCGCTTCAAAGCCTTTTTTCAGGGTATCTGCATCGGTAGCATAGTTAATACGAATACACTCGTGCTTGTGCGCCCAGCTGTCGTCAATGCCGATAAAAAAGTTATGACCTGGGATCACATACACGTCTTGCTCTTTAAGCTTTTGATACAACACCTCGCTTGTCATTTTTGCATCTTTAAACCACAGCCACATAAAAAATGCGCCTTCAAGTTTGTGCAAATAAACAGGCAGTTCGGCAAATACTTCGTCAAACAACTCAATCGCTATGTGTGCTTTATTACGATAAAAGGGCAGTACAACGTTGCGGCACAGTGGGAGTAGTTCGTTGTCGTTAATTAAGCGTGTCACTAAGCTTGGACCAATACTATTTGGCGATAACACCATGCTGCCATTTACGCGGCCAATTGCTTTAATAATCTCATTGTTTGCAACCACAATACCGCTGCGTAAACCCGGTAGGCCAAGTTTTGAAAGTGACATACATAAAATAATGTTTGAGTTCCACGTTAGGTTTGCGTCGGTGTAAATACAACCTGGGAACGGATCGCCGTACGCGTTATCAATAATGAGGGGAATACCATATTGCTTAGCGAGCAAATCAAGGTGTTTTACTTCATCGTCGGTAATTACATTACCTGTTGGATTGGTAGGGCGTGATACGCACAGCGCGCTTATGCTGCTGTCGTTTGCTAGTACTTTTTCAACTGCTTTAAAATCAATTACGTATTTAAACTGTTTTGATGTGCTACCTGTATTTAAAATTTCGATATCAGGCTTTATGGCAACAAACATATCAGCCGATAAACCTTGGTCGGCATAACCTATGTACTCTGGCGCAAGGGGAAATAAAATCCTTTTATGGCTGCCATCCGGCATTTCGCCTGCCAACATATTAAACAATACAAAAAAGTTAGCTTGGCTGCCATTACCAAGTGCTACGTTATCGGCGCTAATATCCCATGCATACTCTTTACTTAGCTGGCCTGCTAATGCCGCTCTAAACTCGTCGTTACCGGTTGGGCCGTCGTAAAGGCCAAATACTTGCGATACCTTGTTACTGGCAACGAGTTTTTGTAATTCACTTAAAAAAACCTCATTTACTTGTGGTACTAATGCGGGGTTACCGCCACCGAGCATAACAATATTAGGATTACTGCTGTTTTTAGCACCCCCTAAATCTTCCATTAACTGAGTAATGCCGTTGGGTTGTGTAAATTTAGTGCCAAAGTTTGAGTAGTTCATAATGCATAGCGTTTGTTAGTAATGGGGAGGGCAGTATAGCGTAAATAAAGGGCTTAAATTCGATGATGAGAATAATTCAATGCTTAGCTTTGTAGCTAGCTATGACAATAAAATTTCTATAAAACAAAGGCTAAGTTAAGATTTTTTAACGCCGTATAAAAACTCTTCGCCGCAGTCCATATACAAATCAAATTTGGTCATAACTTTGGTAAACATGGGGGCGTGTAAAAATTCGTTTAACCATGCGCGTACATGCGTGTATTCACTTTGTAAGTACCAGTGTTTATCTACGCGGGCAAACTGTCTAATAAATGGCAGCAGAGCATAGTCGGCTAGGCTTTTTTCAATGCCCATTAGGTATTTATGGGTAGTTAGCTTTGCTTCAAATTGCTTAATAAACTCTTCGCAGGCTTTTTGGTAATAAATTTGTGCCATGTCTTTTGTGCGAGCATAAAATTTGTACTTTTCGAGCACCGGTTTAAATTGCGTGTCGTTTAGCTTAATTAATTCAAGCATGCGCTCAAGTGCTAATGGGTCTTGAGTATGCAGTAAATTATGCGAATCATTTTGCTTTAAAGCCCACAGCATAATATCTAGGCTTTCATCTATAACTTGATTATTCGGCAGTAATAAAACAGGCACCGTGCCTTTTGGCGATATTTGCAAAAGATGCGGTGGCTTGTTTTTAGTTTTAATAGCGCGTAGTAAAACGGGTTGCTCTGCCATTAAAATACCCATTCGTGCACGCATTGCGTATGGGCAGTGTTGTAATGAATACAATAATGGCAGTGTCATTTTATTACTTACCTTAGCTATTTAAGCCTTCAACATATTGCTGACGTGTTTTTACTTTTACCATGTGATTTAACTGATCAGCTGCTTGTGTTTGCCCACTAATTAAATCTTGAAAATGCGCAAGTAAAACGGCTTTATCGAGTTTTTCTTTATCGCCTGAGCCAATGTCGGTTAAATCAATCATAAACTCGTCAAACTTGTCAGCATAATCGGTCACAATATCCATATTTAAAAATTGCTCATGGTTATAAATGCTCGGGTAGCCGCCTTTTTGTTTATCAATTGCAAAGCTAATGCCTTTAACATTGGTAACGGTTGTTTCTTTTTTACAGCTCAACATACAGCTTGCGTCAATACGTGGTTTTTTACAGCCAACGGTTTGCTGGAAAAAACACTGTCGGCTGGTCATCATTAGTATTGGATGATAAATGCTGTACATCACTTTAAAGTTGTTAGGGCGTTTAATACTACGCATTTGCTGTTTGTTTATTTCGTTTGAAATAAACGCGCCTTTTGCGTTTAAATCTTCTTGTAGGGTTAGTAACGCATAAGAGTTTGTAGTGTTTAATAATGGGCCTGCAATCCAGTCAATGCCCATTTGCACCGCTTTAAATGCAACCCCTGTGTTGTTACTAATAATAAGCTTGGGTTTTACAACCTCGAGCAAACGCACTGCTTCTTCAAAATCTTTACCAATTAATACCGCCGGAAACCACGGAATTAACTGCGGGTGCTCTAAAAATACGTTGATGTATTTATCGTTATCGGTTCTAAAGCTCTCAGGTAATTTAAAGTAAACATCGCCATCTGTTAAATCACAAAGGTGAACGTCTTTTATGTCCGATATTAAAATGGAGAGTGTTGTTTTATTATCTGCTTTTTCGTGGTTTACTAGTTTTGGTAATTCAACAGGCGCGAGTACGTCTTTGCCTTCGTTTAATAAAAACGCGACTTGCTTTTTAATACGGGCGAGCTCTTTAAACGGAATGCTTAAGTTGTCGCCTAAGTTTGAGTAATCCATATTTTTAATTTCAAAATTGGCATTACTAAAGCTTTTAAAGCGTTTATCAATAGCAGCAATATCAACAACCGATTTATCGGCGGTTTGCATAAGCATTTGCGATTGAACTTCAAAGCGTAGAGGCTCTTTTTCGTTTTTATTCGAAAGCGTAATATCGTTTTTATCTTCAATAATTATGTTTACAGTAAATGGCTGATTTAATTGCCCTGTAAATTCTAATGTAAGCTCGCGCTTTGAAATATCTAAAAATTCAATTTTCTTTTTAACTAACGAATCTATTTCACTTTTTTGAGTGGAAAGCTCTTGCTGTGCATCGTAAATTTGCACCACTGAAATTGCGTTGTTTTTTTCATTTGCGTGATCAAAGCTATGGTCGCGCGGGTTATCGGTAAACATGTTTTTGGTCATGTCGCCGGTTAAAAACTTATTGGTAAAGTTACGGTTAAACACTTTATACAAGCTTGAATCGTCTTCAATTAGGTTACCGGTTTGCACAAACGTGTCTATTTGTTTGCGCCAGCTATCAATAACCGTATGTACGTAGTTAGCGCCTTTTATACGGCCTTCTACTTTTAACGAATCAACACCTGCAGCTACTAGCTCTGGCAGGTCGAAATAAGCTGAGTTATCTTTTAAGTTTAACGGATGTTTGTTACCCATAGCCGTTGGCTCGTATTCATCACGACACGCTTGCGAGCAGCGACCACGATTACCCGAGTTACCCACACTTACTGAGCTTGAATAACATTGCCCTGAAAACGCAATACATAAGGCGCCGTGTACAAATACTTCGGTTAATACATCGCATTTATGTGCTACGTCGGTCAGTATTTTAATTTCAGTTAAGTTAAGCTCGCGCGATAAATTTACACGTGTAGCGCCAATGCGCGCTAAAAATTCAACTTGTGATTCGTTATGCGTAGTTAACTGCGTTGATGCGTGAATATGCAAAGTAGGAAAGTGTTTTTTAACAATATTGAATAACCCTAAATCTTGCACAATAATGCCATCAAGCGTGGTATTTACTAGCTGGTTTAATAGCTTAAATAGCGCACCCATTTCGTGCTCTAATATAACTACATTTAGGGTTAAAAATATTTCACAGCCGTATTCATGGGCTAGGCGAAGTGCGCCGTTAAGCTCATCAAACGAAAGATTAGACGCTCGGTTACGTGCATTAAAGGTATCTAACCCACAATAAACCGCATTAGCACCGGCTACAATGGCGGCTTTTACCGCGTTTACATCACCGCCTGGGGCTAATAGTTCAATCTTTCTACTCATTACAACTTCACTTTGCTCATATTTAATTGTCGCGAATTTTATCTGTTTAGGCGCGTTAATGCTATTTATTGAGGGATATAATAAATACATAATTAAAAGACTGTATAAAATTGTTATTAAGCTGGCTGATTTATTACGTAAACATGTAATAAAATGATAGTTTATAAGCAAGCAACATTTTCAACTTTACTTAGGCGATACCCATCAGTAATCAAGATCTTAAACAGTTAGATACAGATTTAAACCGTGATGAATCTGTAATTATTAACACCCAACTAAAAATAGCCACATTTAACCTGTTTAACTATCTTGAGCCGCCCAATGCATATTATGAGTTTGAGAAAATTTATACCGCGCAGCAGTGGACTAAAAAGCAGCGTTGGATTGTTGATTACTTAAAAGAAGATGCCCCTGATGTGATTGGGTTTCAGGAAGTGTTTAGTATTGATTCGTTAAAAGAGTTAGTGGGCGGGCAGGGTTATGATTACTTTGCGGTGGTAGATACGCCAGAGGTGTTTGATGATTTTATTTATAAACGCCCCGTGGTAGCGATTGCCTCTAAATATCCCATAGTTGAGGTAGCAGCGGTTGAGCATGACAGCGAGCTTGCAAGTACGCTTGGCCTTAATAGTGAGTTTACTTTTAGTCGTAAGGTATTGAGAGCGACCGTTACTTTACCGCACATAGGCAATACTGATTGTTATGTGGTGCATTTTAAATCTAAGCGCCCGATGATTAATGTTGATGAGCATAATAAAGAGCTTACGCCCGAGCAAAACATAATTGAGATTTTAAAAGCGAATGTAGCGGGTGGTTGGGGATCAACTATTCAGCGTGGCAGTGAAGCTACATTGCTAATGATACAAATGATTACTCGCCGCGAAGCTACGCAACAGCCCATGCTATTAATGGGGGACTTCAATAATGAACTAGCGGATGGCGTATTAAGCCATTTACTGACGAGTACGCTACGCTTTGCACCTGCGTTTGATGCTAAAACCTACCTCGCTAAATATTGTCTAAATGATTCATGGGATTTGTTTGTTAAGTCGCAGCTAAGTAATGATGAGGTTTTTAGCGATGAAGCAATAACAAACGATGAACAAAGTGATTGTGATAGCAATAACAGCGAGATTGTTGATTCAGCGGATAAAAGCCAAGTAAAAAATATAAATATAACAAAGCCAGCACCGTTAAGACCGCCAACACATTATTATGGCGCGAGCAGCTCTGTGCTTGATTACATTTTATTGTCGTGTGAGTTTGACGCTAGTTACGATGACAGCTTTTTTGAAGTAAGCGCTCATAACACTTACGACAGGCACTTAATAAACCCCGAGTATGAGCGTGATGATTTAACTACCGACCACGGTGTTGTATTGGTTACCCTTAAACTAAGAAGCTAGGTTTTCTCATTTAATAACTTACAGCGTACGATTAAGCTAAAAAAGAATTAAGCTGCAATATGCATAATTATGCTAAAATCATAAATTAACAATTACCCATATTGCAGCGAAACTTGACCTGCAGTCTTTATGTGTATATTTTATCGCCAGAATTTTTGCATTAAATTAATAACAAATCACTAAAATGGTAAATATGGAATTTTACACTTACTCGTATCACACGCGAAAGATGGACTTAACTTCGCAAGTACATACTTTCTTCGTAAATCGAATTTATAATTCTAAATTTTTAGTGAAAGCTTTGCTTTTTGTTTTGTTTATTAGCTTAAGTAGTGCTTACGCGCAAGAAACCACCTCATACAGTTTAATCAATGAATCTAATGCAGGGCTGCTAAAAAGAGCCGAATTACTTATGGATACTGACGTTATTACAAGTATCGAACTAAGTAAGGCGTTGTTGTTACAAGCGCAAAGTGCTGATGACACGTTACTCAGTGCAAAATTACACAACTTATTAGGTAAAGCGAATAAAAAAAATAACAATATTAATGAATCGCTTCATCACTTTTCACAATCCTCGGCTTATTACAGTAAATTAAATGATTCACGCAACCAAATAAAGGCGTCTATTAATTATATAAAAATATTATTAGATGAAAAACGTTATGACGAACTTGCTAACCGCATTGAAACTTTATTACCAACAACGCTTGTGTATGGCGATGAGTTTTTTATAGCAAAAGTACTCCTAACTAAGGGGGATTCGTTTTATGAACAAAGAAAATATAATGACGCGATCACGCAATATTCATCTGCTTTAAAATACCTTGTAAATAAAGACAAAAAAATACAAAAAAAGTTAGGTGAAACGTATAAAAAATTAGCTGAATCGTATAAGCGCCTTAAAAATAGAGAGAAAACGGCTCATTTTTATACCAAAGCTTTAGAGATATATATTAATTTAGATGATTTAAAGTTGATGGCGCGTACATTAAATACACTAGCAGAAGCGCAGCGCTATTTAGACAACTTAGTTTTAGCCCTTGATTACTCTACTCACGCATTAGAAATACATAAAAAAATTGACGATCCTGTTGGCTTGGCTAAAGCATTATTAGGTGCAGGTATTATTTATCGCCACATCAACCTTTATGAAAAATCACTTAAGCATATAAATGAGGCATATTTATATTATAAAAAAGAAAATAACGTGCTTGGAATTGCTAAAACATCGAATCAAATGGGACTGCTATACACACGACTAAAGCAGTTTGAGCAGGCTGAAATTTTCTATCAAATAACTATTGATTTACCAAAAGGTATGGTCGAGGAAAAAACGCTCGCGTCGGCCTTTAGAGAAATGGCTGTTATTAACTATGAGTCTGGCGACTTAAAACAAGCGATTAAATTTGCTCAGAAAGCTTATGTTACTTATAAAACTAAAAACCTTACATCCTACATTTCTATAACTGCGCGTATTATTGCTAATATTTATCGCGCCCAAGGAGATAACAACAAGGCTATAGAGTATTACAAAGAGTCGTTGTCGTTCGCTAGAGAAACGGGCAGTAAGCTTTATGAGATAAAATCGCTAACAGCGCTTGCGTCGGTTTTAATTGGTATTGATACAAATGAGGCGATTTCTTTACTAAAAAGATCACTCGCTTTATCAACTGAAATAGATGATAAGTTACATAAGCTATACGCTTATCGTGAAATTCGAATAGCAGAAAAACAGCGTGGACGAATAAATGAATCACTACGTTACGCAGAAGAAGAAATTGCCCTGACCGGAATCATTCAATACGAAAGAGACGAAAGTAAGCTTGCTCTTGAAAAAGCACATTTGCATTCTCACAAAATGGAAATAGAGCTGGAGACGTTAAGAGAAAAAGAAAAACTCCATCAACTTGAGCTTGAAAAGAAAAACAATGAAATTGAAATATCAGGCCAAGCTAGGGTTATATCAGAGCTAGAGCTTGCAAAAAACAAATACGCGAGTATTGCGCTCGCATTTTTATTAGCCGCTTGCTTAGCTATTGTTTTATTGGTTTATCGAAGCTTCATTGCCTCTAAAAAACGTAATGAAGAGTTAGACTATTTGGCCGCGCGAGACCCTTTAACCAATTGTTATAACCGCCGTATTTTATTTGAGATTATGAATCGCGACTTTTTGGATTTACCTCAGACTGAAGAATATTGTATTTTAATGGTCGATATTGACCATTTTAAAAGCGTTAATGATACTTATGGGCACAGCATTGGCGACACCGTACTTTGTGGCGTTGCCAGTCTTTTACAAGCTAATATACGAACGAGCGATAGCGTTGCACGTTTTGGTGGCGAAGAATTTTGTATTATTTTACCCAACACGACTCAAGAGCAAGCAATACGTATTGCTGAGGCTATTCGTATTAAAGTAGAAAAAGCGATATTTGATGATATTCCTGTTACGTGTAGTTTTGGGGTTACGTCTATTAAATTTAAAGCCAGAACACCTTCTGAGTTAATTGAACAGGCTGATTTAGCACTTTATGAGGCTAAGTCTTTGGGTCGTAATCAAGTTGTGTTGTGGGATTGTGCGTTTGAAGAGTTTAAGCTTTTCAGATCGGAGTGAACCCAGCAGTATACAGCTCAGTTTTGATGTCATTTTTAAAATCATAACAAGTAAACTTTATACAACGCCGTGAGTTACTTACATATGTAATTAGGCTTATTAAATTAACCCTTTAAATATCAGTGCATTAACTTAGGCTTTAAAATTGCACTCTAAACTAAGTTAAAAAACAAAATAAGGGATTTAATTATGACTGAAGTTGCACTTTCGGCCTATTTGGCATTTTACCTCTATTTAATTATGTTGCTTGTACAGTGGGCTGTGGCTACGTTTAGCAAAGCTAAAGAGCCAAATGCTGTGCCAGGTAAAATTGACGAGGATTTATCGCACGGCAGCTTTATATTTAGAGCGCATCGTACGTTTCATAATACGCTTGAAAACAGCGCATTATTTATAGGTACGGTGTTATTTGCGTTTGTAATTAATTATCAAAGCCCGATTTTTGCAATGTGTATTTGGGTGTACTTAATTGCGCGTTTAATTCACATGGCGCTGTACTACGCTATAGCAACGGAGAAAAACCCAAGCCCACGTAGTTACTTCTTTTTAATTGGTGTGCTTGCTAATGTGGTTATGCTGATAATGATAGGGTTAAGACTAATCTCTTAATTTATAAAAAAGTTATAAACTCTATTTATAACTTTAAACAAAAAAGCGAAGAGCCTTTAAGGCATCTTTGCTTTTTTGTTTAGGTAGCAGCAGAATATAACCCACGTCTACAGTAAGGTAATATTAATGGCTAATCGACGCCTATAAACCCGCCTGTTTGATGTGTCCACAGGGCTGCGTAAATCCCACCCTTAGCGATTAGTTCTTCATGAGTGCCTTGCTCAACTACGCCGCCGTCATCAAGTACAATTAATCTGTCCATTTGTGCAATGGTTGAGAGCCTATGCGCTATGGCGATTACTGTTTTGCCTGTCATTAAGTCATCAAGACTTGCCTGAATTGCCGCTTCTACTTCTGAGTCGAGTGCGCTGGTGGCTTCGTCGAGTATAAGTATGGGTGCATTTTTAAGTAGCACACGTGCAATAGCAATACGTTGGCGTTGACCGCCTGAAAGAGTAACACCGCGTTCGCCCACTTGTGCATCAAAGCCTTTGTTACCTTTGCTATCTACCAAGTCGTTTATAAACTCAAGTGCCTTAGCTTGTTTGGTCGCGTTGATCATTTCGTCTTGTGTTGCATCAGGGCGACCATACAAAATGTTGTCTTTTACTGAGCGATGAAGCAGGGAAGTGTCTTGCGTAACCATCGCTATGTAGCGGCGTAGACTTTCTTGGCTTACGTCTGTGATGTTTTGCCCATCAATTTTTATTGTTCCTGAGTCAGTATCGTAAAAACGCAGTAACAAGTTAACAAGTGTTGATTTACCTGCACCAGAGCGACCGACTAAACCAATTTTTTCGCCAGGTTTAATGTTTAAGTTTAAACCATTCATTACTGGGCTGCGATTAGTCTCGTTTGCAGCTTTGCCGTAGTTAAAATGTACGTTGTTAAACTCAATAGCACCTTGGCTTACGTTAAGTGTATCGGCATTTGGTTTATCGGCAACTTCAATAGGGTTAGACAGTGTTTTCATACCATCGGCTACGGTGCCAATGTTTTCGAACAAGCTGCTTATTTCCCACATGATCCATTGCGCCATACCGTTTAATCTAAGCGCTAAACTAACAGCAACTGCAATGGCACCTGCGCTAATTGCACTAAGCGACCATAAATAAAGTGATACTGCGGTAACCGAAAATACTAATAAATAATTTAAGCTTTGAATAACAAAGTTTAGGCTGGTTACCAAGCGCATTTGTTTGTACACAGGCTGCAAAAATACATCCATGCTTTGTTTTGCGTATTGCTCTTCACGCTGGGTATACGAAAACAATTTAATAGTAGAAATATTTGTGTAGCTATCAACAATTCGACCGGTCATTTCTGAGCGCGCATCAGCTTGTGAGCTGGCAATTTTTTTAAGGCGAGGTACAAAATAAAGCTGTACGCAAATGTATAAAACTAACCAAACCAGTAAAGGGATCATTAAGCGCCAATCAGCTTCGGCAACTAAAAATACCATTGAGCCAAAATAAACCACTATGTACATTAATACATCGAGTAGTTTGGTCACTGTTTCGCGAACGGCTAAAGAGGTTTGTAATACTTTGGTGGCTATTCTTCCTGCAAACTCATTTTGATAAAAGCTCACACTTTGGCGCAGTAAATAACGATGCGCTAACCAGCGAATCGACATAGGGTAATTGCCCAGTAATGCTTGGTGCAAAATAGCAGAATGAAAAAATACGACTACGGGCAATACCAGTAAGAGCATGACAGCCATTTTGATAAGTTCTGATTTTTGCTCTACAAACAAGGTTTCGGGTGTGTAGGCCGTTAACCAATCAACAAGCTGCCCCATATAGCTAAATAAAGAAACCTCTAAAATAGCGAGCATGGCGGCGCTGATTGACATTAGCACCAACGACAATTCCATTCCTTTGGTGTAGTGACGACAAAAAGCAAATAAAGTCGAAGGCGGCTGAGTAGGTTGATCCTCAGGAAATGCTTTTGTCATTTTTTCAAATAATCGATACATTTTAAAAACTTAAATGGCAAATAATGGTGGCTATTATACCATTTAAGTATTTTTAAATGCAGGTTTGTAAGGTATTAATTGTGAATATGCTAGAGCGTTATTAATATAAACTTATGTATAAAAGAACACCTAAAAACACTTCACTTACTTTATAGCATTGGGTTATTTAGGTTTGTACCTTTGCTCATGTATAAATCGTCATATCTGAGACCACCATTTCCGTAAGGCTTTTTAATTGGGCCTGTATTACAGTTTGCTAAAAAATATATAAGAGGTTGTTCGCGCTTCATTCTAAATTGTGCATTTTTATACACCAGTGTTTGCTTGCTAAATTCACCACCTTTTACGTAAACATCATATTGCTGACCTTGCTCTGAGGCTGCTGCGTTATTAACAACGTACCATACGTCGTACCAGGTATTTGTTTGCAGTGGCTTGGCCGATTGTTTGGTAGTGTAGTTTTGAATGTTGCTATACCCGCTGTCGGTTTTAACCATTAAAGCGCCATCGTTTACAAACCCGTTTGATTCTGTTTTATCGGTTACGCGAAGTGTAGGCTCAAACGCATCGTACGCATGTTTATTAATTAGCTCTGGCGTAAGGTTGCTTAATCCAAAAGCATGGTTATTAGGAAAAGCAGCCACGTTTATACGCATATAAAATGTGTAGGTTTGACCAACTTCAACCGCTTGTGGAAGTTTTGTATAAGAAAGCGCTTTACGATTTCCTACAATGCCCTCAGCTGCAGGTTTTTTTAGTAAATAATGATTTGTTGATGAGTTTGCTTGTTCTGGTTGTATAACTGTTATTTGTGGGTTTTTAACCGGTGGTTTAGTTTCATTTTGGGTATCGACACTTTGCCACTTGCTAAGTGAATTTTCAAAGTTATCAATAAGTAGCCAATCGCTCGATGTACTTTTTTGAATGGTTGAACATGCTGATAGCGTGCTAAACAAACATAGAATTAAAATGTGTTTGGAAGACATAATTGGCTCTCGTAATATTATTGATATTTGGTTAACCAATTTAAATTTTGGCTATAGTTTTTATTGAGAGTTATGTAACCAATTTAATGTTTTTATGTCAACCATTAAAGCAATAGGTAATGGCGTGGGAACTGCGAAGATACAAAAATTATTATTCCATTCAAAAAATTAACCAGTAAACTTATCCATTAAATCAACTCAGCAAATTTCAGCTGAGTTTAAAATAATTTAATAGTTAGGATGTTATATGTATACGGGTTCGTGTTTGTGCGGTGAGGTAAGGGTTGAAGTGTCGGGTAGTATAACCAGCATTATTCATTGTCATTGTTCACTGTGCAGAAAAAACAGCGGGACTGCATTTGCAACCAATGGCTTTGTAAATACAGATGACTTCACAATAACCAAAGGAAAAGCATTACTTAGTGAATTTAGTTTTAAACCAGGGCGCACTCGTTACTTTTGTAAGTGGTGTGGCTCGCCGGTTTACAGTAGCAATAATGATGACAAAAGCAGAATACGAATTCGTTTAGGAATATTTGATAGCGATATTACTGAGCAGGTTTTATCGCATAATTTTGTTACGTCTAAAGCTAACTGGGAGAAGCTAGAAACAAGCTTACCGTGCTATGAAAAACATGAACCTGGACGGTAACGCGTTTTATTCAATGTGGTAAATGCTGTTAATACTTTTATAAAGGTTTGGTGCAAAATTTATAAACACAGGTGAGTTTTGTATTTCATCAACGTTTATGTGCATTAATGTTTGCTGGCTTAGTATGATCACTATATTTTTGTATTCGTTAAACTCTATTATAGCTAAGCACTTAAAATGTTGCCTTAAAAGTACTAAAAGCATTTGCAGCTCTTGGCCAGTTTGTGGGTTTAAATTAATGATTACTTGCGTATTTTGCTCACTGCAGCTATTTATATTTTGCCAAAAGCTATCGCTGGTTAAAAAAGGCTGGTGATATTCACCACTAAAAATATCGATAGTGATTACGTTAAAGTGATCAGTGCATTGGGAAATATATTGCTCGGCGCATTGTAAATAGGTGCTGTGCTTAATTGGTAACTTAAAGTGCTGGGCAGCAATTAAGGCAATACTTGGGTTTATTTCTACTGTATTAAATGTGTTTATAGTGTTTATGTAAGGTGTATTACTTTGCAGGTAATACATGATTCGTTCAAACCCAGCAGTCCCGAGGCCTAAATTTAGTATATTTAGTGTATCTACCGGTTTAAGTAAAAACAACAGCGTGCATTGGTTTACAGGCACTGTTAGTTGTTCAGTGTGTGTAAGGTTCATAACGCCTTGAATGCCTATATCTTCATTGGTTTTTTGTGCAAGCGTTAACCACCGGTATTCTTTATTTTGATACACGCATACGGGGCCGTATGCACTTTGCTGCGACTCAATAAGGTTACTTTTAACTGTATCTTCTTTTAGCTGACGCATAACTTAAACTATTAATATACACACAATGCTAGTGTGCCACGAAAAACACATTTTTTAATAGTTATTGTGTAACAAGGTTTGTAATTTAACCTCTAAATATAATATTGTATTAGCAATTAACAAGTTAAACGTTATTCAAGGATTGAAAATGAGAACATTTATTTGTGCAGTACATTTTGTATGCGCTCAGTGGATAAAAAAGTTAGATTCAAGAAATAAAAATACAGCGATTAATGCTGCAGCATTGTTAGCTATGATATCTACTGTATATAGTTTTCTTTTAGCTATGACGTTTGACATTCACTACTTAGATAAAATAATCAGTACTTTTAAGCAAAACCCTTTACTTATTGGTGCTCTATTTTACGCAATCGTAATTGGAATTGTGTTTTTAATTTTGGGTGATTTTAACGGTTATAGAAGTAGAGTTAGATCTTGTATAAATAAAGGGAGCTTTAAAAAATATATTTTAGGAATAAAGCTGTGGATGTTTGGGTTAATTCCTATGACCGGTATTATGTTGATTGTACGACTCAATTAACTCTCTAAGTATTACTATAACTGCGCTTTAGCGTGCTCCTTTCTACATCTACCTCAAATGTATTGCCATAAAATCTTAGTTAAGTAATGGTTACACCATAATAATTAGGAGCTAATAGATGCTTAAAACACCTTTAAAAATCACAACAACGTTACTCAAATTTACTGCAATTGCAGGCGCTTGCTCACTTGCTCACTTGCATTATCAGCACATGGTGAAACGCAATTACAATATACCGACCAACAAAAGTTACACGATATAGCAAGTGAAGTGTCGGCTACCCGTATCGGTAGTGACATTCAAACGCTGGTGGATTTTGGTACTCGCCATACGCTTTCAGAGACTAAATCGGATACGCGAGGTATTGGTGCGGCTAGGCGTTGGATAAAAAAAGAATTTGAAAAAATATCTGTGCAGTGTGGTGGTTGTCTGGAAATTATTGAAGTAAAGGACACTATATCGGGCGAAAAACGCATTCCTAATCCTGTTGAAGTGGTTAACATAGTGGCTATTCAACGTGGGTCGAGCGAGCCGAATCGGATGGTGATGATGTCGGGTGATATAGATTCACGTGTAAGTGATGTTATGGACTTTACGAGTGATTCACCGGGTGCTAACGATAATGCATCGGGCGTGGCAGGAGTAATAGAAGCAGCTCGTGTTTTAAGTAAATACAAATTTAATGGTTCGGTAGTTTACGCGGCGCTTTCGGGCGAAGAGCAAGGTTTGTTTGGCGGTAAAATATTAACGGCTTATGCACAAAAGCATAACTGGCAAGTTCATGGCGTTTTAAACAACGATATGATTGGCAATATTACCGGTATTAATGGGGTAACTAATAACACGACTGCACGTATATTTTCAGAAGGTACCCGTGTTGTAGAAACAAAAGAGCAAGCTAATACTCGGCGCTTTACAGGTGGTGAAGTCGATTCTGCGAGTCGTAATTTAGCTCGCTACATAGATACTATTGCTGACAGATACATTCCTAATTTAGATACAATGCTTGTATATCGATTAGATAGATTTGGTCGTGGTGGGCATCATCGCCCATTTAATGATGCAGGTTTTGCAGCAGTGCGTATTATGGAAACTAACGAGCACTACGATCGTCAGCATCAAGATTTACGCACTGAAAATGGTGTTGAGTATGGTGATACCATTGAAGGTGTTGATTTTGATTATACGGCTAAGTTAACTTCACTTAATGCGGTAACGATGGCGTCTATGGCGTGGGCACCCGCACCGCCAAAAGAAGTTAAAATAAAGGGCGCTGTTACAGCTGATACGTCGTTTTCATGGCAACAAAGCAGTGATGAAAATATTGCTGGCTATAAAATTTATTGGCGTTACACGAGCGAGCCGCAATGGCAGTTTAGTAAATACGTTGGTAAGGTTTCACAGTACACACTTAAAAACGTAGTGATTGATAATTATTACTTTGGTGTAGCTTCTGTTAGTAAAGACGGTATTGAGTCTCCAGTAGTTTTTCCGGGTGATGTAGGTTCGTTTGATCACAATATAAAATAATAGTTTGGCTAAAAACACAGCAAACAGAGCGCTTTAAGGTGCAAACGACCTTTTTATACTTGCACCTTATTTACTAAGCCCTTAGAGTGTTAAAAAAGAAGTAAAAGGTTATTAAAAATGCAACAACAAGAAAAAAAGCCGTTAACAGCAAAAGAGCAAGTTATAACTGATGAGCAAAGAATGCAGTGGCAACGCGAATGTTTTCAAGCAGCGCAAAAACATTTAGCCGAAAAGGGCATTATGCCAAAATCAGTAGTTGATAAAGACAGCCGATTTTTAGCACCACTTTGTGCAATGTGGAAGTTTAAAGCCCAAAACGGTAAAACATATTGGGTAGTAACAGGGCGCTTACCTACAGATCATGCTGAAGTAAGTGCAGCTACAGATGCTCGCGATGCAATGCGTTATTTTTCTTTGCAGTGGCAATTAAAAGCGGATCAAATTATGAGTACAGGCGCGCGTGATAAAACGCAGGTAGATTTTGCTAACTTACTTATAAATAGAGCACATGGCTTGTACGAAATGTATGATAATGAACCGCTGTGGGCAAATGAACCAAAGTAACTACAGTTTGGGTTAAGTAACAATGTAGAGGGTGATAGCTTATTTATTGCCCTTTTCTTTATCTAATGGACAAGTGTGAAGGGGGTTGTATTAAACGCCGAAACAGAGCATTGCATACGTTGCCTAGGAATTCCCGCCTCCATAAAAACATTTCCTTGCTGAATAAAGCCATTTCGCTTAAAACGCTCTACCTCATTTAAAATACAATTAATGCTTACTTCTTCTATACCTTGGTTGGAAGCTAATTCAACAATAAAGTTAAGAAGCGATTTATATACTTTGCGATTACGGTGCTCGGGTAATACCGCTATTCTGCCGATTAAGCCATCTGTACACAGCCGACCTGTTGCAATAGGGCAGTTTGCATCGTCTGTAACAAGTACATGTAATGCAATTTTATCTAGGCTATCAAATTCGATGTGCTTGGGGATATGTAACTCGTAAACAAAAACTCGCTCTCGAATTTTTTGTAGCATATCTTTTTTTATATCCCATTCAACCTTATCAACCAGATAGCCCATTGCAAACTCCTATTGATAGCCAATTAAAATGAGTAAGCAATCACAGCAAAATTATTTAAGCCAATATCAGGTGAAAATTAAAATTTTTAACTAACCTGTATACATAATATTTTACGCTGCAAAATGCTCACCATTATTAATAAAATTGGTATTATTACTCTTGGTCTATATTAAACCAAAGCCCCTCATTAACAAGTGTAGTAAAAGTTTGAGTAAAAACTAAACTTGGGTTTGTTAAATTTAATGCTGAACTTTCAAATTCAGTATTATCGGTAAGTAGTTTTACCGCCGCTAAGTCAGTTAATGGCATAGCGTAATTTTCACCGTTTACACTTAATAACACTTCGGTATCGAGCTGCTGATAAATAGCACGCGTGCCACCTAAACGCTCAAACACAGCTTCTTCATCACTTAAATCATCGCTTATTTGCTCAGGTGTAAATGGAGGTTCTACTGGTGCTAAATCCATTTCATGCTTGGGCTGACTAAGCGTTGAGCCTAACCATTGTTTAAATAAATCGTCATTTTCTAAAAGTGCCGCCATCAGTGTTTTAACTTTATCAACTTCAAGGTTTGTAAGTTCACCTTTTGATTTTCTTAGTGTGATGTTGTGATCGGTATAACGTTTTTGTCCGCTTTCGGTATCAATAATATGATCGGCAAAGCTCGACAATAAATCTTGTTGATTTGGCGCCCTAAAACCAACTGAATAATTTAGTGCGTTTTCTACAGCGTAACCTTCGTGAGGGCACCCTGGTGGAATATACAAAATATCGCCTGGTTCTAATATGCAATCAATTACGGCTTCAAAAGGTTCAACTTGTAGTAATTTTTTGTTTTGAGCAAACTGCTTAAGTGTTGGGTCGGGTAAGCCTACACGCCAATGACGTTTACCTTCGCCTTGAATAATAAATACGTCGTATTGGTCTAAATGTGGACCAACACCACCATTAGGCGTTGAATAGCTGATCATTAAATCATCTATGCGCCAGTTGGGAATAAACCTAAATGGTTCTAGCAGTTGTGCAGCATCGCTATGCCAGTGATCAACTGCTTGCACGAGTAAAGTAGAGTGATCGTCGGTTAACTGCTCAAAGTCTTCAAATGGACCTTGGTGCGTTTGCCAGTCATTTTTATGATTGGTGATAATACGTGACTCTATGCTTTCTTCCATTGCTAGGCCGGCAAGTTCATTAGCATCAAGCGGGTCTTGAAAATTAGCAAAACCTTGTTTGATTAAAAGCGGCTTTTTTTGCCAAAAATGGCTTAAAAAATCTTGCTCAGACAAATTATTTATTTTTAATTGATACATACATTATGCCTACTAGTTAGTGCAATGGGGTTAAAACAAAAAAAGCGAAAGGATGATCCTTTCGCTTTTTAAAAGAGCAATTTAGTTTTTAAACTAAATCATCAATAAACTCAACAGCACGACCAATGTAATTAGCAGGTGTTAGTTTTTTCATTTCTACTTTAGCATGCTCTGGAAGGTCTAAACCATCGATAAAGTCAGCCATTATTTCTTTGTTTACACGTTTACCGCGTGTTAAATCTTTAAGTTTTTCGTATGGTTTTTCAATGCCATATTTACGCATAACCGTTTGAATCGGCTCGGCTAGTAATTCCCAGTTTTGATCAAGCTCGTCAGCTAAACGTTGCTCGTTTACTTCAAGCTTACTTACACCTTTAAGTGTTGATTGGTATGCAATAATTGCATAACCCATACCTACACCTAGGTTACGTAATACGGTTGAATCAGTAAGGTCACGCTGCCAGCGAGAAACTGGTAATTTTTGTGCAAGATGAGCAAAAATAGCATTTGCTAAGCCTAAGTTACCTTCTGAGTTTTCAAAATCAATTGGGTTAACTTTATGTGGCATTGTTGATGAGCCAATTTCGCCAGCAATTGTTTTTTGCTTAAAGTGATTAAGGGCAATGTAACCCCACATGTCACGGTCAAAATCTAACAATATAGTGTTAAAACGTGCAATTGCGTCAAACAATTCTGCAATATAGTCATGCGGTTCAATTTGTGTAGTAAATGGGTTTAGTGTTAAGCCTAAACTTGATACAAATTTATCTGCATGTGTATGCCAGTCGTAATCTGGGTATGCGCTAAGGTGAGCGTTGTAGTTACCAACAGCACCATTAACTTTACCTAGCATCTCTACTTGTGCAATTTGCCCGCGTTGACGCTTTAAGCGCATATATACGTTAGCAAACTCTTTACCCATAGTTGATGGTGTAGCAGGTTGTCCGTGCGTACGAGTCATCATTGGGATTGTTTTGTATTCAATTGCTTTAGCTTTAATTGCGCTTAAAAGTTCATCGCAATAAGGAAGTAAAACATTTTTACGCGCTTCGCTTAGCATTAAACCATGAGATAGATTGTTAATATCTTCTGAAGTACAAGCAAAGTGAATAAATTCGTTTATTGCATGAAGCTCACTGTTATCGGCTACTTTTTCTTTTAGTAGGTATTCAACCGCTTTAACATCGTGATTTGTAGTGCGTTCTATATCTTTAACGCGTTGTGCATCAGCTTCACTGAAGTTATCTACAATGGCGTTTAGAAGTGCATTAGCTTCTTCGCTAAATGCAGGTACTTCTTTAATATCGCTTGCTGCAGCTAACGCTTGCAACCAACGCACTTCAACAATTACGCGGTATTTGATTAAGCCAAATTCGCTGAAAATACTGCGTAGTTCAGTGGTTTTGCTGCCGTAGCGACCATCCACTGGAGAGATAGCCGTTAACGCTGAAAGCTCCATAATAACTCCTAAATTTTAGTTTGAACGATAGTTAAATTTTTGTTTTAGCAATGGCGAGTATTTTTCTTTTTGCAAAGAAAAAGTGACGGCGTTTACCGCCCATTTGTCGCCATAATACTGCACTTCTAATGCCGGCGAGTAATAACGCACGGATTTTATTTTGAGTGAGTTGCTGTTTTAATAACTCGGGTTTGCCATAAACCTGTATTCGGTGCCCAAGGGGGCTCAGCACCGACGAGTATATATCTGCTAAACCGGCAACAACGCTCTCGTCGGTAATAGCAAAGTGGTCTAAACGACGATGAATATCATCAATTCGTTTACCTAATTCGTTTAAGCTTTTGTCGTTTGCACTTAGTGCTCGCTCAAGCTGCATTAAACCACCTACGTACTTTACAATTTCAACATCTTTTTGAGCGCCTGCGGTTAGCTGCGCCATTAATGTTTTGTAACCATCACGTAAGTTGTCAGTACCTTGGTAAACATCTTCTGGCGATGCCGGAGATGTTTGAATAATACTTGAAAGTAAGATTTCTAAATCATGTTCGTTATTGTTGCCGTACTGGGCAATTTTTTGAACTTGTTTAGCAGCCTGGCACATGGCGGCAAGCGCCATGACTTGGTGTTCATTCATTACTTAATCACCGAATCAATAATACCGCCACCTAAACAGATATCTTCTGCGTAAAATACGGCAGATTGACCAGGCGTCACTGCTTTTTGTGGCTCGTCGAACAATACGCGGGCCATGCCGTCTTCACCTACAAGTAGGGTACAGCTTAAGTCTTCTTGGCGGTAACGCGTTTTTACTGTGCAGCGAGTTGTGCCTTTAGGGCCAATACGGTCTACCCAGTGAAGTTGGTTTGCGTTAAGACCGTTGCTGTATAGGCGAGGGTGATCTTTACCTTGGCCCACAATAAGTACATTTCGCTCAAGGTCTTTATCTACTACGTACCAAGGCTCACCAGAACCTTCTTTCATTCCACCAATTAACAAGCCTTTGCGTTGTCCAAGTGTGTGGTACATTAAGCCTTCGTGTTCGCCTACGTTATTACCGTCTGTGTCTTCGATAACGCCAGGTTGTGCTGGTAAGAACTTTTGTAAAAAGTCTTTAAATTTACGCTCACCAATAAAGCAGATACCTGTGCTGTCTTTTTTATCGTGAGTGATTAGGTCTTGTTCTTCTGCTATGCGGCGTACTTCTGGTTTTTCGATATCGCCTACAGGGAATAACGTTTGGCCAATATGTTCATGGCTTAGAGTATATAAGAAGTAGCTTTGATCTTTATTGTTATCAAGTCCGCGACACATTACGTATTTGTCATCGCGAAGCTCACGGCGAACATAGTGACCTGTTGCAATAAAGTCAGCACCGAGTGCTTGAGCAGCAAATTCTAAAAAGGCTTTAAATTTAATTTCTTTGTTACACATTATATCTGGGTTAGGTGTACGACCTGCTTTGTACTCAGCTAAAAAGTACTCAAATACGTTGTCCCAGTATTCTGCTGCAAAGTTAACAGTGTGAAGCTCAATGCCTAACTTATCACACACTGCTTGTGCATCTTTTAAGTCATCAGCGGCAGCACAGTATTCATCATTGTCGTCTTCTTCCCAGTTCTTCATAAACAGGCCTTCTACTTGGTAGCCCTGTTGTTGTAATAAATATGCAGATACAGAAGAATCAACACCGCCGGACATGCCAACAATGACTTTAATGTGACTATTTTCACTCATGAATAATTTCGCTTATACAGATTGCTGTTAACTTGGAAAGGCAGCGATTATAGCATGTATTTTGTTTGTGCTTAAAGAGACTAAGGGCGCAAAGAGGGGAATTAGTCAGTATTTTATTTATATAACAAATAGCAAACTAGACTTAAGCGCGTTATCAGGCTGTAACTTTAGTAATATTAAAGTGATCTTTACTAATAAATTAAGACTATAGAATAATTCATGTAGTTATTGAGTTTTATTAATAGTATTTTCTTTTAAAACTACTAGAGTAAATATACACTTAATAAAATAAAAATAGTGGTGAGTATATGAATGTAAACCACTTTAAGTCGCTTGATATATAGTCAATGGAATGAATATATGAATTACGCCTATCAAATAAACAAGATAAATTCTTTAGTTGAACACTACACAAACGAATCTGATTTTGTGGATAGTGAATTACTCTCTAGTAAAACGACAGAGTTTAAAAAGTCAGCCTATCACCTTTTTTATGAGTTAATAAAACTCAAAAACCCTCACATTTTCCAAGAACCAAACCATGTACATGAGTTATTTAGTTTAATTAAGGGCTCAACTGCTAAAAAGAACATTGAGCTAAAGGTGCTTGAGCATGTAGAGCACTGGTGGCTTGAATGGTATTTTGCTTTAGAAATGGACGAAAAGCTTAGTATTGAAAAAAGTGATATGCCAATGAGTTACTTACCTCAAAGTACGCTCAACCCTATGCGCAAACATGAGATAAGTCATTACGCTAGATTATTTACCGTTTTGCCAATGCCGGTATGTAATGTGTGTGCCAAAACGGGTGATATTTTGAAAGTTAATCAACGCTTTGTAGATGTTTTTGGTTATACAGTAGAGGATGTACCTAATCTTAAATCGTGGTGGGAAAAAGCGTATCCAGATCCGCAATATAGAGCACTTGTAAAAGATCTGTGGCAAGACTCACTTGAAAAGGCGCTGAATAATAATAACGATATACCCGCAAATAACTATCGAGTTTCATGTCGTGATGGTTCACAAGTGATGATGGAAATTTCAGGGATTGATATAGGCGAAGAGTTTTTAGCTGTTTTTAATGATGCTACAGAGCGTTTAGAAGCAGAGGATATACTTAGGGATATGGCCTTTTTGGATGCATTAACCAAGATTGCAAATAGGCGTCGGTTTGATGAAAAACTAACGCATGAGTACGAACGAGCAAAAGAATGCGAAGGCATGCTATCGATGATTATTATCGATATTGACCATTTTAAACAATTTAATGACCGGTATGGGCATGTAGCGGGCGATACGTGTTTATATGATGTGGCTCAAACAATTGCTTCAACGGTTAGTCGCCCAGAAGATTTTGTTGCTCGCTATGGGGGAGAGGAATTTGTTGTTTTATTACCTCAAACCGATAGGCAAGGGGCGTTGTTTATAGCTGAACAAATACAAAAAGCTGTAGAAAACTTAGCTATTGCACACCAGGATAGCTTTACCGGATTTTTATCTATAAGTATGGGTATTAATACCATCAGTGACTATACAAATAGTGATGAAATCAGCTTTGTAAAAGCCGCTGATAACGCCCTGTATTATGCTAAAAAACAAGGGCGTAACTGTATAGCGCTAAGCTCAGAGTAAATAAAATAGAGTTAATTATTTTATTTAAGCTACTCCCCAATATAGCTAATTATAAATAGTTTCTAGGCTTAATACTGGTCGATTCAGGCTGTCGTTAATACACTTCAATACTAAAGGGCTTCTAAGCGGTAGTGATTTTATTTGCTCTAATGTGTACCAGTTAGCGCTGATAATGTCGGTATCTATTGGCGTTGGCGCTTTTATATTATCAGGCGCTTCAAATAAAAAGCAGAATCGTAAATAGTGCACTCCATTTTCGGCATGCAAATTATACACACCTAAAAAGCCGACTGGCTCAAGCGCTAAGCCTGTTTCTTCAAGTAGCTCTCTGCTTGCAGCTTGTGCAAGAGTTTCGTTTTGCTCTAAATGACCCGCAGGTTGATTGTAACAAACCTGCTGTGTAAATTTATCGCGCTCTTTTACAAGTAAAAACTCATTATGCTTTTTTACTATTGCCGCAACTGTTACATGCGGTTTATGCATCAACTACACCCTTAATTACTTTGTATTCACCACAATTAATATCATCTAACGTATAGTTGCCAATACTGTAGCGAATAAGGCGAAGTGTAGGGTGGCCAATATGCGCGGTCATTCGACGAACCTGTCTGTTTTTACCTTCATTAATTGTAATACTTAGCCAAGTGGTAGGGATTGCTTTTCGCTCGCGTACAGGCGGATTACGAGTCCAAATTGTAGGTTCATCAATTATTTTAACGTTAGCGGGGAGTGTAAGCCCGTCTTTAAGTTCTACGCCATTACATAAATCATTAATTGATTCGCTTGTTGGTTCACCCTCAACTTGTGCCCAGTAGGTTTTATTCGTCTTTTTATCAGGTGCCGTTAGGGTATTTTGCAATTTTCCACAGTTTGTTAAAAGTAATAAACCTTCACTGTCCCTGTCTAATCTTCCTGCTGCGTAAACTTCTTTAATAGGTATAAACTCAGCGAGAGTTTTTCTGTCTGCGTCATCCGTAAATTGGCATAGCACATCAAATGGTTTATTGAATAACACAATTTTTCTGTCTTTAGATGCTATTTGCGGCTTTATTTCTCTTTTACCTGAAGGCGTTTTGTTAAGTGCACTGCGTGAATAAGTACGCCCTGTACTTCTTTTTGGCTTGGATTCAGTTACTTGATTATTGCCTGATTTAGATCTCATTATATGCACCTAGCTGGTTTTGGTAATCCGGCGATTTTTGTTGCTTGCTTAGCAGGGCCTTTAGGGAATAATTTATATAAATAAAGGCTGTTTCCTTTGTCTTCACCGAGTGCTTTTGCCATTGCTTTTACAAGCATCCGAATTGCTGGGCTGGTGTTATATTCAATATAAAAATCACGAACAAAGTTAATGACTTCCCAGTGTTGAACGCTAAGGGTAATGTTTTCTTGGATAGCAATTACAGGTGCAAGCTCCTTTGACCACAAAGTATGGTCAAGCAAGTAGCCTTGTTTGTCGGTTTCAATTTGTTGGTTGTTAAATTCAAGCATGAGTTACCACGTAATTGATTGATTAGTTGATAAAGTGAGTGCCACAAAATCTTCATAGCTAATGGCTTTATCGTTATCTGTTAATTTTATTGCACGTACTTGCGCGTCTTGTTCAAGTATTAACAGTGTATCTGCAAATTGCCTAAATTGTTTTTTTGCAAAGCAGGCATCACCAACAAGTAGCACGTTATCGTCTGATAAAATTAAGTTCTCTAGCTGATTTGCCGAGTAATAGTTAAGCGGCTTAGAAAAAATATGTAATGTACTCATAAATTCACCACATGTTGCTGCGCTTTAATTAATGTTTGTTGTTGGCTAAAGTTGAGTGCTTTTGCCTCTATGAGTAAATCATGTTTATTTAAACCATAATCAAGCAATGACTTTTCACACACGTAGATGTTTTCAACATCATAGATTTCGAGTGTTTTAATGTTTTTAAAAAAATCTTTTAATCCAATATTGTTTGGTTGTTGATGCTTTTTTAAAGCTAAAACGGCGGGGCCGCTAAACAACCAACTCACATTTTGGTCAACGGCAGCAAATATCAATGTCATATCAAGTGCATCACGAATATTTAAATCGTCAAATGGACTGCACTGACTCATTACTAATACGTTTATCATTTAAATTGCACCCATTTATCAGCGTCGCTTGCAAGCATTGCAAATTCAGCTAGCCCTGCGACTGCAAATACACCTGTGTTTTTAATATCAAACCCGCGTTTTTCAGCGGCGGTAACACACAGCATTAAATTTAGTTTTTGATCGGCGAGTTGCTGCCAAAGTGCTGAAATTTGAAGTTCGTCTGAGGATAAATCAAAGTGGGTAGATGCATGATAAATACCTTGCTGGTATAAAAAAATAGCATTAATGGTGTGCCCTTGGGCTAAACATGCATTCGCAAACTTAACTAACCTTTGCGTTGTATCGTGATCGGATGGTGGTGTATGTAATGAAAGAACAAAACGTGACAAAACAATTCCAATAAAAAAGCCCCAATTAAGGGGCTATTTTAACAGAACTATTTAATTAGTCATCACTTGCGCCAAGTAGAGCAAGTAAAGACGTAAATAAGTTATATACGCTTAGGTATAAAGACACTGTTGCGCGAATGTAGTTGGTTTCGCCGCCATTAATGATTCGGCTTGTATCGAATAAAATCAAACCAGACATGATCAATACAACTGCCGCATTAAGCACCATAAACATCAGCGAACTGCCAACAAAAATATTAACAATGCTAGCTACAATCACAACTATTAAGCCAACCGTTAAAAAGCCACCCATGAATGAGAAGTCTTTTTTAGTGTTCAGTGCATAAGCAGATAAACCAAAAAAGATAAGCGCCGTAGAACCTAACGCTTGCATAATAAGCATTGGGCCATTAGGCATTGCAGCATAATGGTTAAGTAATGGACCTAAGCCAGCCCCCATTAAACCTGTGAAAGCAAACACCCAAAATACACCAGATGCTGTATCTGCTTTTTTATTTACAACAAATAATAAACCGAACGAAACAAGTGTAAACACAATTCCCATAAAGTAAGGTAATTGTAGTGCCATTGAAATACCGGCTGTAACAGCACTGAAAGCAAGTGTCATAGCTAGTAAAAAGTAGGTGTTTTTAAGTACCTTGTTTGTTTCAATGGTAGACATTACCGGTTTCGCGGTATTGTACGATTGATTAAACGCCATTGTAGAGCTCCTTTAAGTGAAACGTGTGTGTTTCGATAATTTAACTAAAATTAGATTACCAACTCTTATATGTTTGGGCAAACCTTTGTAGATCAATAGAGTTAAATATTTAAATAAAAGAGTATTGACGGCTAAATTAAAAACACTTTGTTCTAACTTTAGACAAATTAATTGTTTTTTAAGCACTTAAACAATTAATTTAAAAAAAAGCTTCACAAAAGGGATGGGTTTCCCTATTATGCAGGCCGTGCGGAGAGATGGCAGAGTGGTCGAATGCACCGGTCTTGAAAACCGGCATGGGTTTATAGCCCATCTAGGGTTCAAATCCCTATCTCTCCACCACTTATTTAATAAGTGTGTGGTAATTAAAGTATCATTCATTTAAATAGTTATTAGTACACTCTTACTTTTAACTTAGCAGTATCGGAGAGATGGCAGAGTGGTCGAATGCACCGGTCTTGAAAACCGGCATGGGTTTATAGCCCATCTAGGGTTCAAATCCCTATCTCTCCACCATATAACAAAATAGCCCGCTAATTTAGCGGGCTTTTTTGTGTTTGGAACAAAATCAGTGCACTTATACCAATCCGCAATAATACTTAATCATTTTGCGGGGCTAAACGTGCCGCTCCCTGCGTTAAAAAATTCTCATTTAGAACAACTAAATAGCGGATTTTTTGCCTAGCTATCAACACGTTTTTCCGCCCTCAAAATAGACCACTTAATTAAGCGAATTGGTATTACATGTTTTATCTCTCATTAGTAAAATCTTAAAAGCAGATAGAATTGCTCACACACCATCTTCTGCTGTTAAATAACGTTGATGTTCTCTTCCTTTTTTTGTTTTTAATAAAACTACCATCACAAAAAATTTTAAATGAGTTGGAATGCACATATTAATGTGTGCTATTTTTAAATATTGGTGGATTAAAGGTATGCAAAATAGGATGTTGTGGCTCAAAGATGATCTAGATTCGAGAAAGTTAGTTGTATATCGTGCCGTCATGTTTTCGTTTATAGCGCTTTTTGTACTTTTTGTATTTCAACCTTTTGGCACTTCAAGCGATACCGAGTCTTACAAGTTTCTGCGGCTTTTTGGCTATGGGTTAGTAACCTTTTGTGCTTTGCTATTGTCAGGTTTTATAGAAATAGTGTTACTTAAGTTTAAGCTAAGTAAATTAAGCCGTTTAATTATTATTCCTATCACATATATTTTAATTACTGCGTTATTCAATCATGGGTATTTTGTGGTTGCTGTACTTGGGTCTTGGCATTGGCAGAATCAATTACTTTTTGTAGGGTATATTTTTTGTATTGGTGTATTTCCTCTTATTTTTTTACTTGTGGTAAATAGGCATGTAATAGATTTAACTAAGCCAAGTACAGTTAGCGTCGATCAAGAGCAGTTGAGAGAAGTTGAATTAAAGACAATTACTCTTAAAGGCGATAATAAAAACGACGAAATTAACACGGCTCATCACCATATTTTATTTATTAAATCTTCAGACAACTATTGTGAAATAACAATACTGGAAGGAGCTTCAACTTCACGTAAACTATTACGTGTATCTCTTAGCGGTTTATTAAAGCAGCTTCCAGAAAATACAATTATATTACGATGCCACCGTTCTTATGCGGTTAACCTGCAAAACATTCAGCACTACAGTGGTAATGCTGGAGGGTTGCAATTATCGCTGCATACAATTGATATTAAAATACCGGTGTCTCGTTCTTATGTAAAAGTAATAAAAGATGCTTTGTCATTAATCCCAAAAACATGTTAATCCCCCCTAAAACATGGGCTTTATACCTCGTCTTGTAATTGAGACCTAATAAGTCGCTTTGTATTTTTACTATTGCCAAGATTAAGTTGAAATTTACAACTTAACGAGGAAAGTAGATATGAAATACGCTATCAAGGCACTTGTAATAATTTCTATATTTGTATTTTGCCACTATGTAATGAGGCAGTTTTGGGGAGAAGGTTGGTCTAGCTGGTTGTCTGAACTTGATAATCTAACTGGCATTTTATTTACCCCCGCTAAATATACTTTTTTATATGGACCGTTAGTTATTGCGGCTATTATTTTGTTTAAACAAAGTGAGCCTTTTGAATCTATAGGGCTTAATTCTTCTGGTTTTATTAACTATGCACTCGCAGCAATTATTTGTTGTGCTCCTATGGCAATAGGTTATGGATTTTTGAGTGATGAACTTAACCTATCAATACCAGCAATAATCACCGGCTCAGTTTATGCGGGTTTTTTTGAAGAGCTAATTTTTAGGGCTGCATTGTTTGGTGTTTTATTTAAATATTGTAGATGGGGCTTTGTGCCTGCGGCATTAATTAGTTCAGTAATATTTGGCCTGGGTCATATTTATCAAGGTAATGATGCGATTTCTGCATTGATGGCGGTTGCGATCACTACTGTAGCAGGTACATGGTTTGCGTGGCTATATTGTGAATGTGGTTATCGTATTTGGTTTCCTATGTGGATGCATATTTTTATGAATGCAGCTTACGGAATATTTGGTATGTCGGGTGGCGCAGTAGGTGATCTACAAGGTAACTTGTTTAAAGCAACAGCCATTGTGTTAAGTATTGTGTATGTTGAGATGCTAATTCGACGAGGAAAGCAGCGCGAAGTTACATTATCAAAATTATTTCAATGCACTAAAAGTGGCCTTTATACGCAACAAGCTAACTTAAATTGATTGGGAAACGACCATGCTAGAACTATTTATTGTAATAACTATATTTAGCTCACCCTTTGTGATTCTTACTATTACTAAACGTTATTTCACCTATAAAACTACAATAATGGCAGCGCAAGCAAAATTTAAAGGACTGAGTAATAATAAGATAACAAAATTAGAGGAACAAACAGCGATGTTGAACAAAAGATTGGCAGTGCTAGAGGAAATAGTAACATCTCGCCACTTTGAGTTATCAAATAAAATAGCTCAGTTATAAGCACTTTGATAAGTATGACCCAAACGTATGAGCCTATTAATTTATTAATAGGCTCATACTGCAATAAGGTTTATTTTTAATCATAAATTACGACCATAGTCTCTATTTCTAAGCTTTAGATCTTGGTGCATGCTTAATACATTAAAATTTATACTCTGTATTAAGGATTATTAGATGAAACATCAACTCGCAAAAAGCGTCGCGCTTTCATTATTGTCCCCGGTAATTATTGGCAGCTTGTTAGGATTGTATTATGCACTAACGCTACAGGGGGATTTCCTATCCGTATTTTTTCAACTGTTGATGACTGCTATCTCAAATGCACATATTGTAGGCTTAACTATGGCGGCCTTTGTTGTGCCAGGGTATTTACTAATGTTTAAGTATTCTAAAGTTAATTATTCAGGTGTATTAACGCTTGGTTTGTTAGGTGGCGCTATATTTAGTTACTTATTAAGTGCCTCTACTGGCGAGATATTTTTGATTAATAGTGTTATGTCAGCATTTGCAGCCGGACTGTTTTTATTTGGTCTTCGCAAATCGGTAAAAAAATAATCGCAGCATTATTAACCAAGCACGCTGATAAACGGTGCGATTTCCTTTTTTTTACCTCCAAAAGGTTCCAATTTTTCACGACAAAGAGTACCTTTAGCTACTGTATGTTTAATAAGAAGTAGTTTGGTATGCAAAAGCACGATTTTTACCAGTCATTAGTTAAGCAAACTGAATCGCTGATAGCTGGTGAATCTAATGTAATTGCCAATTTGGCAAACATAAGCGCGCTGTTATTTACCTCTTTAGAAGATGTAAATTGGGCGGGCTTTTACTTTATGGATTCTCCTACTGAATTAGTACTTGGTCCGTTTCAAGGTAATCCTGCATGCATCCGTATTCCCGTTGGGAAAGGGGTATGTGGAACAGCTGCGGCAACCGCTGAAACACAATTAATTGAAGATGTTCACGCTTTTGACGGGCATATAGCCTGCGATGCAGCGTCTAACTCTGAAGTGGTTGTACCTATCATGAAACATGGTAAAGTATTCGCAGTACTAGACATTGATAGTCCAAGTATTGGCCGATTTGATGCTGATGATAAAGCTGGCCTTGAAGCATTAGTGAAATGCTTAGAGGCGAGCCTGTAATGAAAGATTTGCTAAATGTTCAAGACTACCTATTTGCTGTGCAAGATGTTGGCGACTGGGAAGGCGAAGAAGAGCATGTAGCGGAAACGCTCAATGATTTAATTCATATTGCATGGGATCGTCTTCCTGATGATTCAGAATGTGAATTTATTGATGAAACAATTAATGGTATTTGGGAACACCTTCGGGGTGATATGGCTGTAATTGAAGCCGATTTCGAAGAGTTGGTCGACTGGGTAACACACTACGTCGATTCGTCCCTTGATGAAAAGATGTGAAAAATAGGTTCTAAAATGGAAACCACAAACAAGCTAAAAGATATTAATGAAGTGTTGGAATTTTTATATCAAGAATTCCCACAATGTTTTAAACAAAAAGATGGCATCAAGCCGCTTAAAGTAGGTATTTTTAAAGATATTGCTGAGCGTATTGAAGGGTCTGAAAAAGTAAGTAAGACACAAGTTCGTCAAGCGCTTAGAAAATACACGTCTAATTGGCGTTATTTAGAAGCTGTGACAAAGTCAGAGTTTCGTATTGATCTTGATGGTAATCAAGGTGAAAAAGTTGAGCAAGAGCATATCGACCATGCACAAAAGGCATTGGAAGAAAGCCGCGCTAAAATGGCAAAACGTAAAAAGCAACAGCGTCCTCGCCAAGATTCTGATTCTAAATCTTTCAAGAAAAAACCAGCTCATGCTAGCAAAGCAGGCGATAAAAACGCACCTGCTGCTAACAAACCTGCTAAAGAAGCGCCAGTTAAACGTTCAGGAAAAATTGAACCTTTACCAGCAACTGAGGTCAAGGTTAATAATAAGGTTAAGGTTAAACTTGGCCAAGCACTTGTAAATGCAGTAATCACTGAAGTGAACAAAGATGACGTTCATGTTGAATTAGTGACAGGTATGCAAGTTAAAACCAAAGCTGACAGCTTATACATCGTTTAAGTTGTAAATAAATTAAGGAGTTGTGTATGAGTAAAAAGTTTACGCTCATTCCGTTAGTTGCTGCCCTGTTTTCAGGTTCATTATTTGCTGCTGTAGAAGCCGTTACAATTGACGATTTACCCCAGCTTAAGCAAGAGAGTCAACATGGTACTGCTAGCAAACGAGTGGCTAGCTTATTTGCTCGTTCACACTATACACCGGTTCGATTTAACGATGAGCTTTCTAGTAAAGTGTACGATCGTTATATCGAATCCCTTGATTTTAATAAAAGCGTTTTCTTAGCCAGCGATATCGCTTCTTTTGAGCAATATCGTGATGACTTTGATAACGCTATTACTACCGGTAAATTAGACTTTACGTTTGATATTTTTAACTTAAGTCTTAAACGCCGTTTTGAACGTTACGAGTATTCACTTACTTTACTTGAAAAAGAAATGACGTTTGATAAAGAAGATGAATACTTTTTTGACCGTGAAGATTCAGCATGGCCTGTGTCACAAGCTGAGCTTGATGAAATTTGGCGTGAGCGTGTAAAGTACGACGCACTGCGTTTAAAAATGACGGGTAAAGATTGGGAAGGCATTAAAGAGGTACTAACCAAACGCTATAAAAATGCTGAAAAGCGTTTAGTACAATCTAATTCAGAAGATGCTTTTCAAATTGTTATGAATTCGCTAGCACGCAGTATTGAGGCGCATACGTCTTATTTATCGCCACGTCGTGCAGAGCAATTCAAAATGGATATGGACTTAGAGCTTGAGGGCATTGGTGCCGTACTAAGCCCAGATGAAGACTACACTGTTATTCGCAGCTTAGTGCCGGGAGGCCCTGCAGATAAAACAGATCAAATTAAAGCTGATGACCGCATTATTGGTGTTGCCCAAGATGGCGAAGAATTTGTAGACGTAATTGGCTGGCGTTTAGATGACGTAGTTGATTTAATTAAAGGTCCTAAAGGGACTAAAGTACGTCTACAGTATTTAAAAGGTGTTGACGCTCACGGCGCACCTAAAGTTGTTGAAATCACGCGTGATAAAATTCGACTTGAAGATAGAGCGGCTAAATCAGAAGTATTTGAAGCAAAATACTCTGATTTAACAAGTAAAGTTGGCGTGATTGAAATTCCAGGCTTTTACAATAATCTTTCGAAAGATGTAAAAGTTGAGCTGGCTAAGCTTAAAGAAGAAAAAGTTGATGGTATTATTATCGACTTACGCCAAAATGGTGGTGGTTCTTTATATGAAGCAACACAACTGTCTGGTTTGTTTTTTGACCAAGGTCCAGTTGTTCAAATTCATACCTTAAATAACCGTATTGAAGAGCAAAAAGATCGCGATGGTATAACTTATTACGATGGTCCTTTAACTGTTTTAGTTGACCGTTACAGTGCCTCTGCTTCTGAAATATTTGCAGCAGCTATGCAAGATTACGGCCGTGCGGTTATTATTGGCGAGCAGACTTTTGGTAAAGGTACTGTACAGCAGCACAAAGGCTTAGGCCGCGCTTACGATTTATACGATAATGCGCTGGGTAGCGTACAGTATACGATTGCTAAGTTTTATCGTATTAACGGTGGTAGTACGCAACATAAAGGTGTGATCCCTGATATTTCGTTTCCATCAGCAATTGATCCTGCAGAGTGGGGCGAAAGTAAGCAAGATAATGCACTTCCTTGGGACAGCATTGTTAAAGCGAAATACAAAAAATTAGGTAATTTAACACCTATTATTACGTACCTTGAGAAACAACACGAAGTACGAATTAAATCAGAACCAGAATTTGGTTATGTATTTAATGACATTACCTTATACAACGAAGAGAAAGACCGTAAAACTATCTCTTTAGTTGAAGCAGACCGTATTAAAGAAAAAGATGAAGGTGAAGCACGTGCACTTGTACGTACTAACGAGCGTCTTAAGCGTTTAGGTAAAGATCCGGTAGAAAACTTAGACGATTTACCTGAAGTAATTGAAGAGCTTGACCCATTTTTGGAAGAAGCTGCATTAATTACTCAAGATTATATTAATTATGGTCGTATAGCTAAGAAGTAACAACTGGTTTTACCTCTATAAAAAAGGCGCATTAGCGCCTTTTTTACTACCTAAAATTTACTAAATTGTTATAATATTTGATTACATAAAGTTGAGCTAGAACAATCATGCTCAATTAATGCGCTTTACGTGCTAAAAATAATAATTAAACACACAGTAAGTGTGTCTAGGAGTCTCTACTTTGAAGCTATTGGATGACAAACCAATCAAGCCCGCCTCGTTTTTTGATGCATTAATTCCTATCTCTGTATTAATTTGTTTACTTGGTGCTGCCGTTTACTTATTTGGTGATAACTCTTCATCAGGCCCTAACCAAATTGCACTTTTATTTGCTACTTTTGCAGCGGCTTTAATTGGGCTTAAAAACGGTTATACATGGAAAAAATTAGAACAAGCTATGATCGAAGGTATAACGCTTTCACTTGGCGCTATCCTAATTTTACTTATGGTAGGTGCGTTAATTGGCACTTGGCTACTTTCTGGAACTGTACCAACTTTAATTTATTATGGCTTGCAAGTTATAAACCCAAGTTGGTTTTATGCAGCGAGTTGTTTAATTTGTGGCATTGTAGCTATGAGTATAGGTAGTTCTTGGACTACTGCCGCTACGATAGGTGTTGCTTTATTAGGCGTTGCAACGGGTCTTGGACTTGAACAAACAGTTACAGCAGGCGCTGTTATATCTGGCGCGTACTTTGGTGATAAGTTAAGCCCGCTGTCTGAAACAACCAATTTAGCGCCAGCAGTTGTAGGCGCTGATTTATTTGAGCATATTCAACATATGCTGTGGACGACAGTACCAAGTTTTGTAATTGCGCTGATTATATTTATATTCATGGGCTTTAACGCAACTGCTTCAAGCGAAGCGGGGCGCATTGATGAAATAACGGCTATTTTACAGCAAAACTTTAATATTGGTTTTGAAATGCTAATCCCGCTAATTGTACTTTTAGTTTTAGCGATTAAAAAAATGCCAGCCTTTCCTGCTATCTCTATCGGTGCTGTTGTGGGCGCTGTTTGGGCCATGTTGTTTCAATCTGATTTAATTGCTAGTCAAATTGATGTTTCTCAAGGGCAGTTAGTTGGCTATTTTAAGCTTGTTTGGACGACGTTTTTTGATGGTTTTAGCATAAGTACAGGCGATGACAAAATGGACTCCCTACTCAGTGGTGGCGGTATGTCTGGAATGCTTACAACCACATGGCTTATTATGACTGCACTGATGTTTGGTGCCATTATGGAAAAAACAGGCCTTTTGGATATTTTTGTTAAAAGCATACTTAAAATAGCTAAAAGTACGGGATCGTTAATTGCGGCAACAATAGCAACGTGTATTGGTACTAACGTGATAGCGGCCGATCAATATATTGCAATTGTTGTACCTGGTCGTATGTTTAAAGATGAATATGAAAAACGTGGTTTGAAGCCTGTTAACTTATCTCGTACATTGGAAGATGGCGGTACAATTACCAGCCCACTAATTCCATGGAACACGTGTGGCGCATATATGCAAAGCGTTTTACTAATAAATCCTTTTGATTATGCACTCTACGCTTTCTTTAACTTAATTAACCCTGTTTTAGCGGTGGTTTATGCCTACTTGGGCATTAAAATTTTACGTATTAAGCCAAAACAATCCGCCTAATTTTAAACAGCTCCTTTTAACTTAAAAGGAGCTGTTTTGGAGTATCTATGACTGAATCAAGTAAACCTCAAGCACAATATCTTAAAGACTATAAAGCTCCTGATTTTTTAATTGACCACACAGAGCTAACCTTTGACTTACAGCCATTATCAACCAAAGTAAGCTCTTTGCTAACGCTTACGCGTGTTGGTGATAAAAAAGCACCTTTAGTGCTTGATGGTATTGATTTACGCTTACTGTCTTTATCTATTGATACGGTTGATATAACTGATTATGAAATTATTGGCGAGCAGCTAATAATTAATAACCTACCGGATAGTTGTCAATTAAGTATTGTGACCGAGATATCGCCTGAGACGAATACTTCTTTAGAGGGTTTGTATTTATCAGGTGGCGCGTATTGCACGCAGTGTGAAGCGCAGGGTTTTAGAAAGATCACCTATTACATGGATCGCCCTGATGTACTTGCCACGTTTGATGTAACTATTATTGCCGATAAAAAGTATCTACAACTTCTTTCTAATGGTAATCAAGTAGACAGTGGTGAAACACAAGATGGTCGTCATTTTGTTAAATGGCAAGACCCATTTAAAAAGCCGAGCTATTTATTTGCACTTGTAGCGGGCGATTTTGATGTTTTAAAAGATACGTACACGACTAAAAGCGGCAGAAATGTAGAATTAGCATTGTTTGTTGATAAAGGTAATTTATCTAAAACTCCTCATGCTATTGCCTCACTCAAAAAGGCAATGCAGTGGGATGAAGAACGCTTTAATTTAGAGTATGACCTTGATATTTATATGATTGTAGCCGTCGATTTTTTCAACATGGGCGCGATGGAAAATAAAGGGCTAAACGTTTTTAATAGTAAATGCGTATTAGCTAATCAAGAAACAGCCACAGATAAAGACTACCATACGATTGAATCCATTGTAGGGCATGAGTACTTTCATAACTGGACAGGTAACCGAGTTACTTGTAGAGATTGGTTTCAGTTATCGCTAAAAGAAGGGTTAACTGTATTTAGAGACCAAGAGTTCAGTAGTGATTTAGGCTCTCGTGCACTTAACCGAATTGATGCGGTCAAAGTTATGCGTACGCATCAGTTTAGCGAAGATGCAGGCCCTATGGCTCACCCAATTCGCCCTGAGAAAGTTATTGAAATGAATAACTTTTATACAGTAACTGTATACGATAAAGGTGCCGAAGTTATCCGTATGATGCACACATTACTGGGTGAAACTAATTTTCAAAAAGGGATGACGCTTTACTTTGAGCGCCACGATGGGCAAGCAGTTACATGTGATGACTTTGTAAGTGCGATGAGCGATGCATCAGGTGTTGATTTAGAGCAATTTAAACAATGGTACAGCCAATCAGGTACACCGCGTTTAAATGCAATTCAAGAATTTGATAGTAGCTCAAATACATACACTTTGACAATCGAGCAAACAGCGCCAGCTAATCAGCCAGAGAATAAAAAGCTTCATATACCTTTTGCTATTGAACTACTTGATGCCAATGGACAAAGTATTGCTCTGCAATATAAAGGTAAAAAGCTAGATCATGTACTCGATGTAACTAATGCGACTCAAATATTTAGCTTTGATAATATTTTAGAAAAGCCTGTTGCGGTTTTGCTAGAAGACTTTTCTGCACCTTGTATTTTAAACCAGCAAACAACAGAGCCCGAACTATTGCATATTATGCGTTTTGCGCGCAGTGATTTTTCACGTTGGGATGCACAACAGCAGCTATTCATTAAGGCGATTAAATCTCAAATCACCGATGCAACGAATAGCGTATTAAGCAGCGAAATTATAAATGCGCTACGTGTACTTATAAACACCAAAGAGGGCGATTTAGCTTTAATTGCAGAGCTGTTTAAATTGCCGAGTTTTGACACGTTAGCTGCTGAATTTGATGTAATACCTGTAGATGACATTATTGAAATAACAGAAAAGTTTGAGCAACAAATTGCTGATGAACTTGCTGATGAGCTGCTTAGTTGTTACGAATCTCTTGAAGATGATGGCAGTATAAGTGCAAGCGCTGTTGCGAATCGTGCTTTAAAGCAAATATGTCTGCACTACCTTGCTAAAACACAAAGTCCAGAAGCTGTAACCTTTATTCAAGAAGCTGCAAGCTCGACTAATATGACTAATGTACTTGGTGCCTTAAGCGCTGTGGTAAAAGCTTCACACCCTGTTAGAGATGAGCTTTTGAGTCATTTTGATAGTCAGTGGCGTCATGATGTTTTAGTCATGGATAAGTGGTTTGCACTACAAGCTATGCAATCAGGCAGTACTGCTATAGATGATATTAAGGCACTTTACGAACACCCGTGTTTTGATTTTTCAAATCCTAACCGTGTACGTGCACTTGTAGGAAGTTTTAGCCACTTTAATACAGCACAATTTCATCGAGCAGATGCTCAAGGCTATGCGTTATTAGGTGATTTATTAATAAAACTTAATGCAATTAATCCACAAAATGCATCTCGTATGTTAACACCGTTTATGTCGTGGAAGCGTTACGATGATGTACGCTCACAAGCAATGAAGCTGCAATTACAACGCTTAGCCAACTTAGATGGCCTAAGTGCTGACTTGTATGAAAAGGTTGAAAAAGCGCTCGCATAAATGATTGAGTATTATTTTACCTTAAGATTGAGCTATAACGAGTGCATGGATTACTACCATGGCCGTTTTAGCTCTTTACAAGTTGTAGAGGATGGCGGTAAAACAATTCGTTTTGCTGCTACGCATTTGAGGCCCTTCATTTCGAGCTTGGGTGTACGTGGCCGTTTTAGACTCTTATTAACCCCCGAAAACAAGTTCATCCGCCTAGAGCGAGTGGCCTGACACTCGGTTTTTATGTTATATATACATAAAAATATTGTATTTTTGTTAATTTCAATTTGTCCTATTGTTAAATTACGTGTATAAATTATCTGGTACGACGTCTTACCAATACGTAAGCGTTAACCAGAATAAGAAGTATATGACAGATTAGAGCGAGTATTTGTAATTTTACTGATTCGCTTCTATCGTTATGATTACACTAAAAACAATAACTTGATCACACAAAATGACCCGCGACAGGGGGGAACCAAAATGATAAGAAGATCGCTTTTTGTTAAAAATAGAATCGCTATAGGTTTAGCAGCCGCTAGTTTAGGTTTATCTGCAGCAAGTACTCAAGCTGTAACATTTGAAGCTGGAGGTTTTGATATTACCTTCGATTCAACCTTTTCATATGGGCAAAGTGTTCGTGTAGAAGACAGAGACTTTAACCTAATTGGCAAAAGTAATAACCCAGCATTTGATTGGACAGGATACAACCCAGCGCTAAGTAATACTATTTACTCATCACAAGATGTATGGGCACAACCGGGCTCTTACTCAAACAATGGTGATGCGGGTAATTTAAATTTTGATAGTGGTGACTCCTTCTCAAAACTATTGAAGGGCACACACGACCTTTCAATAAATAAAGATAACTACGGTTTGTTCACTCGCTTCATGTATTTTTATGACTTTGCGTTGATGGATGGCAATCATGCATATTCAAATCCTACATCAGGGCAGGGTGTTAATCCATGTGACGATAAAGACACCAAAGCACAAAGTTGTGCCGACATACGTTTATTAGACGCGTTTGTATGGGCCGATTTTGATTTAAATGATGGTAATAACCCTTTATCTGTCCGTTTAGGCCAGCAAGTAGTTAACTGGGGTGAAAGTACGCTTATATCTCATGGTATTAACGTAAACCCAGTTGATATAGATCGATTAAAAGCACCTGGCGCTGAGCTAAAAGAAGCATTTATACCAATCGGTATGCTTTGGGCATCGCTCGGAATTACTGAGAATATTACGCTTGAAGGTTTCTACCAATATCAATGGCAAGAAACACGTTTACCAGCAGCAGGTACATACTTTTCTACTAATGACTTTGCAGCAGAAAATGGTTATCAGCAGAATGTTCAATTAGGCTTTACGTCTAATCCTGATATTGATGTTGCTTTTTTAACGGATAGTTTAAATAACCTAACATCTGATTTTGCATTAGCAGCAGCTGCTCAAGGTATTGATCCTTCAAGTGCTGAAGGAAGCGCTTTATTAGCCCAAATGTATCTTGCTTACCCAACTAAGGTTGCATTAAAAGGCAAAGGGGATAATGGTAAAACAGAACCTGAAGATGGCGGCCAGTACGGTTTACGTTTAGGTATATTTTTACCTGAATTTAATGATACTGAAATTGCGTTATACCACGTGAACTACCACAGTCGTCGTCCGCTTATATCTGGTCGTGTATCAAACTTTTCACAGGCAGCAATTGCTCAAGATTTAGCAATGATCATGACAACAGAAATCACGTCAGATAATGTTGCTGATTTAGCCGCTTTCTCAAAAGCTGAAAATGACTATCCTGAAGATATTAAACTATATGGTTTAAGTTTTAACACGACTATTGGTGAAACAGCCTTTGCAGGTGAATTTGCGTTTCGCCAAGATGAACCACTGCAAATTGATGATGTAGAGTTACTTTATACAGCTATGCCTGAGCAGTTAGCTCTTGCAGGTCTTCGTCCTGATTTTGCAGGTATTTCGCAAATGAGTTTTGGCGATGATATTAGTTCTGTTGGTGCGGGTGAAGTTGCTCAAGGCTATATTGAACGTGATACATCGCAAATTCAATTTACGGCTACTCACTTATTTGGACCTTCATTAGGGGCTGATAGTTGGGCTGTTGTTGGTGAAGTGGGTGCTGTAAAAATTCATAACATGCCAGAATATGACGAAATGCGTTTAAATGTATCCGGTACTGGCCGTAGTGGCACAATTACAGGCCCAGGTACTACTGATTATTCAACATTGCAACTTGGTTTATCAAATGGCGCTGAAGAAAAATCATTCGCCACAGCATCTTCTTGGGGTTACCGCCTAATTGCTAAAGGTGATTATTTTAACCTTTACAAAGGTATTAACTTCTCTCCACGTTTTGTATTTTCTCATGACGTAAATGGTAATACACCAGATCCTATGTTCTTATTTATCGAAGATCGTAAATCTTTAGGTGCAACCATGAACTTTAACTACCAAAATGCGTGGTCACTTGATGTGAGCTATAACTCGTTTTGGGGCGGCGGCGATATTAATACTTTCTCAGATCGCGATTACGTTTCTTTTAACTTAAAATATTCTATTTAGGGGTAACATTATTATGATTAAAAAACCTACCCTCATCGCTACAGCTTTTTGTAGCTTGTTTGCAAGCAGCGCAGCTTTAGCTAAATTAAACGCTGATGAAGTTGCTCAATTAGGTCAAAACTTAACGCCAATGGGCGCAGAAAAAGCAGCTAATGCTGATGGCTCTATTCCAGCATGGAATAATGGCATTACTTCTGCACCAGCAGGTTATGAAGCTGGTATGCATCACCTTGACCCATTTACAGCTGATAAAGTGCTTTTCACTATTGATAAAAGTAATATTGAAAAGTACAAAGCTAATTTAAGTCCGGGTCAAATCGCTTTATTTGAAGCATATCCAGACACATTTAAAATGCCAGTGTATGAAACACGTCGTTCTGCGTCTTACCCTCAGTTTGTATATGATGCGACTAAAAAGTTTGCACCAACTGCGGAATTAATTGAAGGCGGTAACGGTATTAAAAATACGGCGATTGGTATTCCTTTCCCTATTCCTAAAACGGGTTTAGAGGCAATTTGGAATCACTTATTACGTTACCGTGGCCAGTCTATTGAGCGTTTTGGTGGTCAAGCTGCACCGACTGCATCTGGTTCTTATAACTATGTTGGCTTTGATGAGCAGTTATTAGTTAAATACTCAGACCCTAGTGCAACACCAGCAGAGCTGCAAGACTCAAATATTTTGTTTAAGTTTAAACAAAGCGTTACAGAACCGGCTCGTTTAGCGGGTACTGCATTATTAGTTCATGAAACAATGGATCAAATATTAACGCCGCGCCAAGCATGGACTTATAACTCGGGACAACGTCGTGTTCGTCGTGCACCTAATGTTGCATATGATGCACCAGGCACAGCTGCAGATAGCCTGCGTACTACCGATGATTTTGATATGTTTAATGGCTCGCCAAATCGTTACAACTGGACACTAAAAGGCAAGCAAGAGTTATATATACCTTACAACAGCTATAAACTTCATAGTGATAAGCTAGAGTACGATGATATTTTAATGCCTGGCCATATTAACCCAGAACATACACGTTACGAAAAACACCGTGTTTGGGTTGTTGAAGCTAACTTAAAAGATGATACACGTCATATCTATAAAAAACGTGTGTTTTACATCGATGAAGATAGCTGGCAAGTACAGGTTACTGATATTTATGATAACCGCGACCAACTTTACCGTGTAGCAATGGCTTATGGCCTTAACTACTACGAAGTACCTACACAGTGGAGTACGCTTGAGGTTTATCATGATTTGAATTCTCGTCGTTATTTAGCAATTGGTTTAGATAACCAAGAAAAAATGTACGATTTTTCACAGTCATTTAACGATAACGAATTTACTTCAAGCGCTTTACGTCGCGCAGGTAGATAGTATTAAACTAGGCACTTAACAATTTGTTAAGTGCCTTTTCCTTTCTCATCGCGTTTGTCTTACAGCGCGCAACGCTTTCCCCAGTAAAAAGACAAACAACTCTCTCGTACAAGGCGATTAAAATTTATGAAGTATTTGGTATATGCCAGCCTGATAATAAGCGGTGCGAGTGTTGCACAAGAAGCCCCTAACAATGCAATCAGTGCAACAAATGCAGCTAAAACCTTACTCACCGACATAACCAACACAGGCAATGGTCTAATTGCAGTAGGTAAACACGGTACTGTTATTAAAAGTATCTCGGGTGATAAATGGCAACAAGCTGAGCTAGTCCCAACTCAAGTGCTATTAACTGCCGTTGATTTTAGTAATGAAAATAATGGATGGGCGTGTGGCCACGATGCAACAATAATAAATACTACTGACGGTGGTGTTAATTGGCAACTACAACAAGCACAACCAAAATTAGACAAACCATGTTTAGATATTCTATTTGAAGATGATTTAAAAGGTTTTGCAGTGGGCGCATATGGTATGTTTTATCAAACCACCGATGGTGGTAAACATTGGCAAAAACGCTTTTTAGATTCGCTATTATTTAGTGATGATCGTGATTACTTGAACGATTTAAAAGAAAATGATCCTGAAGGATACGAAGCCGAAACTGCTTCAATTTTACCGCACTTTAATCGAATCGAAAAAACAGATAATGGTTTAATGCTGGTTGGTGAGATGGGCTTGATGGCCAGAAGCATTGATGATGGTCAAACTTGGCAAAGGATAGAAGAAATTTATCCTGGTTCATTCTTTGCTGTTGCATCAGATAGCACACAAGAAATTGTGGCAGGGCTTCGAGGTAATGTTTTTGCAAAGCAAAATGGTGAACAGCAGTGGCAGCATTTCGAAAATGTAAAAACAGCGACGATTAACAACATTATTAATTATAATAACAAACAATGGCTTATGCTTGCCAATAGTGGCGTTATTTTTCATCTTCAAGATGGGTTACTCACCCATGAGCAGCTTGCTGACGGTAAAGCGATTCTTGATGGTGTAATTTTAGATAACAGGCTGATTATGGCTACAGAAGATGGCATTAAAGTGAAGGAGTTAACCCCTTAATGCATAAACTACTCGATTTTATTGAAAAGGCGATTTTTAGACATCGCTTAATTATGCTTATAAGTTTTGCACTTATAACTTGTTTACTTGTATTCAAAGCGACTCAAATTCAATTAGATGCATCGTTTAATAAAAATATCCCGTTAAACCACGATTATATGAAAGTGTATACCAAGCATGAAAAGCAGTTTGGTGGTGCAAACAGTATTTTGATTTCAGTGTGTGATGATAGTGGTGATATATTTAATCCAGAGTTCTTTACCCAATTAAAAGCGGTTCACGATCAGCTTTATTTCATTCCTGGCGTAAATCGTCCATTAGTTAACTCAATATTTTCACCCAGTGCTCGTTTTGTTGAAGTAGTGGAGGATGGCTTTGCCGGTGGCCCAATTATTCCTGCTAACTTTAAAGCAGATAAGCGTGGTTTAGGTGTAGTAAAGGAAAACATTGAAAAAGCAAAAGTTGTAGGACGTATGATTGCCAGCGATTATTCGTGTGCAATGGTAACTGCTCAACTTTTAGAAACTGATCCTCAAACACAACAAAATTTAGACACATTAGCTTTTGCACAAAAGCTAGAAAGTGATTTAAGAGAGCCTTTAAGTACAGACAAAGTAAGTATTCATATTATTGGCTTTGCAAAAATGGCTGGTGATATAGCTGAAGGCGCAAAAGGGGTGGTTGTATTTTTTGCCATTGCTATCGCTTTTACCTTTATTATGGTTTGGCTATTTTGTGGCAGTTTAAAGCTGACTATTTTGCCTATCGCATGTTCCATTATTGCTGTTATTTGGCAATTAGGCCTGCTTTCAAGTTTAGGTTTTGGCCTTGACCCTATGTCTATTTTGGTACCGTTTTTAGTATTTGCTATTGGTGTAAGCCATGGTGTGCAGATGATAAATGCGATTGGTAAAAAAGTAGGTGAAGGTAAAACAACACGTATTTGTTGTCAGTCAAGTTTTAGGGCTTTATTAGTGCCAGGCGGTATTGCACTGCTTTCAGACACCGTAGGCTTCTTAACATTACTTACCATCGATATTGGTATTATCCGTGAACTTGCCATTACAGCGAGTTTAGGTGTAGCAGTAATTATATTTACTAATTTAATTTTATTGCCAGTTTGGGCTTCGTATATGAACTTTGAAAACAGTGTACATATTCAATCTGGTGATGCAGCAAAACCAAACATGCTCGATAAAATCCGCGACTTACTTGTTAAAGCGACTGATCCTAAAGTAGCTAAAATCATTATTGGTTTTACACTTGTTCTATTTGCTTTAGGCTACTGGCAAGCAGATAAAATGCGTATAGGTGACTTACATGCAGGCGCGCCATCACTGCATCAAGATGCCCGTTATAACCAAGACACGTTTTTAATATCAGACAAGTACACTATCTCGTCTGATATCTTAAAGGTAATTGTAGAAGCGTATCCTGCAGCATGTACTGAGCATGATGTGATGGAGCGTATAAGCCGTTTTCAGTACAAAGTAGAGAATGTAGCAGGTGTGCAGTCTGCTGTAAGTTTGAGCTCTGTAGCTCAATCGGTTAACGCAGGCTACAACGAAGGCAATTTGAAATGGCAAAGCTTGCCACGAAATTCAGCAAGTTTAGTACAGTCAACGTCTCGAGTTGAAACTAGTACAGGTTTACTTAACGGTGATTGTTCAGTTATGCCAGTGATTATATTTTTAGATGATCATAAAGCACAAACTATCGATACTGTAATTAAGAGTGTTAAGCAATTTGCGCAAGAAGAGGGCACTGATAAATTAGCATTTAAATTAGCGTCAGGACCTGTTGGCGTAATGGCCGCGACTAATGAGTCAGTTGCAGAAGCGCAAATACCAATGATGCTTTATGTTTATGGTGCCGTTATCATTTTATGTTTAATGAGCTTTAGAAGCGTAAAAGCAACGATTGCTGTGGTATTGCCGCTTTATATCGTATCAACACTGGCACAAGCACTTATGGTGCAATTAGAAATAGGCTTAACCGTTTCTACTTTGCCAGTTATTGCTCTAGGAGTGGGTATTGGGGTCGATTACGGCATTTATATACTGTCGTCGATGATGGGGCAGCTTAAGCAAAATGTACCATTAAGTGTTGCTTATCGAAATGCGCTTGTTGAACGTGGAAGTGCGGTTCTATTTACCGGTATTACACTTGCGATTGGTGTGAGTACGTGGATATTCTCAGATCTTAAATTCCAAGTTGATATGGGTATACTGTTAACCTTCATGTTTTTAGTAAATATGTTAGGTGCGTTATTGTTATTACCCGCTATTGGCAGCCTTCTCTGGACAGACCAGAAAAAATAATGTGAATAATTTTGCTCCTAAATGGCCTGTAAAGGCCATTTATATCTACAATTTGTGAATAGATGACCAAATAGCTGAAATGCTTAAAATGTTTTCATCGAAAGGGCTGTTTATTAACTGTAAAAGGGTTAGAATTTGGTTGACTCCACGCTAATGAATAGCTGTACAAATTCCTGCTCCTGAGCAGTAATAGATTAAGGAACATACAATGACACGAAATGAAGGCCAAGCCTCGGTTATCCTAGATAATGTCTGTAAGCTGATCCAGAAAAAAGTTCGCGCTGATAATGTGTTACTCGTTGAGAAATTCGCCAAAGCCTTGTACAGCAATATGTCTAAAGAGGATTTGGCAAACCGCAACGATAGTGACCTATATGGCGCAGCATTAAGCCTTTGGAACTCGCTAGAAAAAAATACTACCGACGACGCTGTTATCCGCGTTTTCAACCCTGAAGTGGCAAAAGATGGCTGGCAGTCATCACATACAATCGTAGAGATTATTACTAAAGACATGCCGTTTTTAGTTGATTCTGTTCGTATGGCCATGACTCGTGAAAATATCGCCTCTCACTTATTACTTCACTGCCCATTAAAAATTAAGCGCGATGAAAACGCTAAAATTTCTGGATTATCAAATTTAAAAGCAGAGCAAGAATCCTCATCTACTAAAACAGTATTTTTTATTGAAATTGACCGTCAAACAGATTCTTCTGTGATTGAGTCTTTCAAGAAAGAGTTAGAGTCGGTTCTTGTTGATGTATCAGTTGCTGTTGATGATTGGCAGCCAATTCGTAAAAAATTGATTGCAGTAACCAAAGAGTTACCTAAACGTCATCATAATAAAACGACAGAAGAAGTTTCAGAAACAACTGAGTTTTTAGATTGGTTAGCGAAAGATAATTTTACCCTAATGGGTTACCGTGAATATGAGCTAAGCCCAGTTCAAGGTGATTACCAATTAAAAGGTAAAATGGAATCAAGCCTTGGCTTGATGAAAAACTCTACTGAAGAACACACACGATTATTATCAGAATTACCAGAAGTTGCTCGCCAAGAAGCCCGCAGCAGCAATCTACTGATCTTGACAAAAACAAACTCTGTTTCTCGCGTTCACCGTCCAGCTTACATTGATTACGTAGGTATTAAGCGTTTTGACGATGAAGGCAATGTAATTGGTGAAGACCGCTTTATTGGTTTGTTCTCATCAAGCTTTTACAATAACAGTGCTACTGATGTGCCTGTTTTAAAAAGTAAAATCAACCGCATTATGGAAATGTGTGATTTTGCTAAAGGTACACACGCTTACAAAGCTGTTTTAAATATTTTAGAAACCTACCCACGTGATGAGCTAGTTCAAGCGCGCGAAAGTGAGCTACTTGAAGTTGCTATGGGTGTTTTACAAGTACAAGAGCGCGATATGTGTCGCTTGTTTGTACGTAAAGATGCGTATGGTCGCTTTTTATCTTGCATGGTTTATGTTCCTCGCGAACGCTATAACACGGCTCTTCGTCGTGAAACGCAAGATATATTAGCTAATGCATTTAATTCTGACGATAAAGTCGAATTTACTACTTATTTCTCTGAGTCAACACTGGCGCGTACTCATTACACCGTTCGTGTGACCGACAACAAGATCGAATATAACGTGAAAGACATCGAAAACAATTTAGTAGAAGCTGCACGTACGTGGGAAGATAAACTTCAATCTGCACTTTTAGAGTCTGCGGGTGAAGCACGTGGTAACGATTTAAATCGTAAATACTGTAATGCGTTTGCACGCTCATACAAAGACGAAGTGCTTCCAAGTGCAGCGGTTGTTGATATCGAAAAGTTAGAACTACTTAGCGATGAAAACAAGCTAGAAATGCTGTTCTACCGTCCTCAAGAAGAAGCAAACAGTAATATTGTACGATTAAGCTTATTCCATAAAGATGAGCCAATTCACTTATCTGATGTTATGCCGATGCTTGAAAACTTTGGCCTTCGAGTTGTTGGTGAAACACCATATTCAGTTAAAACCAGTGATGGTCGTATTAATTGGATTATGGACTTCTCTATGCTTATTGATAGCAAAGGGATGGCAGATTTTGATAAAATTTCAGCACGTTTTCGTGCTGCATTAACAAACGTTTGGGGCAACCGCCTTGAAAATGATGGTTTTAACCGTTTAGTGTTAATAGGTGGCCTAACAGGCCGTGAAGCCTCTATTTTACGCGCTTACGCTAAGTACATGCGCCAAATTGGTGTAACGTTCTCTCAAACTTACATTGAGAGCACATTTGCTAACTATCCAAATATTGCTGCGCAAATTGTTAATTTATTTGCTAAAAAGTTCTCGGTTAAAAACCCTGCAAGTGCTAAAACACTTGAAAAGTTAAGTACGCAAATTTACTTAGAACTCGAAAATGTAGCAAACCTTGATGATGACCGTATTATACGTTTATACGTAGATATGATTGTTGCTACGCTACGTACTAACTATTTCCAAAAAGACGATGCAGGTCAGTTTAAGTCTTATGTTTCGTTTAAAATACAGCCTAGTTTAATTCCGGATGTACCGCTTCCTCTTCCTGCGTTTGAGATTTTTGTATACTCTCCGCGCGTTGAAGGTGTGCATTTACGTTACGGTAAAGTAGCGCGTGGTGGACTGCGTTGGTCTGACCGTCGTGAAGATTTCCGTACTGAAGTACTTGGCCTAGTTAAAGCACAACAAGTTAAAAATACAGTAATTGTGCCAGTTGGTTCTAAAGGTGGTTTTGTATGTAAACAACTACCTAGTGAGCGCGAAGCGTTTATCAAAGAAGGCCAAGAGTGTTACAAAATCTTTATCCGTGGTCTTTTAGATATTACAGATAACATAGAGCGCGGTGAAGTAGTGCCAGCTCGTGATGTTGTTCGCCACGATGAAGATGATGCTTACTTAGTAGTTGCAGCCGATAAAGGTACCGCGACTTTCTCTGATATCGCAAACGGCATTGCTAATGAATACAATTTCTGGTTAGGTGATGCATTCGCATCAGGTGGCTCGGTTGGTTACGATCACAAGAAAATGGGTATTACAGCTAAAGGTGCATGGGAATCAGTTAAACGTCATTTCCGTGAAATGGACATCGATTGTCAAACGACTGACTTTACAGCAGTGGCAATTGGCGATATGGCGGGTGACGTATTTGGTAATGGTATGTTGTTATCTAAGCATATTCGTTTACAAGTTGCCTTTAACCATATGCATATTTTTGTTGATCCAAACCCAGATGCTGCTACTTCTTACCCTGAGCGCGAACGTTTATTTAATATGCCGCGTTCATCGTGGGATGATTACAGCAAAGAATTAATTTCCGCCGGTGGTGGGGTTTTCTCTCGTGCTGCTAAGTCAATTACGCTTAGTCCTGAAATGAAAAAAATGTTAGGCACTAAAAAAGCAAGCATGACGCCTAACGAATTGATCAAAGCCTCATTAATGATGGAATTTGATTTATTGTGGAATGGTGGTATTGGTACATACATTAAGAACTCTAAAGAAACAGATGCTGATGTAGGGGATCGTGCGAACGATGCGTTACGTATCAACGGTAAAGAGTTGGGCGCCAAAATCATAGGTGAAGGCGGAAACTTAGGTGTAACTCAATTAGGTCGCGTTGAGTTTGCTAGTAAAGGTGGCCGCGTAAACACGGACTTTATTGATAATGTTGGTGGTGTTGCGTGTTCTGACAACGAAGTAAATATAAAGATTTTACTTAATGGCCTAGTAGCTGAAGGTGATCTAACACGTAAACAACGTGATGAGTTACTTTATTCAATGACTGATGAAGTATCTGAATTAGTATTAAAAGACTGTTACCGCCAAACTCATACTATTTCAATTACGCAATCTAAGGGCACTTCGACGCTTAAAGAGAAGATTCGTTTCATCCATGCTCTTGAAAAAGATGGTAAATTAAACCGTGCTATCGAGTTTATTCCAAGTGATGAAGAGTTGGCAGAGCGCGCAGCAGCGGGTAAAGATTTGACCCGTCCTGAGCTTTCAGTGTTAGTGTCTTATGCAAAAATGGTATTAAAAGAGTCTTTAGTAAGTGATGAAATTACTGAAAACCCGTATTACCGTCAATTGCTTGTCAAGTCGTTTCCACGGCCATTGCGTGAGAAATTTAATGATGCGATGAATAATCATCCGCTTCGTAAAGAAATTATTGCAACTAAGCTCGCTAACAGCATCGTTAACGATATGGGCTTAAACTTCATGGTACGTATGCATGAAGAAACTGGTGCTAATGAAGCTGAGATTGCAATGTGTTACTCAATTGCTAGCGAAATATTTGAAATGCGCGATACATGGTCTTCTATTAGTGCACTTGATAATAAAATACCAGCAGCAGTTCAGACCGAAATGCTTTACCAACTTCGTCGTACTGTTCGCCGTGCAACACGTTGGTTCTTACGTCATCGCAATAAGTCTCAGACGATTGAACAGGGAATTGAATTCTTCGCTCCAACGTTTAAAGATTTAAGCGATAATTTAAATACGTACATGATTGAAAAAGAAAATGACCGCATTGTAATTGAAGCTAATAAGTTAATTGATGCGGGCGTTCCAGCAGATATCGCTAATCGTATTGTCTCGTTATCAAGCTTATTTTCTGTGATGGATTTAGCAGAAGTTGCTAATAGTTCAGGTAGAAATATTTCAATGGTATCGAATACTTACTTTAAACTAGGTGCGCGAATGGGACTGCATTGGTTCTTAGAGCAAATAACTAAGCAACCAGTAGCAAATCATTGGCAAGCACTTGCTCGTTCATCTTATCGTGAAGAGCTTGATTGGCAACAACGTACATTGTCTGAAGTTGTATTAAATAGCTTTGAAGGTGATGAAAGCGATGTTGATAGTCAAATAGATGAGTGGATGGATAGCCAAGATTTATTACTTCAACGTTGGAAACAAATGTTGGCTGAGTTTAAAACATCACAAAGCCATGACTTTGCTAAGTTCTCAGTTGCACTGCGTGAACTAATGCTACTAAGTCATAATTGCAATACATCAGGAAAATAATTTAGCTTTAATCAGTTATTTGTTTAGTAAATAAATAACTGATTGTTAAAATTGTTATACAATACCTCAGCCTTGTCTGAGGTATTTTTTTGTCTGAAATTTAAAAAGAGGATTATATTGATGTTTTATGATTTAGCTCGCCGTTTTATGTTTACCCGTGATGCGGAGTGGGCGCATGAGTTTGCACTTAATAATCTTCGTCGTTTTGCTAATACGCCTCTAAATATAGCTTGGTCACAAAGTGTTTCAGATAAACCCGTAAACTTTTTAGGTCTTGAATTTAAAAATCCAGTAGGGCTTGCCGCTGGCCTGGATAAAAATGCAGAATGTATAGATGCATTTAGCCAAATGGGATTTGGTTTTATTGAAGTTGGAACGGTTACACCGCGTCCTCAAGTTGGTAATGACAAGCCACGTATTTTTAGACTTCCAGAGTCAAACGCAATTATTAACCGTATGGGTTTTAATAATAAAGGTGTTGATAATTTAGTCGAAAATGTAAAAGCAGCAAAGTACAGTGGCATACTCGGTATCAATATTGGTAAAAATAAAGATACACCTAACGAGCAAGGTAAAGATGACTACATTCATTGTATGCGTAAAGTATTTGAGCATGCCTCATATATTACGGTAAATATTTCATCACCAAATACCCCAGGGCTTCGTGATTTACAATATGGTGCTGCACTTGATGATTTATTGCAAAGTCTTAAAAATGAACAGTTAGATTTAATTGCAAAGCATAATAAGCAAGTTCCTATGCTTGTAAAAATTGCACCGGATCTCGATCAAATACAAATAGAGCAAGTAAGTGAGTCACTTTTAAATAATAAAATTGATGGTGTAATTGCCACAAACACAACGCTTGAGCGAGCCGCAGTCATGGGGCAGCAATATGCACAAGAGGCGGGCGGTTTATCAGGTCACCCTGTTAGAATGCGCTCTACAGAGGTAGTAAGTGAGCTAAAACGCTTAACACAAGGTAAGCTACCAATCATCGGAGTCGGCGGTATTGATGATGCTACATCTGCAAAAGAAAAGTTAGATGCAGGCGCAAATTTAGTTCAGGTTTATACTGGGTTCATCTACAAAGGTCCACAATTGGTAAAGTCGATCGTTAACGGCTTATAAGGATCAGTTATCTAAGCTTTTGATCGTTAGCTAAATGTTCTAAGCAAACATTTTAAAAGTGGTCAAAAGCGGTTATACTCTGAGCAATAATTATTCAACATACCCAAGGAGGAGTAAATGTTACAAGCATCAAAGCAATGGCAGTGGATTACTTGTCCTGATAAAAATCGTTTGTTACTTGATTTAAATGACGACATGCAATTATGCACGCCTTATAAATTAAGACAGCTCACCGATTCTGTTTTTAAAAATCCACGTTTTAGTCTCGAAGATGCTGCATTTTACGAACAGGTTTATAATTATCTGGATGGATTTGAATTGTGGTCTGCGGCTCAAATTTGTCAAATATCATTAAATGCAACTGCTGTTAAGTATCACTTAAAACCCGTTTTAGCAAAAAGTTGGTTTTTTGAAGAATACACCGGGACAGAGCCAAGCGTAGAGGCAATAGTAAAATTAACATCTAAAGCGCAGTCAGGTGATTTTTTAATTGTAGAGCATTGTCCTGATGCATCTATTTGTTTGAATTTAAGTGAAACCTTTAAATTAGACGAAAACTTATCTTTAGCGCAATTTGAAGTAATCCGTATTTTGAATAATCGAGTACACCCTATCCTAAATCAGCAATATAAAAGTCAAACCGCCTAACCAAATTTAAGTCTTAAGCGTGTCTTTATGGCGTGTTTGTCGCCCAACCTATGTTATAATCCTGCGCAATTAGCTATTAAGGGTTATTACTTTGCAATTTATCGCACTTACTTCTATCGGAATCGAAAATTTATTGGTTGATGAACTAACAGAGCTTGGCGCAACCGTGTCTAAGCAAACTGTTGGTTCTGTTCGTTTTGAGGCTGACTCATTACTTGCGCAAAAGGTTTGTTTATCAACTCGTTTTGCAACGCGTGTGCTTATGCTTATTGAAGAAAAAGAAGGCGTAGATGACAAAAATAGCCTGTATAATTTTGCGCGCTCGCAACCTTGGCAAGAATGGTTTGGGCCTACGCAAACATTCGCTGTCGACTTCAACGGTACCAATGACTCATTAAAAAACACGCAATTTTCGGGTCTTGTAATCAAAGATGCGATTGTTGACTATTTTAATGATTTATACGAGCAACGTCCTAACGTTGATAAGCAAGATGCTAACGTGCGCGTAGTTGCACGATTAAATCGTTACGGCGTATCGATGTATATTGACTATTCAGGTCCTCGTTTGTCAGAACGTGGTTACCGCCAAGGCCAAGGTAAAGCGCCAATTAAAGAGCACTTAGCTGCTGCATTAATTAAGCGAAGTGGCTGGCTTGAAAATGTAAAACAGCCTTTATTCGATCCATGTTGTGGTGCGGGTACTATTTTGATAGAAGCTGCCGGTATGGCGCGAAACGAAGCGCCAGGATTATTCCGTGAAGGTTTTGCTTTTGAGCGTTTACCCAGTTTTAGAGCCGCTAAGTTTAAAGAGCTTAAAGAAGAGTTACTCGCTAATATTACTGATCCTAAATTGTGGTTAATTGGCCACGATTACGATGAGCAAGTATTAAGTAAAGCAATTGATAATGCTAAACGAGCCGAGCTTGACGACGTGATTAAGTTTAAGCAAAGTGATGCAACTAAACTTACAGCTGTTGCAAAATTACCGGGTGTTGTAATTTCAAACTTACCTTATGGTGAGCGTATTGGCTCTATGGCTGAGCTTGTTGATTTACACCGTAATTTAGGCGTTGGCTTTAAAAAGCACTTCAATCACTGGAAACTTGCCTTATTGGGTATGGACGAGAGCTTATTTAAACTTTTAAAACTTGTGCGCCTTAAGCGTTATAAATTTAAAAATGGCCCGCTTGATGTAGAACTTAACTTATATCAATTAGATGATAAGCAAGTAAGTTTGACCACAGATGACAAAAAAGCACTCAATTTTGAAGGCTCAACGTCATTTGCAAATAGATTGAAAAAAAATAAGCAAGGCTTAAAAAACTGGCTTAAACAAAATAAAATAGATGCTTATCGCGTCTATGAAGCGGATATCCCTGAATACAATGTTGCTGTAGATATTTATGGCGACTCTGCTGTAATTTTTGAATATGCAGCGCCTAAAGAAATTGATGAAAAAACATCAGAAAAACGCCTGCAAGACGTAATAAGTTTAACGGCTCAACAGCTTGAGATTTCACCTGAAAACATTGCTGTAAAAGTACGTAAAAAGCAGAAGGGCGAAGATCAATACACCGCTATGTCTAAACAAAACCGTACTATGGTTGTTGAAGAGTTTGGTGCTAAGTTCAAAGTTAATTTATTTGACTACTTAGACACAGGCTTGTTTTTAGATCATCGCTTAATGCGCCGTTATATTCAAGAAAATGCTAAAGATAAACGTTTCTTAAACCTTTTTGCATACACAGGTACAGCTTCTGTACATGCTGCTCTTGGTGGTGCTAAAGCCATTACTACAGTCGATTTATCAAAGACCTACTTAAAATGGGGCCAAGATAACTTTGATTTAAATGGTATTAGTAATACACGATACCGTTTTGAACAAGCTGATTGTTTAAAATGGTTAGAGCACGCGACAGCACAATATGATTTGATATTTTTAGATCCTCCAACGTTTTCAAACTCAAAACGTATGAAAGACGCGTTTGATGTACAGAGCGATCACATTAAATTATTAACGTGGGTTAAAAAGATTTTAAGCCCATCAGGTACCTTAATTTTCTCTAATAACAAACGTGGCTTTGTGATAGATGAAGTTGGTCTGATTGGTTTAGGTTTAAAAGCCATTAATATTTCAGATAAAACGTTATCACCAGACTTTAAACGTAATAAAAAAATCCATAATAGCTGGTTAATCACACATGGCTAAATGGGTTTTATACCACACTGATGGTTGCCACTTGTGCGAGCAAGCTGAGCAACTTATCACTGAGGTACTTAGTAATACGAGTGAGTTATTACTAATCGATATTATGACTGATGAGCAGCTTATAGCTGAGTATCAAATTACGATTCCTGTATTAAAAAGTGAAAAAGGCGAGCAATTATTTTGGCCTTTTACTTTACACACTGTGCGCGAATTTTTAGCACAAGCAGAATAAGAGCAAATAAGAACTATGGATTTAATTAGAATTTTAAAAGCACAACTTGCTTTTGGTACGCATGCTTTGCTTAACAAAGCAGATGCCGTTATAGAAAGTGGCGAAAGAGTATGTGTTGTTGGTCGAAATGGCGCGGGTAAGTCAACTCTATTAAAAGTGCTTGATGGCGAAGTTGTATTAGATGATGGTGAAATAAATCAGCTAGGCGGGATTAGAATCTCTCGTTTAGAACAAGATCCACCAAAAGGCGCAAATGGCACTGTATTTGATTACGTTGCGCAAGGTATGCCTGAGATTGCAAACTTACTAATTGATTTTCATCATGTAAGTAATGAGTTGCAAACAGTGTGTACTGATAAGTTATTAAACAAGCTTGAACGTTTATCAAATCAATTAGAAGCGGCTGATGGCTGGCGCTTTGATAGCCGAATTCAATTAGTGCTAACACAATTAGAATTAACGCCAGAAGCTAAACTTGAGTCTCTTTCTGGTGGTTGGTTACGTAAAGTAGCACTTGCACGTGCACTTGTTAGTGAGCCTGATTTATTATTACTTGATGAGCCAACAAACCATTTAGACATGGCAAGCGTCATGTGGCTTGAGCAATTTTTAAAAGAGTTTAAGGGCGGAATCGTATTTATATCGCATGACCGTGCGTTTATTCGCGCTGTTGCTACGCGTATTTTAGATTTAGACCGTGGTAAGCTTATTTCGTACCCTGGTGATTACGCTACGTACTTAGAGCAAAAAGCCCATGATTTAAAAGTAGAAGAAAGCCAAAATGCATTGTTCGATAAGCGTTTAGCCGAAGAAGAAACATGGATCCGCCAAGGTGTTAAAGCGCGTAGAACGCGTAACGAAGGACGTGTTAGAGAGTTAAAACAGCTTCGTACAGAGCGTAAGCAACGTGTTGACCAAGTTGGTAAAACTGATTTCAATATTGAAACAGCAGATCGCTCTGGTAAGTTAGTATTTGAAGCTCAACATCTTTGTCATGCATTTAAAGACAAAGTTATTGCTGATGATTTTTCTACACTGGTAATGCGCGGTGACAGAATCGGTCTAGTAGGCCCAAATGGTATTGGTAAAACAACACTATTAAAGCTAATGTTTGGTGATTTAGAACCAGATAGCGGCATAACTAAGCAAGGTGTTAATTTAGAATTTGCTTACTTTGACCAATATCGTGAAAAGCTTGATGAAGAAGCAACAGTTCAAGATAACGTTGCCGAAGGTAAACAAGAAGTGATGATGGGCGGCCGCTCACGTCATGTTTTAGGTTATTTACAAGACTTTTTATTCCCGCCAGCACGCGCTCGAACCCCTGTTAAAGCACTCTCTGGTGGTGAAAAAAATAGACTGCTATTAGCTAAACTGTTTTTAAAACCATCTAATATACTTGTTCTCGATGAGCCAACGAATGACTTGGACATTGAAACGTTAGAGTTACTAGAGGACATCATTAATCAATACCAAGGTACAGTGCTGATTGTAAGCCATGACCGTGAATTTATTGATAATACATGTTCAAGTGTATGGGCGTTTGAAGGTAACGGTAAAGTTACAGATATTGTAGGTGGCTATAGCGACTATGAGGCTTACGTTAACTATTTAGCTGAACAAGAAAAAAAAACGCAGCAGCAACCAGTAAAAAAAGTTGAAAAAGTAGTCGCTCCAGTTGCTAAACCTGCAGCTAAAACAAATAAACTCTCTTACAAATTAAAACTTGAATTAGAGCAACTACCGAATAAAATGGAAAAACTAGAAGCTGAAATTGAAGCTCAACAAGCTGTAGTTAGTGACTCAGACTTTTTTAAACAAGAGAGTGATGTAACAACTAAAGCATTGAACCATTTGGCACAACTTGAGTCTGACCTTGAAGCTGCGCTTGAGCGCTGGGAAGAACTTGAAGAATTACAGAATCAGTAGTAAGGACTAAAATGAAATATAAATTACTCGCTGCCAGTATTTTAGCGACATTAAGCACTTCAGCAACAAGTGCTACGTACCAGTTAAGTGAATTAGGGACTCTTGAAGACGCTAAATATTCTTATGTAACAGATGTAAGCGAAAGCGGGCATATTATTGGTTTCGCAAATGGTTTATACAATTTACCTATTGATATCAGCTATATAGATTTTACTGAAAATATTATTGAAAATAGCTACGATAATACAGAAGCTGCATTTGATTTAAGTGATAAAGAGATTACCTTTACACTTGATGACATTGAAAATAATGATGCAGTACTTACTAATTCTGATGCACATACTTTCATGGTTAGTTTTTTATCTTCAATTTCTACAAATTTTGAATATCAAAAATTAAGCTCATTAGTTGGCATAAAGTACAATGACACACAAGTAACAGAGCAACCGTTATTTGATGTTGCATCTGTTGATTATGATGGCTTAACGCGTTCAACTATTAACCTTTTTAATGCTGTAAGTGAAGACGGCGTTACTGTTGGTTGGGGCGGTGCACCTTATGACAAAGTATCTTTTACACCTGATGGTGAAGATGAAGCAGAAACGTGGTTCACACATGAGTTTATAGAGCGTGGGATTGTAATAAGCGCTGATGGCATGATCAAAGTTCCATTAGAACCAGAGTTTAATGAATACGGTGGCACAAGCCGCGCTAACGATATAGTCAAAACAAATAGTGGTTACACTGTTGTAGGTAATATCTCTACAAGTATTCCTGATGACAGACAAGATAATATTGATGATAACTGTGATAATGAAGACGAACCAACATCAGTGTGTATCAATTTATTAAATTCTAATATTTCACGAGGCTTATTTAATAAGCGTGCTGTTAAATGGGAACTTGACGAATCACTGAATGTTATTTCTGTTGAAGAGCTTGGTATGGCACTTACACCTGATGAAGGTGAAACGGAAGATGATGCATTTACAAGTACAGCTTTAGCTATTAATGCAATAGGCACTGTAGTTGGTTCATCAAATACGCGTTATTACAAAAATGACGATACGATTATTACAATGCCAGTTTATTTTAAAGACGGTGCAGTTACTGATTTTATTGATCAAGAAGATGATTGGCAGGCTGGTAAATCAATTGCTATTAATGATAATGATGTAATTACAGGTTATGCGACCAAGCGTATTGAAGGCACTCTTCGTAATAAATTCTTCTATCATGACATCGAAACAGGTAATACAGTTTTCCCAACTGATTATTTCTCAAGCTCAAGTTCTTATGGTAACGATATAAATAATCAAGGGTATATTGTAGGCGAAGGTGAAGTGGGTGTATCTGATAGCTCACGACTTAAAGAAGCCTTTATTTACAAAATTGGTGAAGATAAAATCACTAATCTAAACGATTTACTGCCTTGTTATGATACCGATGGCGAAACTGATTACGCTTATTCTATGGTTGAAGCAACAGCTATCAATGAAAATAATGAAATATTTGGTACTGCGACTAAGACAGTTGAAAAACTTGATTCTTTAGGCGGTGTTGTAACTGATATCAATGGTGAAATTGAATACGAGAGTATTGCTATTGCAGTTAAATTAACGCCAATTGCAAATGGTGAAGTAGAAAACTGTGCTCCACCAGAAGCAGAGGTTTATGAACGTAACTCTGCTAGCTTTCCTTGGTATACATTATTGCTATTACCATTAGTTGGCTTAAGACGTATATTTCGCTTTTAAAGTTTACTAATATTGATTATAAAAAACCAACTTAATAAAGTTGGTTTTTTTTCGTCTATAATATTTTATAAGATTAGGATTGCCATGAATCTTATAGTTATTATTTAGCTTTAAGGCTACTAATTATTTCGCGATAACCATGCTTTTTTAACAGAACGGCGCCAAATAATATCAATACTAAAATAGCCGATAATTGATGCAATAGAAGCACATACTAACGAACCTAGTAAAAATGCAGGACCAATAGTTTCTATGCTCTCTAGAAACCAAGACCAACTAGCTTCAAATACAAAGTGTTGCTCAGGCTGATTAAGTATTAATGTACCCACTAAGTATGAGCCATAAAAAATAGGTGGCATAGTTAGAGGGTTTGTAAGCCATACTAATGCAACTGAGATAGGTAAATTAACTCTAAATAATATAGCACCGGCTGCTGCTAAAACCATTTGAAAAGGAACAGGGATGAAAGCAAAAAATAACCCGACTGCAAATGCACCTCGAGCAGAACGTCTATTTAAATGCCAAAGATTTGCATCTTGTAAAAGGCGTCCAAATATTCTTAGTGATTTATGATGTCTAATTTTATTTGGATCAGGTAAAAATCTTTGGATCGTTTTTTTAGCCATTTAAAGCAACCATTTACATCAGTGTGGATAAGTCTTGGGTTTGTAATTGGCTGTATAGCAACCGTATTTTATTATCAAACTCTCGAATTTACAGTATTCACAATTTTCATTGTTATAGTGAGCGCTTATTTTAAGCCGTTTTTAAATGTATTGTTAGGCTTTATTTGTGCAATTTGCTTCGTTGGTCTGCATTTTTACGTTTTTTATAGTTTTGAAATACCAAAACCGGATGAAAAGTATGCACTTGATTCTACATTAATTGTTGAAGAGGTTATTTCTGACAAAAAACCTCAATATATTAAAGTTAAAATAGTGGCATTAGAAGGGAGTGATTTTTCGGATTTTAGAGCACCCAAAGCAATGCTCAGTGTTAATTCTACACAGCCTTTAATAGTAGGTGATGAATTTTCTGCTTTAATTCATTTAAAACATTTTCGTAGTAATAAAAATTTTAATGTATTTGATAATGAACGTTATGCTTTTATAAATAGAATATTATTTAAAGGTAAAGTGCTTAATAAAAATCTTAATATTATAAATAGCGACAAACGAAGCATAATTTTAGATTATCAACACTTCCTTAAAAACACTTATACGGATACAAAATTACAGTGGCTCTATTATGCATTGCTTAGCGGTGAAAAATCTTTGATGAGCTACGCTGACAAACAATTAATGCAATCTCTTGGGCTAAGTCATTTACTTGCTATATCGGGGTTACATATAGGTTTGATTTTTAGCTTCGGTTATCTATTTACTCGATTCATTTTTGCAAAAATTAATTCTTCGATTTTGCAATCATTCAACCTGACTCTTTATTACAGTTCATGTGGATTTTTAGTAGCCTTGGTTTATGTGTACTTAAGTGGCTTTTTAGTATCGGCAACGCGAGCGCTTATCATGCTGGGTTGTTATTTATTATTGTATTTTCTTGCTAAGCAGCCGCTGCGTTGGCGGAGCATTTTATTTGCCTTGGTTATTGTTCTTATTGTTAACCCATTTAATTTACTCAATCCAGGTCTCTACTTTTCATTTTTAGCGGTTGCTATCATTTTTACAGTTATTAATAAATTACCAATATTAAACACTCGCATAAAAAACAAAGTTATTTCACTGTTTGTTATTCAAATAGCGTTATTTATTGGTTTATTGCCACTTTCACTCTATTTTTTTAATGGGGTAAGTATTGCAGGTTTGATAATAAACTTAATTGCTATACCGCTGCTTTCAATCATTATCTTACCTTTTTTAATTGTTTTTACATTACTGAGTATTTTCTTAGATATAAGTATTTTAATAAACCTGTTTGATACTGGCATATATGCGCTATTTAAATTGCTTAATGAAATACCAGAATCGTTAAGGTGGATAACAACTGGGAGAATTGACTCAATATTTGTCGTTTTTACTTATATTATTATGTTGATGGTTTATTTTCTTCCTTATAAATGGCTCGCTTATATTCCAGCAATAACGCTTTTATTAAATTATTTGCTAACAGAAAAGTCTAAGTGGCAACTACATGTATTTGATGTAGGGCATGGGCTTATGGCATTAATTGAAAAAGATAAACAAGTGCTTATTTATGATTTTGGCCCCAGTTATTTCAATCGCTTTAGCCGTACGCGAAGTATTTTATTGCCTTATATTAAAGCAAATAATTTAACAGTGAAAACGGCGATTCTAAGTCATGAAGATAATGATCACGCTGGGGGATTACAGCATTTCATAGATGCTGGCTTTGGTGAAACATTACAACAATTTCATCCTAAAAATACACATAATGTATGTGAAGTCATAAACATTGATTTTGCTGGATTAAAAGTACAAAGCTTTAGTACAAAAGGGTTTGGAAATGAAAATGATGATTCATGCGTTGTTAGAATATCGAGTAATACTCATAGCGTGTTATTTACCGGTGATATATCAAAGGCGCGTGAAGCATCGCTATTAGCGGATAATAAATCGTTGAAAAGTACAGTAATGTTAAGCCCGCATCATGGCAGCGATACATCCTCAAGTGTTAATTTTATAAATAACGTTGCTCCCCAAGTAGTTATTCATTCAAGTGCCTATAAAGGGCAGTGGGAATTCCCCAAGCCTCTTGTCGTCGAACGTTATAACCAAATAAACGCTCAGCAATTTACGACAGGCGTTGAAGGGCAAATTAGTATTAAATTTTATGCAAAGAATTTGGCTATAGAAACAGCAAGAGGGCAGGAAAGTTACTGGTTTATCAAAGATTGACGTTTAGTTTTATCTCATCGGAGGATACAATACAGATTGTTACTGTATTTAGAGAGTGTTATGGATCAAAGTACTACACAAATTTATAAACGTCTTGTCTCGTATGTTGGCACTTACAAAAGCGTCGCATTTGTCGCAATTATTGGGATGATAGGCTATTCAGCAATGGATGCTTTATTTATTCAATTAATGAAGCCGTTTATTGATCAAGGTTTGAACCAGCGTAATACAGAAGTTTTAAAGTACGCACCTTTTGTCGTTATCGCGTTAGTTCTAGGGCGTGGTGTTTTTAACTTTATGTCTTCTTACTGCTTAAGTTATGTAGGCTCCCAAGTTGTACGTTCTTTACGCCAAGAGTTATTTGAGCACATATTGCACTTACCCGTTTCTTTTCATGACAAAAACTCAACGGGAGATTTAATTTCAAAAATCACATTTGATACAGAACAAGTTCAACAAGCGATTACTAAAGCCTTGCTAATAGTCGTACGTGAAGGGGCATTTGTTGTATTTTTACTTGCGGTAATGTTCTATACCAGTTGGCAACTATCACTGATATTTTTAGTGATCATCCCACTTGTTGCTATTATTGTCGCCGTCGTCTCTAAACGTTTTCGCCACATTTCTAAAAACATTCAATCTGCCATGGGGCAAGTTACCCGTAGCTCAGAACAAATGCTGAGCGGACATAAAGTTATTCATGGTTTTGGTGGTCAAGATCAAGAGGTTAATCACTTCTCGAAAATTAATAATCATAATCGTCAGCAACGTATCAAAATGGACGCAACTAAAGCGCTTAGTGTGTCTATAATTCAAATTTTAGCGGCAAGTGCCATGGCAGTTATTTTGTGGGCGGTGTCGTTGCCATCAATGATTGATACGATTACATCTGGTGACTTCATGGCATTAATTGCCTCAATGATGATGTTACTGCGTCCGCTGAAACAACTTGCCAATGTGAATAGTGATATGCAACGTGGTATCTCTGCAGCGCAAAGTATATTTTTAGTTTTAGACGAAGAAATGGAAAAAGATACAGGCACTGTTTCGGTTGATAAAGTTAAAGGTTTAATTGAAGTTAAGAACGTAACCTTTAAGTACCCAACGAAAGATGAAGCCGTATTAAACGATTTGTCGCTAACGATTGAGGCGGGTGAAAGTATTGCTTTAGTTGGGCGCTCAGGCTCAGGTAAGTCCACAATTTCTAACTTGTTACCCCGCTATTATGATTTAGAACTACCGAGTGAAATATTACTTGATGGCATAGCACTGCAGGACTATAAATTAACTGATCTGCGTCGCCAATTTGCTTTAGTGTCCCAGCAAGTCGTGTTATTTAACGATACGATTGCCAACAATATTTGTTATGGCATAAAGCACGATGTGTCTGTTGAAGAGTTAGAACAAGTTGCCAAACAAGCGCACGTGTGGGAATTTGTTAAAGACCTGCCAGAGCAATTAAACACCATGGTAGGCGAAAATGGGGTAATGCTCTCAGGTGGTCAACGCCAGCGAATAGCAATAGCGCGTGCAATATTAAAAGATGCACCTATTTTGATTTTAGATGAGGCGACATCAGCACTTGATACCGAATCTGAAAAGCTTATTCAGCAAGCGTTAGAAACGCTGATGAAAGATAAAACCTCTATTGTTATAGCACATCGCTTATCTACTATTGAAAACAGTGACCGAATTTATGTTATTGATAACGGTCGGGTGATAGAAAGTGGCGATCATAGTAGCTTATTAGCAAATGACGGTACTTATTCAGCACTTTGCAAAATGCAGTTTGGTGATCAGGCGTGAGCAAAATAGAGCAAAGCTGGTATAAACCATTTGGTCTAATTACTTTATTGTTATTACCATTAAGTGCTTTGTTTTGGGTTGTATCGGCATTTCGAAAACTCTTGTACAGCGCTAAAATACTTAAACCTTTTGAGTGCAAAACGCCTGTTATTGTAGTCGGCAATATAAGCGTAGGCGGCAATGGTAAAACACCTTTTGTTTTGTGGTTGTATGAGTATTTGACCGAGCAAGGTTTATCAGTGGGTATTATTAGTAGAGGTTATGGTGGGCAATCAGATAATTACCCGCTGTTAGTCACTTCAGTTGTTGACTCCCAAAAGGCTGGAGATGAGCCTGTGCTTTTATACCATCGTTTAAAATGCCCAATAGCAGTTGGCCCTAATAGACAACACAATATCGATTTATTAGAAAAAAATTATACGCTAGATGTCATTATTTCTGATGATGGGATGCAGCATTATAAAATGCCTCGTAGCATTGAGTGTTGTATTGTTGATAGTGAACGTCGTTTTGGTAATGGTTTTGTTATGCCCGCAGGGCCACTTCGTGAAACAACTAAACGCTTACAAAGTGTTGATATAGTAATTGAAAATGGCGGTGAGGCTAATAATAGCTACGTGCTGCAAGTAAGTAACCTTCGTTTAGTTAATTCAGGTGATGATGCAAAACATACGGTAACTCACGCACATGCAATAAGTGCAATTGGGAACCCTAAACGGTTTGAAAACTCATTAGAAGCACAAAATATTAAGTTATTATCGACTCATCACTTTAGAGATCATTATGCTTATACTGCAGATGATTTTATTCAGTTTGGTGATGATTGCATTATAATGACCGAAAAAGACGCGGTTAAATGTAAGTCCTTTGCAAAACCTAATTGGTATTATTTACCTGTAGATGCAGAGCCTTCCGATAGCGTAATAAACACATTAAATTCATTATTAAAAGAAAAAGGAATACTCAATGGCCTTTGATACAAAATTACTCGAGATAATTGCCTGCCCAGTTTGTAAGGGTAAATTACGCTTTGATAGAGAAAACAACGAACTAATTAGCACTGCAGCTAAGCTTGCTTACCCCGTTCAAGATGATATTCCAGTATTGCTTGAAAACGAAGCACGTGAACTATCTCTAGAAGAGGTTGAAAAGTGGAATTCGTAGTTGTAATACCTGCACGTTTTGCATCAACCCGACTACCGGGTAAACCGCTTGCTGATATTTGCGGTAAGCCAATGGTTCAACATGTTTACGAAAAAGCATGTTTATCAGGGGCTAGCAAAGTTGTTATAGCAACTGATCATCAAAAAGTGTTTGATGCGGTAAGTTTATTTACTAGTGATGTTGTAATGACTCGCGAAGATCACCAATCGGGTACTGAGCGTTTAGCTGAAGTGGTTGATTTACTTAATCTCGACAGCAATACAATTGTGGTTAACGTGCAAGGCGATGAGCCCTTACTTGCGCCAGAAAATGTATCTCAAGTTGCTGCATTATTAAGTGATTCAACAGCACCAATGGCAACGTTAAGTGTTGCTATTGAAGAGCGTGATGAAGTATTTAATCCTAATGCCGTTAAAGTGGTTAGCGATATAAATAAAAATGCGCTGTATTTTTCTCGTGCAAGTATTCCGTTTGATAGAAGCACAATGATGAATAACAACAGTGCTCTTAATTTAGAACCGTTCCAGCGCCATGTAGGTATTTATGCGTACAGAGCGGGTTTTATTAAACAATATATAGAATTGAGCATATCGCCACTTGAGCTAATCGAATCGCTTGAGCAGTTACGTGTGTTGTATCATGGTTATAAAATCAAAATAGAGCAAGCTCAAATAACACCCCATGCTGGAGTTGATACGGCAGATGACTTAGCGAAGGTGATAGCGCATATTAAAAGTACAGGCGCGTGAGTGAACAAGTAAGTAAAATATTAAAAATCATTTTTACACATAACGATTTTTATATTTTAGAAAAGCCAGCGGGTCTTAATTTTCATTCAGAAGATGGCCCCGGCTTTGTTGTGTTAGCCGAACAACAATTATCGCAAAAGCTTTATGCCGTTCATCGTTTAGATAAAGTGACATCAGGGCTGATTATTTTAGCGCGAAACAAGGCCGCTGCGGCCAGCTTTACTGTTATGTTCACTGAGCATGCGATTAATAAATTTTATTTAGCGATTAGTGATGCTAAACCTAAAAAGAAGCAAGGGTGGATAAAAGGCGATATGGCTAAGTCTCGCCGTGGCTCGTTTAAGTTACTAACGAGTAAGCTTAACCCTGCAATCACCCGATTCTATTCTCTGAGTTATAAACCGGGATTTAGAGGGTATATTTTAAAGCCTTATTCAGGAAAGACGCATCAATTAAGAGTGGCACTAAAAAGTATTGGCTCTGCTATTTTAGGCGATGCAATGTATTCAGGCACGCCATCAAATCGTACCTATTTACATGCATATGCCTTGAGTTTTGTATGGCAAGGTGAACAAATACAGCTAACTTTATTACCCGATAATGGTGATGAGTATTTGGCGTTAATTAAACATCAAGATTTTCAAGCATGGCAATCGCCATGGCAACTGGATTGGTAAATGAGCGAAAAAGTTACAGATATACGTTTTGGCGGAATTAAGCGTTTGTATGGTCATCAACAATTTGATTGGCTTCAAGAAGCACACTTTTGTGTAGTAGGTATTGGTGGTGTAGGAAGCTGGGCGGCTGAAGCACTTGCACGTACTGGTGTTGGTAAAATAACATTGATTGATTTGGATGATATTTGCGCCACTAACGTCAATAGGCAGATTCATGCGTTAACGGGAACTATTGGTCAAGCTAAAGTCGAGGCAATGAAAGCGCGCTGCGAGCTTATTAATCCAGAGTGCCAAATTAATGTGATTGATGATTTTATTACACTTGAAAATATCCAAGTGCATATTCAAGATTTTGATTATGTGATTGATTGTATTGATGCAGTTAAAGAAAAGGCAGCATTAATAGCGCATTGCAAACGTAATAAACTTCCTATAATTACTACCGGTGGTGCTGGCGGACAAACAGATCCTAGCCAAATAACCTTTGGTGATGTAGCTAAAACTACGCAAGACCCATTACTTGCAAAAGTACGTTATATTTTGCGTAAGCAGTATAATTTTAGTAATAATCCTAAACGTAAGTTTAATATTGATTGTGTTTACTCAACAGAGCAACTGGTTTACCCGGGAAGCGATGGCAGCGTATGTCATGCAAAGCAAAGCGCTGATGGCTCGATGAATATGGATTGTAATAATGGTTTTGGATCTGTGACTATGATCACAGGAAGCTTCGGCTTTTTTGTTGCGGCAAAAGCGGTGCGTAAATATCTAGATAAAAAACAACGCTCGCAAGCTTAGTTTTTGCTAACTAAGCTTTTGTTGTGCCATTGTTTGTATTTTATCAACCATGGCTTTAATACCATTACCACGTGATGCGCTTAAGTGGCTTATAAGGCCGAGCTTTTCAAATTCTTCATACGCATTTTTATTCACTACTTGCTCTGGTGTGAGGCCATTGTAAAGCGCTAAAATAATGGCTAATAATCCTTTTACTATACGTGTATCTGAGTCACCAATTACAACAAGTGTATTTTCTGTTAAATCAAATTCAACAAACATCCATACTTTGCTTTCACAGCCTGGTACAAGTGCATCATCAGTCTTCAAAACATCAGCTAAAACAGGTAAAGTTTTTCCTAAAAGCATTATCTCACGATATTTTTGCTGCCAAGCGGGCGCATTTTTTATAGATTCTGTGACTTTGTTAAACGTATTTGTCATGAGTTATCCTAATTAATTCTATTAAAGTGACGTTTAGTCCAGTAAAGCGATACATTTTTTAAGTGAATCAATGAATATATCTACATCTTCATAGGTATTATAAAAACAAAAGCTCGCTCTTAGCGTTCCATTAAGCCCTAAATGTGTCATTAATGGCTGTGTACAATGGTGTCCACTCCTTACTGCAACCCCGTACCCGTCAAGTAAAGTTGCCAAATCATAAGGATGTTCATCATTTAAGTTGAAACAGAGTGTACCAATATTGTCAGATAGGTTGCTATATATTGTAATACCATTAACCTTTACCAATTTTTGAGCTGCATAACTAAACAATTTTTGCTCATATTGCTGAATTTTTGCGTGATCTAATTCATTTAAATAGTCTAATGCGGCACCAAAGCCTAAAACTCCAGAGATATTTGGTGTTCCAGTTTCAAATTTTGCAGGCGCAGGACGATAAGTACTGTGAGTTAAGTACACTTTATCGATCATTTCACCACCTGATTGGTAAATCTCAAGGGTATTTAATTGCTCATATCGACCATAAAGCACACCTAATCCTGTTGGTCCGAGCATTTTATGGCTTGAGCAGACATAAAAGTCACAGTTTAATTCACGTAAATCGGGTTTTAAATGCAGTGCACCTTGTGCACCATCGACTAAAACAAGAGAATTGACGTCTTTTGCAGCTCTAATTAGTGGTTTTAAATCGGTTATATTACCCAGTGTGTTAGATGCTTGTGTAATAGCTAATAGGGCAGGTTTTGTTTCTTTTATAAATTCACAGCATTCTTTGGTGTTCAGCGTGCCATTTTTATTTAGTGGAAGCGCTATTAATTTAGCACCCGTTTGTTGACTCACTATTTGCCAAGGCACTATGTTTGCATGATGCTCAAGCGGAGATATCATTATGGTATGACTTTCATTTAAGCGCTTTTTTAATCCGTTAGCAACCAAGTTAATGGCTTCTGTAGCGCCTTTAGTCCATACAATCTCTTTACTAAATACATTGAAATACTCTGCAGTTTTATCCCGTACTTGTTCATATGAATAAGTTGCTTGCTCGCTAAGTGTATGGCGTCCACGGTGTACATTAGCGTTTTGAAACGTATAGAATTCAGTAATTGTATCTATAACTGATTGAGGCTTTTGTGAGGTTGCTGCTGAGTCTAAATAAACAAGCGGGCAGCCGTTTATTGTTTGATTTAATGTTGGGAAGTCGTTTCTAATTTTATTTATATCAAACTTTAAAGCAAGCATGGCTCATCTACATAGTGTTTTTAAGGCAGGAATTGTAATCGGTTTATGATAATTCTCAAGTGTTGTTAATAAAAAAGGCCGCAAAATGCGGCCTTTTTAAACTAACCAACGTTAATTAACGCTTGTCAGTTGATACGTAGTCACGTTGAGTGTAACCAGTATAAAGTTGACGAGGACGGCTGATCTTATGACCAGGTTGAGATAGCATCTCATCCCAGTGAGTGATCCAACCAACAGTACGTGCCATTGCAAAGATTACAGTGAACATGCTTGTTGGAATACCAATCGCTTTTAAGATAATACCAGAGTAGAAATCTACATTAGGGTATAGTTTTTTCTCTACAAAGTACGGGTCTTCAAGCGCAATTTGCTCAAGCTTCATAGCAATATCAAGAAGTGGATCTTGGATGTTCAGCTCAGCTAAAACTTCGTGACACGTTTGACGCATTACTGTAGCGCGTGGGTCAAAGTTTTTGTAAACACGGTGTCCAAAGCCCATAAGGCGGAACGGGTCAGCTTTATCTTTAGCTTTAGCTACGTATTCATCAATACGGTCAACAGAGCCAATCTCTTCTAACATGTTTAAACATGCTTCATTAGCGCCGCCGTGAGCAGGTCCCCATAAAGATGCAATACCAGCTGCAATACATGCATACGGGTTAGCACCAGATGAACCAGCAAGACGAACTGTTGAAGTTGATGCATTTTGTTCATGATCTGCATGAAGCATAAAGATTTTATCCATTGCTTTTGCAGTTACAGGATTAACTTTATATTCTTCAGCAGGTACAGAGAACATCATGTGTAAGAAGTTTTCTGCGTAGCTTAAATCGTTACGTGGGTATACAAACGGTTGGCCGATATTTGTTTTATAAGCCATTGCTGCGATTGTTGGTAACTTAGCAACAAGTTTAACTGCGCTTGTTTTACGTTGTTCAGCATCAGTAATATCAAGGTCTTCATGATAGAAAGATGATAATGCACCCACTACACCACAAAGCATTGCCATTGGGTGAGCGTCAAAGCGGAAACCTTGGAAAAAGTTAGCAATTTTCTCGTCAAGCATAGTGCTTGTAGTGATTTCATTCTTAAAAACTTCATATTGTTCTTTAGAAGGTAACTCACCATTTAAAAGTAAGTAACAAAGTTCAATGTAATTTGAGTCTTCAGCTAATTGCTCAATTGGGTAACCACGGTGAAGTAGTATACCTTTACCACCATCAATATAGGTGATTGCAGATTCACAAGAACCAGTCGACATGAAACCTGGGTCATAAGTAAAGTGACCGTGTGAACCTAACGTACGTACGTCGATTACATCTTGGCCAGCAGTGCCTTGATAAATTGGAAGTTCGATTGGATCTAGTCCATCAATTTGGACTGTGGCTTTTTTATCTGCCATCGTTATGTATCTCCTATTAAGATATCTATTCTGATTTTTAGATTTTAAAGTTCTGAAATCTGTTTTAAGCACATCTTCTCATTTTAACGTGAAAGAGGGGGTTAAAGTCAATTTTTATAAACATTATGCATATATGTATAATAAATATTCGGTATTAATTAAATATAATACTATTGGCTAATTCGCAAACATCTCTAAATAAACAAGAATTGTAAAAAGCCCTGTGGGTATATATACTAACGGTGGTTTTAAACCGTATTGTATTTGGGTAAACATATTCTTAACAGCTTAAAATTTACAGGTTTGTGAACTTTAATTGTTTTGGTACGTTTATTTTGATAGTTCCATCAGTAATATTTGGTGGGTTTTTAGAAAAACAAGTAGATGAGCTCCACTGTGAGCAAAGATGGGCAAGTAACTGTGAAAAAGCAAAGACCTGTAAATCTAGATCTAACAACTATATCTATGCCGGCAACGGCTAAAGCTTCAATTTTTCACCGCGTCACCGGTGTTGCATTATTTTTTGCTTTAACGTTTGTCATTTGGGCTTGGTCTGAGTCTCTCTCTTCAGCTGAAAGTTTTGAATTCGTCAAGGGTCTGTTTAACGGATTCATTGCCAAATTTATAGCTTGGGGCACTGTTTCTGTATTAGGTTATCACCTTATTGGTGGTATCCGTCATATGATTATGGATATGGGACATTGGGAAGAACTTGAATCAGGTAACCTCAGCGCTAAAGTTTCAATGGCTCTTGGTGTTGTGTTTGCCGTATTGGCAGGGGTGTGGATATGGTTTTAAATCAAGCAACTCTAAAACGTGATGGTGTACAAGATTTCGTATCTTTACGTACCACGGCATTAATAATCAGCGCTTACGCGATTTTTATTATCGGCTATTTTTTAGCGACGCCAGAAGTCACTTTCGAAGCCTGGACAGGCCTCTTCTCTAACCTAGCAATGAAAGGGTTTACGTTAATTACCCTTGTTTGCATTATGGTTCATACCCGCATTGGCCTTTGGCAAGTTCTTACAGACTATGTTAAGTGCGCAAAGCTTCGTGCAGTTTTAGGTTTTGTATTAAACCTAATGGCCGTTGCTTACGTAGCTATTGGTCTAATCGTATTATGGGGTGTTTAAGTGAAATATTCTGTTCGTGAATTTGACGCCGTAGTAATTGGTGCAGGTGGTGCAGGTATGCGCGCTGCTTTAGCAATTACAGAATCTGGCAAAACGTGTGCATTAATATCTAAAGTATTTCCAACGCGCTCACACACTGTATCTGCTCAAGGCGGTATTACGGTTGCGCTTGGTAATTCACACGAAGATAACTGGGAATGGCATATGTACGATACCGTTAAAGGTTCCGATTTTATCGGTGACCAAGACGCTATTGAATACATGTGTCAAACTGGCCCTGAAGCTATTACCGAATTAGAAAACATGGGTTTACCATTTTCTCGTTTTGAAAATGGCCGTGTTTACCAACGTCCTTTCGGTGGTCAATCGAAAAACTTTGGTGGTGAACAAGCCGCACGTACTGCAGCAGCTGCTGACCGTACTGGTCATGCTTTATTACACCTTCTATATCAACAAAACGTTAAAAACAAAACAAATGTATTCTCTGAATGGTATGCACTTGATTTAGTTAAAAACGATAATGGTGATGTAGTAGGGTGTACTGCAATTGAGATTGAGACAGGCGAAGTTACCTTCTTCAAATCTAAAGCTGTTGTATTAGCTACTGGTGGTGCAGGTCGTATATTCGCATCAACCACTAATGCTCACATTAACACTGGTGACGGTGTCGGTATGGCAACACGTGCTGGTATTTCTATGCAAGACATGGAAATGTGGCAGTTCCACCCAACGGGTATCGCAGGTGCTGGTACGCTAGTAACTGAAGGTTGTCGTGGTGAAGGCGGTTATCTTTTAAATAAAGATGGCGAACGCTTCATGGAACGTTACGCACCAAACGCAAAAGACTTAGCGTCTCGCGACGTTGTTGCACGTTCAATGATGACTGAAATCCGTGAAGGTCGTGGTTGTGATGGTCCTTGGGGTCCACATCTTAAGTTAAAACTTGACCACTTAGGTGAAGAAACGCTTAACTTACGTCTTCCAGGCGTGTGTGACCTTGCTAAAACATTTGCTCACGTTGATCCTGCAAAAGAGCCAATTCCAGTAATTCCAACTTGTCACTATATGATGGGTGGTGTTCCTACTAATGTAAATGGACAAGCGCTACAAATCGATGCTCAAGGCAACGAAACAGTAGTTCAAGGTTTATTTGCAGTAGGTGAGATTGCCTGTGTATCTGTACACGGTGCAAACCGCTTAGGTGGTAACTCATTACTAGATTTAGTTGTGTTTGGTCGTGCTGCGGGTAACTTCTTAGGTAAGTACCTGAATGACGTTGAAATATCTAAAGCGGCTTCAGAATCAGACTTAGAAGCGTCTCTTGCACGTTACAATCGTTGGGAAAATTCAACGGCTGGCCAAGGTGAAGATCCAGTTCAAATCAAAAAAGACCTACAACAATGTATGCAGCTTAACTTCTCGGTATTCCGTGAAGGTGACTCAATGGCTGCAGGTCTTCAAGAACTTAAAGAAATTCGCGAACGTCTGCAACATGCTCGTCTTGATGATAAATCATCAGACTTTAATACGCAGCGTATCGAATGTCTTGAACTAGACAACTTAATGGAAACAGCTTACTCGACTGCAGTAGCTGCAAACTTCCGTACAGAAAGCCGTGGTGCACATTCTCGCTTTGACTACCCAGATCGTGATGACGAAAACTGGTTATGTCACTCAGTATTCAATCCTATAACGGATGAAATGAGCAAGCGTGATGTAAACTATGCGCCTAAAACGCGTGAAGCTTTCCCACCTAAAGCACGTGTTTACTAGGAGATAGACGATGGCACAAGTACAATTTTCAGTTTATCGTTATAATCCAGATGTTGACAACGCTCCTCGTATGCAAGAATACACCTTGCAAACAGAGGAAGGTCACGACATGATGGTGTTGGATGCACTTATTCTTCTAAAAGAACAAGATCCTACATTATCTTTCCGTCGTTCATGCCGTGAAGGTGTGTGTGGATCTGATGGTGTTAACATGAATGGTAAAAATGGTTTAGCATGTATTACTCCTTTATCTACGCTACAAAAAAATGGCAAAGGTAAAATCGTAGTACGTCCATTACCAGGTTTACCTGTGGTTCGTGACCTTGTTATTGACATGAGTCAGTTCTACACTCAGTACGAAAAAGTTAAACCTTATTTAATTAATGATCAGCCTGCAGCAGGCGAACGTCTTCAAACTATTGAAGAACGTGATAAATTAGATGGGCTTTATGAGTGTATTTTGTGTGCATGTTGTTCAACATCGTGTCCTTCGTTCTGGTGGAATCCAGACAAGTTCATTGGTCCAGCAGGCCTTCTTCATGCTTACCGTTTCTTGGCTGATAGCCGAGATACAGCAACTGAAGAACGTTTAGCGGATTTAGACGATGCGTTCAGTGTGTTCCGTTGTCACAGTATCATGAACTGTGTTAGCGTTTGTCCTAAGGGTCTTAATCCGACCAAAGCAATTGGACAAATCAAATCTATGTTACTAAACCGAGCGGTTTGATAGCTTAGTAAAGGTAAGATGGCTAATATTAAATTATATTAGCCGTCTTGTTATAATAACTATTAATTTCTGCGCTAAAAAAAAGGGCTTATAAATGCACGAAGGTGTGATGAAGGCATGGCTAGAATCTTCACATTTAAACGGCGGCAACGTTGCTTATGTAGAAGAGCTTTATGAAGCGTATTTAGACGATGCGACTTCTGTGCCAGACGAATGGCGAGAAGTGTTTGAACAATTACCTAAAGTTGATGGTGTGGATGTTGAAGTAAAACATTCAGAGGTTCGAGCACAGTTTGCACAGCTTGCAAAAAACAAGCATAGAGAAGTAGTGGTAGCAGAGGGTAGTGGCGGTGACCTTAAACAGGTTAAAGTTCTACAACTTATTAATGCTTTCCGGTTTCGTGGGCACCAAAATGCAAACCTAGATCCATTAGGTATTTGGCAACGAGAGCGTGTACGAGATTTAGAGCTAGAGTACCACGACCTATCTTCAAGTGATTTTGACCGCGAGTTTAACGTAGGATCGTTTGCCGTAGGGCGCGATACTATGCCTTTAGGTGAACTATACCAAGCACTAAAAACTACATATTGTGGTTCAATTGGCGCTGAGTATATGCACATCACATCAACAGAGGAAAAACGTTGGTTACAACAACGTCTAGAATCTGTCCAGTCTAGGCCTAAATTCTCAAAAGATGAAAAGCTACGTATCCTTAAAGGGCTTACTGCAGCAGATGGTCTAGAAAAATATTTAGGGTCTAAGTTCCCTGGTGCTAAGCGCTTTTCACTTGAAGGTGGCGATGCGTTAGTTCCAATGCTTAAAGAGCTTATTCACCGCGCTGGTGAAAGCGGCCAACAAGAAGCTGTTATTGGTATGGCTCACCGTGGTCGTTTAAACGTTTTAGTTAATGTACTTGGTAAAAATCCATCAGAATTATTTGATGAATTTGCTGGTATACATAAAGAAACGTTAGGTTCTGGTGATGTTAAATATCACATGGGTTATTCGTCTGACTTTGCTACTAAAGGTGGCAATGTACACATGGCGCTTGCGTTTAACCCATCTCACCTAGAAATCGTAAACCCTGTTGTAATGGGCTCTGTACGTGGTCGTCTCGACCGTTTAGGTGATAAATCAGGCATTAAAGCACTACCTATTACCATCCATGGTGATTCTGCTATTGCTGGACAAGGTGTTGTTCAAGAAACGTTTAACATGTCACAAACTAATGCGTTTAGTTGTGGTGGTAGTATTCGTATTGTTGTCAACAACCAAGTAGGTTTTACAACCTCTAAGCAAGATGACGTTCGCTCAACGCCATACTGTACTGACATTGCTAAAATGGTTCAGTCTCCAATATTCCATGTTAATTCTGATGATCCTGAAGCCGTTGCATTTGTTACTCAACTTGCTCTTGATTTTAGAAATCAGTTTAAGCGTGACGTAGTAATTGATTTAGTTTGTTACCGTCGCCATGGTCACAATGAAGCTGATGAGCCTAATGCAACTCAGCCTGTCATGTACCAAAAAATTAAAAAGCATCCAGTGCCGCGTTTAATCTATGCAGACCAACTTATTGCTGAAGGCTCTTTTTCTGAACAAGAAGTTAAAGCCTTAGCTGATGAGTACCGTGATGCACTAGATGAAGGCAGCTGTGTTGTTTCAGAAATACAGCCAGAGACGTCGCATTCTTCTGAGTGGGCCAAATATATTGGTCATGAATGGAATGTTGACTACGATGCTAGCGTATCTGTAGAGAAGCTTAAAGCTCTTGGTGAGAAAGTAGCTTCTTACCCAGAACAACATAAAGCTCAATCTCGCGTTAAAAAGATTTATGACGATCGTAAGCTAATGGCCACAGGTGAAAAACCACTTGATTGGGGTATGGCAGAGACACTTGCCTATGCAACAATTGCGTCTGAAGGTACTGACATTCGTTTAACAGGACAAGACACAGGTCGAGGAACATTCTTTCATCGTCATGCTGTTGTTCATGGTCAATCTGATGGTACAACTTACACTCCTTTAGAGCATTTAAGTGAAGATCAAGGCACATTTGAAGTCTTTGATTCTGTTTTGTCTGAGGAAGCTGTCGTTGCGTTCGAATATGGGTATGCTACCGCTGAACCTAAGTCTCTCGTAATATGGGAAGCGCAATTTGGTGACTTCGCCAATGGTGCACAAGTTGTATTTGACCAGTTCTTAAGTTCTGGTGAGCAAAAGTGGGGCCGTTTATGTGGGCTTACAATTTTGTTACCTCATGGCTACGAAGGTCAAGGCCCAGAGCATAGTTCAGCGCGCTTAGAGCGTTTCTTGCAACTATGTGCTGATCACAACATGCAAGTGTGTGTTCCTTCAACGCCGGCGCAAGTTTACGCTATGCTTCGTCGTCAATCAGTTCGACCACTTCGTCGTCCTCTGATTGTTATGACGCCTAAGTCGCTACTTCGTCACCCGCTTGCAACTTCATCACTTGAAGAGCTTTCACACGGTGTTTACCATAATATGATCGACGAAGTTGATGATATTAATCCTGAGAAAGTAGAGCGCGTTGTATTTTGTAGCGGTAAAGTTTACTACGAGTTACTACAAGAGCGTCGTAAGCTTGAGCAAGATAATATTGCAATTGTACGTGTTGAACAGTTATACCCGTTCCCACACGATGAAATGCAAACAATTATAGAGCGCTACCAACACGTAACTGATTTTGTATGGTGTCAAGAAGAGCCACAAAACCAAGGTGCATGGTACTGTTCACAACATCACTTTATTGATGCAATCCCACAAGGTGCTAAATTAAAATATGCAGGACGTAAAGCGTCTGCATCACCAGCGTGTGGTTACATGTCAGTACATACTAAAGAACAACAAGCGCTCGTTGCCGACGCGCTTACTATAGAAAATAAAGGATAAGCAATGAGCACAGAAATTAAAGTTCCTGTTCTTCCTGAGTCGGTTGCAGATGCTACCGTTGCTACATGGCATGTAAGTGTTGGCGACAAAGTAACTCGCGATCAAAACTTAGTAGACATTGAAACAGATAAAGTGGTTTTAGAAGTTGTTGCACAGCATGACGGTGTAATAACAGAAATATCACAAGAAGAAGGTGCAACCGTACTTGGCGACCAAGTTATGGGTTTACTTGGTGATGCTGATGCAGCGCCAGCAAGTGAAGGTTCAACTAAAGAAGAATCAGCACCAGCTAAATCAGAAGACGCGCCAGTGGCGCAATCAGCATCAGAAGGTAAAGAAGTGGATATTAAAGTACCTGTACTTCCAGAATCAGTTGCAGACGCAACAATTGCTACATGGCATGTACAACCAGGTGACGCGGTAACACGCGACCAAAACTTGGTAGATATTGAAACAGATAAAGTTGTTCTTGAAGTAGTAGCTCAAGAAGATGGCATCATGGGTGATATCATTCACGGCGAAGGCGATACTGTACTAGGCGAGCAAGTAATTGGTTCGGTTAAAGCAGGCGGTGCACCAGCGGCTCCAGCTGCAAAAGCAGACGCAGCGCCAGCAGCAGATTCAAGCGAAAGTTCAGATGTGTTAACACCATCAGTTCGTCGTTTAATTGCTGAGAAAGGCCTAGACGCTTCTAAAATCAAAGGCACGGGTAAAAATGGTCGTGTGACTAAAGAAGACGTTGATACTTTCTTAAAAGCACCAGCGCCAGCGGCTAAAAAAGCAGAAACTTCTACTCCTGCAGCACCAATGGGCGATCGTACTCAAAAACGTGTACCTATGACTCGTTTACGTAAAACGATTGCGACACGTCTTCTTGAAGCTAAAAACTCAACTGCAATGTTAACTACATTCAACGAAGTGAACATGGGACCAATCATGAGCCTTCGTAAGCAGTATCAAGAAACGTTTGAAAAGCGTCACGGCATTCGTTTAGGTTTCATGTCTTTCTATGTGAAAGCTGTAACTGAAGCTCTTAAGCGTTTCCCAGATGTAAATGCTTCAATTGATGGTGACGATATTGTTTACCATAACTATTTCGATATCAGCATTGCAGTATCTACTCCACGTGGCTTAGTTACTCCAGTACTTAAAGATTGTGACAAACTATCTGTTGCTGAAATCGAAAAAGGTATTCGTGAGTTAGCACTTAAAGGTCGTGATGGTAAGCTTACGCTTGCTGATATGACGGGTGGTAATTTCACTATTACTAATGGTGGCGTATTTGGTTCATTGCTATCTACACCTATCATTAACTTGCCACAGTCTTCAATCTTGGGTATGCATAAAATTCAAGACCGTCCGATGGCTGTAAATGGTAAAGTTGAAATACTACCTATGATGTATTTAGCACTTTCTTATGACCACCGTATCATTGATGGTAAAGAATCTGTTGGTTTCTTAGTAACTATTAAAGAGTTACTTGAAGATCCAACTCGCTTATTGCTAGATGTTTAATCTAGTTGTATGAAATGTAAGCTGTGAATGAACATTCACAGCTTTTTTTTTGCGCCTTTGGTCGTACTGGGGTTTTCATGTTAAGCCTTGGGATCTATACTAGGTGCGCAATTTGGGATAGTTGTTTATTTGAAAAAATATTCAGCTCTTTTAGTATAAAAAATTGGATAAAGCATCATGAATTTGCATGAGTATCAGGCAAAACAACTTTTTGCCGAATATGGTTTACCCGTTTCTACAGGTTACGCTTGCGATACACCTGAAGAAGCTGCTGCAGCTGCTGAAAAAATTGGCGGCGATATGTGGGTTGTTAAAACTCAGGTTCACGCAGGTGGACGTGGTAAAGCTGGCGGTGTAAAGCTAGTTAAAACTATCGAAGAAGTAAAAGCGTTTGCAGCTAACTGGTTAGGTAAAAACCTAGTTACTTACCAAACAGACGAGAAAGGCCAGCCAGTAGCTAAAATTTTAGTAGAAAGCTGTACTGACATTGCTAACGAATTGTACCTAGGTGCAGTAGTTGACCGTGCATCTCGTAAAGTCGTTTTCATGGCGTCTACTGAAGGCGGCGTTGAAATTGAAACTGTTGCTGAAGAAACACCAGAGCTTATCCACAAAGCAGAGATCGACCCGTTAGTAGGTCCTCAAGCTTACCAAGCACGTGAACTAGGTTTCAAGTTGGGTCTTAACCCAGTACAAATGAAACAGTTTGTTAAGATCTTTATGGGTCTTGGTAAAATGTTCACTGATTTTGATTTCGCACTACTTGAAATCAACCCGTTAGTAATTACAGACGAAGGCAACCTTCACTGTCTTGACGGCAAAATCGGTATTGATGGTAATGCACTTTACCGTCAACCTAAAATCCGTGAATTCCACGATCCATCTCAAGAAGATGCTCGTGAAGCACACGCAGCAAGCTTCGAGCTTAACTACGTTGCTCTAGACGGTAATGTTGGTTGTATGGTTAACGGTGCAGGCCTAGCAATGGGTACTATGGACATCGTAAACCTACACGGCGGCAAGCCGGCTAACTTCTTGGATGTTGGTGGCGGTGCTACTAAAGAACGTGTTTCTGAAGCATTCAAAATCATTCTTTCTGACGACAATGTTAAAGCTGTTTTAGTAAACATCTTTGGCGGCATCGTTCGTTGTGACATGATTGCTGAAGGCATCATTGGCGCAGTTAAAGAAGTTGGCGTAACCGTACCAGTAGTTGTACGTTTAGAAGGTACTAATGCTGAATTAGGTCGTGAAGTTCTTAAGAACTCTGGTCTAGATATCATTGCTGCTGAATCACTAACAGACGCTGCTGAAAAAGTTGTTGCTGCTGCGGAGGGCAAATAATGTCTGTATTAATCAATAAAGATACAAAAGTTATCTGTCAAGGTTTCACTGGTGGCCAAGGTACTTTCCACTCAGAGCAAGCGCTTGAGTACGGTACACAAATGGTTGGTGGTGTTAGCCCAGGTAAAGGCGGTCAAACGCACCTTGGTCTTCCTGTATTCAACACAGTTCGTGATGCTGTAAAAGAAACTGGCGCAACTGCTTCAGTTATCTACGTACCAGCTCCTTTCTGTAAAGATGCAATCTTAGAAGCTATCGATGCTGGCATCGAGCTAATAGTTTGTATTACTGAAGGTATCCCTACACTTGATATGGTTGATGTTAAAATCAAACTAGATCAAACAGGTACTCGTATGATCGGTCCTAACTGCCCAGGTGTTATTACTCCTGGTCAAACTAAGATTGGTATCATGCCTGGTCATATCCACAAACCTGGTAAAGTAGGTATTGTTTCTCGCTCTGGTACTTTAACGTACGAAGCAGTTAAGCAAACTACTGATGCTGGTTTTGGTCAGTCTACGTGTGTTGGTATTGGTGGTGATCCAATTCCAGGTACTAACTTTATCGACGTTCTAGAAATGTTCGAAAAAGATCCACAAACTGAAGCAATCGTAATGATTGGTGAAATTGGTGGTACTGCAGAAGAAGAAGCTGCAGAGTACATCAAAGCTCACGTAACTAAACCTGTAGTATCTTACATTGCTGGTGTTACTGCACCAGAAGGTAAGCGTATGGGTCACGCTGGCGCAATCATTGCTGGCGGTAAAGGTACTGCTGATGAGAAATTTGCTGCATTAGAAGCTGCGGGCGTAAAAACTGTACGTTCACTTGCTGATATCGGTAAAGCACTTAAAGAGAAAACAGGCTGGTAATCGCTTGTTTTCTTTAAAAAGGCCCGCATATGCGGGCCTTTTTGTTATTAGTTGAAAATTTAGAACGGGTAACTAATATGCTGGAAAAAACGTACAGATAAGTCTTGGCGTTGTTTATTTATAGCCAGTTCATTACACAGAGTATGGATTGTTTTTTCTACTTGGTTCATAAATCGACCGTAGCCCATTTCATGTTTATCCTGCTGCGTTGCGACCACTACAAAATGCAGCGTTTCTACTAATTTACTTGCTTCATAAAAATGCTTAATTTGATTTTCATTAGATTCAATATCAAAACTTAACTTTTGAAGTTCATCATTGCCTTCACTTTTATCTATTTTACTGTTGCGTATAATAGGCGTTGCGCCGTTAGCAACCATAGCGCCATGGTTTAAGTTATTATTTTGACACGCACGTATAAATGCATAAGCAAAGTAGTCATAAAATTTAGCATAATCGTTTGTGTTCATTAGTGTTTGAAACTGCGTTTTAATAGCGCGCGAAACCGGTATAGTAAAAGTGGCGTAAGTCATCTCTGCATAATCATTGGGTATGCTGCATTGTCTTGATTGGTAGCGAGGGTAGAGACTTCTTAATTTGTAACCATAGCTTTCCTTGTTGCCTTTTTCTTTAGCAAATAGGTCATACGTTAAGTGTTGATGGTCGCGTAGTTTAAACTGGGGCTGATTTATTAAGAGTTGTCCTTGTAAAGTGTCTAACACTTTTTGGACTTTATTATGAAATTCTGCAGAATTGGCTCGTAAATCATCGCCTGTTGCTAAAAATAGAATGCGTATTTTTTTACTCGGTGTACCTTCAGTGTAATAAATCTTATGCGCTTCGTGATAACGGGGATTATAAAAAAAGAGCATTTGTTTATCTGTTTCTAATTGATAAGACTCATCATTGAATCTTACAACGGGTAGTTTATCATTCGCTAATAAGTGCACATTATAAAGCTCGTACTCATCACAAGAAGCAAACAGCTGGCGTGCAATACGTTCATAGCAGCAATTTATATCACTAAAGCTTTTATAAAAATCGTGATTAGGGGTTATTTCAGCTAAAAGGTAGTGGTTAGCGCGTGCATTAGTTGGAATATATACACGATGTTGATTAAGTGTCGCCATCTTTAAATCCTTATAATGTAGGTTATTTACCTACTATAAACTGTTTAGATGACTTAAATATTGCGTTAAAACAAATTTTATTCATAAACAATGGTTCAGCTGAATTAAAGTTAAGCAATATCAAAAATAAACCTTAATCTAGTGCTGTATGTTAGTGTATGTTTTTGTAATAATGCATTAGTTTTGTTATTACGTAATATTTAGAGGACTGCACTCCTATGGCGGAAATTGAGAATCGCCCAAGTAACTTTATTAGAACCCGAATTGATGAAGACTTAGCAAGTAAAAAGCATGCAACAACGCATACACGTTTTCCACCTGAACCAAATGGCTTTTTGCATATTGGTCATGCCAAATCAATTTGTTTAAATTTTGGCATCGCAAAAGATTATAACGGTTTATGTAACTTACGTTTTGACGATACAAACCCAGAAAAAGAAGACATTAACTACGTTAATTCTATAAAAGAAGACGTACAGTGGTTAGGTTTTAACTGGGATGGCGATATAAAGTATTCTTCTAACTATTTTGATACTTTATATGGTTACGCTGTTGAGCTTATAAATAAAGGCTTAGCGTACGTTTGTTTTTTAACAGCAGACGAAGCACGCCAATACCGTGGTACATTGAAAGAGCCAGGTAAAAATAGCCCGTACAGAGATACTTCAGTTGAAGAAAACCTAGCGTTATTTGAAAAAATGCGCGCTGGCGAATTCAAAGAAGGTGAATGTGTACTGCGTGCTAAAATTGATATGGCAAGCTCATTTATGGTGCTTCGTGATCCAATTATTTACCGTGTACGTTTTGCTCATCATCATCAAACAGCTGACAAGTGGTGCATTTACCCAATGTATGACTTCACGCACTGTATTTCTGATGCACTCGAAGGTATTACACATTCATTATGTACACTCGAGTTTCAAGATAACCGTCGTTTATACGACTGGGTACTTGATAACATTAGTTTAGAGTGTCACCCACAGCAAATTGAGTTTTCACGTTTAAATCTTGAATACACAATTATGTCTAAGCGTAAGCTAAGCGATTTAGTGGTAAATAACCATGTAGAAGGGTGGGATGACCCACGCATGCCTACAATTGCAGGCCTACGTCGCCGTGGTTATACACCAGGTTCAATCCGTGAGTTTTGTTTGCGTATTGGTGTAACAAAACAAGAGAATATGGTTGAAATGGGTATGCTTGAAGCATGTATCCGTGAAGATCTAAACGAAAATGCACCACGTGCAATGGCCGTACTCGATCCTGTTAAAGTTGTTATTGAAAACTACGATGCAGACAAGGTTGAGGTTTTATCTGTGGCTAACCACCCAAATAAAGAAGAAATGGGTCGTCGTGATGTACCATTTACTCGTGAAATCTATATAGAGCGAGAAGACTTTAAAGAAGAAGCGAATAACAAGTTTAAACGTTTAGTGCTTGATAAAGAAGTACGCTTACGTGGTGCTTATGTTATTAAAGCACAGCGTGTTGAAAAAGACGAAAATGGTGAAATTACAACTATCTTCTGTACTTACGATACTGAAACACTTGGTAAAAATCCAAGTGATGGACGTAAAGTAAAAGGTGTTATTCACTGGGTTTCAGCACCAGAGTGTATTACGGCAGAAGTTCGTTTATACGATCGTTTGTTTAGTGTTCCAAACCCAGCAGCCGCTGATGAGTTTGAAACAACATTAAATCCAGAGTCACTGGTTGTTTTATCAAACGCTAAATTAGAGCCATCGCTTGCTAATTCACAAGCAGAGCAGGGCTTTCAGTTTGAGCGTACAGGTTATTTCTCTCGTGATTCTAAATCAGAGAACGTTGTATTTAACCAAACAGTGGGTCTTCGTGATTCTTGGTCTAAAACCCAATAAGTAATATCTAAAAAACCTGAACTCTGGATAATAAATCTATCTCGAGCAGCTATTTTCAGCGCTAACTGCGTTGAATTTACTTGCAATAGGCCAGCTATTGACGCGTGAATTCGCCTTGTTTTCACTTAAAATCTCTGGCTAGAGAAAATAAATTTAAATATCACCATGATTCAATACGTTGGTAAATCTCTTAACCAGAGTTCAGGTTTAATATCCCAGTTTTTACTGGGTATATTCATTACAAGCGTATTTTAGACACAAAAAAACCTGCACTTAGCAGGTTTTTTATTGCTTTTTTAAAGCGGTATTAGCTGTTAGCGTCGCTAAATTCTTTACACGCTGCTTTATCATTACACTCACCGTATAAATATAAAGAATGGTTTGTAAGTGTAATACCATTTTCTTCAGAAATTTCAAGTTGACGACGTTCAATCATCTCATCTTCAAACTCTACAACTTTGCCACACTTCAAACATACTAAATGATCGTGGTGTGTGCTTCCTGAAAGTTCAAATACTGATTTGCCACCTTCAAAGTGATGACGGCTTACAATACCCGCATCATCAAATTGGTTAAGTACGCGGTATACAGTTGCAAGACCAATTTCTTCACCTAGATCCAAAAGAATTTTGTAAACATCTTCAGCACTGATGTGTTGGTTATCTGGAGATTGTAAAATCTCTAATATTTTAATACGCGGTAAAGTTACTTTTAAACCGGCTTTTTTAAGTTCCAAGTTATGATCAGTCATTAAATCTGTCTCAATTTTATTTGGTTATACTAGACATCTTGCAAAGATGTACACGACACATTAGCAACAAACAGGATAACGTGCCTAAGCTTTAAGTGCAAAGAACAATTGATTTATATTGCCACTAAAGCTTAAAACGCTAACTGTTTGATAATTATTTAAACAGCTAGCGATATATGCAGTAAATTAGTCAGCTAATTCACTTAAACACATTTCTTCATATACTTGAGCAGACCATGCTTTAACACGTTGTTCTGTAAGCTCTGGTTGACGATCTTCGTCGATACCCAAACCTACAAAATGCTTATCATCAGCCATGCCTTTAGATGCTTCAAAGTCATAGCTTTCGCTCGGCCAATGACCAACAACAATAGCGCCACGTTCAGTAACGATATCGTTGATCATGCCCATCGCATCTAAAAAGTACTCAGCGTAATCTTCTTGGTCTCCACAACCAAAAATAGCAACAAGTTTACCTTCAAAGTCTACTTCTTCAAGTTCTGGAAAAAAGTCATCCCAGTCACATTGTGCTTCGCCGTAGTACCAAGTAGGGATACCGAATAAGATTAAATCAAATTCAGCAATCTCTTCTTTAGAGCTTTTTGCAATATCATGAACAGCCACTAGCTTTTTACCCAATTCTTTTTGGATCATTTTTGCTACGTGTTCTGTGTTACCTGTGTCACTTCCGAAAAAAATGCCTACACTTGCCATGGATTTAAAACCTTTTATGTATCAATAGCCAATCTTTCTTGTAAAATCGTTTCAATCAGCGCACTGCGGCTAATATTTTGTGCATCTGCCATATCACTCAATGCTTGATATAACTGCGATGAAACTTTAAATTCAACACGCTTTAAGCCACGTGCTTTATCTCTTTTTATTTGATTACGTTTATTTACCTTTAACTGCATATCCCTTGAAAGGGGATTGGTTTTAGGTCTGCCTGGGCGTTTTTCGTATTCAAATAAATCGAGTGTAGTTCTATCTGTTTCTGACTTCGCCATGCTTAACCTACACCTGCGCCTTGCCAAAATACTTGAATAAGACCTTTAGCAATAAAGCCTGAACAACCTAAAAAGAGCACGCACCAGACAATGTATTGTCCGAACTTAGGCACATTGCCACTTTTTAGTACGTCTTTAATTGCCATGCCGATGAATATGAAAATACCGGCTAAGCCAAAATACAACCCTAGGGTATCAAATTCGTTAATTAACTGACTGACCATCAACGTATAACCTTTAAATTAAACGGCGCGTACTATAGCATATAATTATTCATATATTTAGTGCGCAAAATCAAAAACACGCGATTAAAATTGCTTTAAACCGCAGTTAAAAAGTCGTTTATCGCTTTATTTACGGCAAGTGGCTTTTGAGCATGAAGCCAATGGCCTGCGCCATGAATTATTTTAGCCTTGGTATTTTTAAAGCGGGCTTTAATTGCAGTACGATGCTCGGGCAAAATATAGTCAGAATCATTACCTTTAATGAAAAGAGTATCGCATAAACAAGAATTGTTTTCATTAACATTGGATGTAATTGTAGAATATTTTTCGTCAAGCACATTTAAATTAAATCGCCATGCAAAATGACCTTCCTCATTTTTAGCGAGGCTTTTAAGTAGAAACTGTCGAACTCCCAGTTCTTCTATGTAAGGCTGCATTAGAGCATCAGCTTGTTTTCTATCGTCAATTGATTGTGCTGAAACCGCTTTTAATGCCTGTAATATTTTTGTGTGCCGAGCAGGGTAACTAACAGGTGCTATATCAAGTACAACAAGCTTATTTACAAGTTCAGGATGTGTAAGCGCTAATTCCATTGCCACTTTACCACCCATAGAGTGCCCAACTAAATGTGCTTTATCTATGTTCAAATGTGCTAATAACTCAACAATATCTTGTGCCATTGCCGGGTAGTTCATTTCATCACTATGAGGAGAAAGCCCGTGGTTACGTAAATTAACGTTAATAACATTAAAGTGTTTACTTAATGGTTTTGCTATTACATTTAGGTTTTCTAATGATCCAAAAAGCCCATGTATCAAAATAACATTAGGACCTTGCCCTTGTTGCTTGTAATTTAACTGCATACCCGCCTCCTGAAAATTTCGCCATAGTTTGCCGAGCATTGCTCTAAAAAGCAAAAAATACAGCGACTATTTATTAAATTGGGCTTTTGTTTGTTAAATCAACAACAATGAGGTAAATATTAATATGTTTACGGGAGTGCTTGTTGTAACTCGCATTTCTGATTGGTTTGGGTATAATCACACGGGAGAAAAAAATGTGACCCGTAATGACAGGAAGAACATGAAACAAATCGACATAGACGACGAGTTATATCAATATATTGCAAGCAATACGCAAAGTATTGGTGAAAGTGCATCCACTATTTTACGTCGTTTATTAAATCTGAGCGGCGAAAAAATTCAAACCGCAAACGTAGAGCTAACTCAAAATAATCAAACTGCGACTACGTCTACCGCCACATTAAAAAGCTCAGAGCCATCTGCTGCTGAGACTTCAAAAAAACAAACGCCTGTAGCTCACGCACCCGTGAAGCAAAAAAGCGATAATGTTTTTAATGTATTAAATAAAGAAGAGCTGGCAATGCAAAAAGGTGTTGTTGGACGCTTTTTGTTTATTTTAAGTGCATTTTACCGCACACATAAAACTGATTTTTCTGCGGTATTAGACATAAAAGGGCGTGACCGTGTTTACTTTGCTACTAGTAAAGAAGCTTTAGTAAATAGCGGTAGTAGTATGAATCCTAAAAACATAACCGATAGTGAATATTGGGTTATGACTAATTCTAATACAACGCGTAAAAAAATGATGCTTCATGAAGTTGCTCTTTGCCTTGGATATAGTGCAGAGCAAGCTGAAAAAATTCGCGACTACCTGTAAGGAAATATAATGGCTATTCACCCAGGCGCAGGCAAAACTGCTCCACAATCGGCACTGGTTAACGTACCTAAATTAGTATCTGCGTATTACTTAAACGAACCAGATCTTGAACAAAATCCAGAGCATTGTGTTGCCTTTGGTACCTCAGGCCACCGTGGTTGTTCTTACGATGTTAAATTTAACGAGTCACACATTTTAGCGATTACTCAGGCTATTTGTGATTACAGAAAACAAAATGACATATTTGGTCCGTTATTTTTAGGCAAAGACACACACGCATTGAGTGAAGCCGCATTTAACTCGGCTATTGAAGTATTAGTTGCTAACGAAGTGCAAGTGATAACGCAAGAAGACGGTGATTTTACACCAACGCCAGTTATCAGCCATGCCATAGTGAGCCACAATAAGCTACACCCAAATGAATTAGCAGACGGGGTTGTTGTTACGCCTTCGCATAACCCTCCTGAAGATGGTGGCTTTAAATACAACCCACCTAATGGCGGACCAGCTGATACCGACGTCACTAAATGGATTGAAGACAGAGCTAATCAACTTTTACTAGAAGATTTAGTTGAAGTTGAGTTATTCCCATTCGCTAAAGCATCGCGTTCTGGCTTTATCCGCTACGAAGATTTAATGACTCCTTATATTGATGACCTAGCAAATATCGTTAATTTAAAAGCAATCAGCGATGCAGGTATTAAAATTGGTATCGATCCATTAGGTGGTTCAGGCATCAACTTTTGGCCAGTCATTGCAAAAAAATATAATTTAGATTTAACCGTAGTTAATGATGTTGTTGATCCACGTTTTGCTTTTATGCCACTTGATAAAGACGGCAAAATTCGTATGGATTGTTCATCACCTTATTCAATGGCAAATCTTATTGCACTAAAAGATGATTTTGATGTGTCTATAGGTAACGACCCTGACTACGATCGTCACGGTATTGTAACGCCAGATGGTTTAATGAATCCAAACCACTTTTTAGCAGTGGCAATCGATTACTTACTTAAACACCGTGATTGGAATGAAACCATAGAAATTGGTAAAACATTGGTTTCTAGCTCTATGATCGACAAAGTAGCTGCTCGTAACAACCGTAAGGTTAAAGAAGTACCAGTAGGCTTTAAATGGTTTGTTGAAGGCCTAAGCAAAGGCAAGCTTGCCTTTGGCGGCGAAGAAAGCGCAGGTGCTGCATTCTTACGTTTTGATGGCTCTGTATGGTGTACAGATAAAGACGGCTTCATTATGGGTCTACTCGCTGCAGAAATACTTGCTGTGACAGGTAAAACGCCATCAGCGCTTTATAAAGAATTAGAACAAGAGTTTGGTTCTCCAATTTATAAACGCCTAGATGCACCAGCCACAAGCGGTCAAAAATCACGTTTAAAAGCATTGAGTGCTTCTGATGTTAAAGCAGATACACTTGCTGGCGAGCCTATTTTGCAAAAATTGACACATGCACCAGGTAACGATGCCGCCATTGGTGGTTTAAAAGTGGTTACTGAAAATGGCTGGTTTGCAGCGCGTCCATCAGGTACTGAAGATATTTATAAAATATACCTTGAATCATTTAAAGGTGAAGAGCATTTAGCGTTACTTGAAAAAGAAGCTAAAAAGCTTGTAGATTCAGTTATAAGCTAACTTAATCTAATAATTTTAAAACGGCTGATTTATTCAGCCGTTTTCGTTTCTATACCTTGTGTATTTATAAAAATATATGCATAAGAGTCTACTCTCACATTATTTTTAAAGGGCTTATTATATGTCAGCCAATCCATCTTACTTAAATGAATTAAAACACACTGGCGACTTTTTAACGCTTAGTCGTGACAACGAATGGCATTTAGATGCAGGTGAGTTTGTTTTAGATAATGGGACTCGTGTAAATATACACGATACCGGAGTCATTGAGTTTCAACCTGCTGTTACAACGTCAAAAGATGTAGTTTATTCAAGCGCTATACACGGTAACGAAACTGCGCCAATTGAAATTTGTGATGCACTTATTAAACAAATTATAAAAGGCGAGCTGATACTTAAGCAGCGCGCTTTGTTTATTTACGGTAATCCACAATCAATTAATATTGGCCTGCGTTTTGTAGAAGAAAACTTAAATAGATTATTTAATGGTCACCATACAGTTGAAGGTGTACCAATGAATAATGAGCGAAACCGCGCTGCAAAGCTTGAGCAATACGTAAGCGATTTTTATACACGTGGCGAGCAAGGCAGTACGCGATGTCATTACGACTTACACACTGCAATTAGAGGCTCTAAAAACGAAAAATTTGCTGTGTATCCATTTTTACATGGTAAGCCATGGAAAAAGTCGCAGTTACAATTTTTATTGAGTTGTGGTGTAAATACCGTGCTTATGATGAAATCTCCTGCAACCACATTTAGCTATTATTCGTCATTTATACACGGTGCTGATTCTTTTACGGTAGAGCTGGGTCAAGTTAAGCCATTTGGTCAAAACGATATGGCTCGCTTTGAAAAAACAAAGCAAACCTTAACTGCATTAATTAGTCAAAATGAAGTTAAATATCCTGAATTTAATGCAAACGATTTTGAATTATTTGCTGTCCATCGCACAATTAATAGAACGCAGAACGATTTTAGCTTTCCTTTTTCTGACGATGCCGAGAACTTTACTGGCTTTGCTAAAGGTGAACTACTTGCAACCGACGGTGATACAGCGATTTACGCTGACGTTGAAGGAGAGGCTATTATTTTTCCAAATGCGAGCGTAGCATTAGGGCAAAGAGCACTCCTTACTGTTATTCCAATGGATATTGATAGCAATTTCGTCTAATTTAACTCGTCAGACCACTATTAACTTAAAGTTAACTATATGATTACTATTAATTAAAGTAAGCGTATCGTTAACTTGCCAGTTTTTTAATCAGTATTTGTTTTTGTTTCGTCACAGATCTGTTGAATAACACTTTACGTTAACGTAAAGTGTTGGCAGCTTTAATTAAAGACAGTGCAGATGTTGCAAAGTTTATTCGCAACCATCACCCATAATAATAATCCACAGGGGCGCTGTTTTTCCGACAACAAAAGAAGGTAGGTTATGAGTAATCCCAATAACGTATCGCTGAATATTAATCATGATCTAGAATTTATAGATGGTAATGCGCTTAATATTCCAACCCTTAGTATTTTAACTGAGGACGGCGACATTCATCCTAGTGCAACCGCACCTGACATTTCAAAACATACCGCACTTAAATTATACGAAACCATGCGTTTTATTCGCTTGCTAGATGAACGTATGCAAGGCGCACAACGCCAAGGCCGCGTAAGTTTTTATATGCAATGCCTAGGCGAAGAAGCCGCAGTTACAGCCTCTGCTGCTGCACTTGATCAAGACGATATGATCATGGCTCAATATCGTGAACAGGCAGCCCTGCATTATCGTGGCTTTACGCTTGATCAATTTATGAACCAAATGTTTTCAAATGAATTGGATTTAGGCAAAGGTCGTCAAATGCCAATTCACTATGGTTCTAAAGCGCTAAACTACATGACTATTTCATCGCCATTGGGTACGCAAATACCACAGGCAACGGGTTATGCATATGGCCAAAAAATAAAGCACATCGACACTAAAACAGGTGAGCTTGCCAGCACGATTGATAATGTGACTATTTGTTACTTTGGTGAAGGAGCTGCATCGGAAGGTGACTTTCATGCTGGCTTAAATATGGCTGCTGTTCACAGAGCGCCGGTTATATTTTTTGCACGTAATAACGGCTATGCAATATCAACCCCTGCTGATGAGCAATTTAAAGGCGATGGTATTGCCTCGCGTGGTGTGGGTTATGGCATTAAAACAATTCGTGTTGATGGCACAGATGCACTTGCTGTGTATGCGGCAACTAAAAAAGCACGCGAAATAGCCTCAACACAAGGTGAGCCTGTACTCATTGAATCGATTGCTTATCGTTTGGGTGCGCACTCTACGTCAGACGATCCAAGTGGTTATCGCTCTAAAGATGAAGAAGCTAATCATCAAACGTGCCCTATTGATAAATTTAGAAAATGGTTGGTCAAGCAAGACTGGTTAAACGAAGAAGACGATATAAAAGCAAAAGAGTCGATTCGTGAAGACATTTTAGCAGCGCTTAAACGTGCTGAAGTTGTTGCAAAGCCCGCTTTAGAAGAACTGGTATCTGACGTTTACGATACACCAATTCCATTATTGCAACGCCAGTACGAGCAACTAAAAGAACATATAAAACAGCATCCAGATGCTTACCCAGTAACCGCAGGGAGAATTAAGTAATGGCTAAAATGAACATGCTCCACGCAATTAACTCTGCTCTCGATATTACGATGAATGAACACCCTCAAGCCTGTATTTTTGGTGAGGATGTTGGTTACTTTGGTGGTGTATTTAGAGCAACATCGGGCTTGCAAGAGAAGTACGGTAAACATCGTGTTTTTAATACGCCTTTAACCGAGCAAGGTATTTTAGGCTTTGCTAATGGTTTAGCGGCATTTGGTGCACCTGCATTGGCAGAAATTCAATTTGCGGATTATATTTTCCCAGCGTTTGATCAAATAGTAAATGAAGCCGCTAAATTTCGTTATCGCAGTGGTAATGAATTTAATGTAGGTAACTTAACTATTCGTACACCTTATGGTGGCGGTATTGCCGGTGGTTTATACCATTCACAATCACCCGAAGCGTATTTTGCGCACACACCGGGTTTGAAAGTAGTTGTACCGCGTAACCCTTATCAAGCTAAAGGTTTATTACGTGCATCAATTAAAGACGATAACCCGGTCATATTTTTTGAGCCTAAGCGTTTATATCGTGCATCAATTGGCGAAGTGCCAGAAGAAGATTACAGCATTGAATTAGGCACGGCTGAAGTAGTGCAAGAGGGTGCCGATATTACGCTCTTAGCGTGGGGTGCTCAAATGGAGATTATTGAAGATGCAGCAAAGCAAGCAAGTGAGCAAGGTATAAGCTGTGAAGTTATTGACCTTCGTAGTATTTTACCATGGGATGTTGAAACGATTGCTAAATCGGTTATTAAAACCGGCCGTTTAATCGTGAGTCATGAAGCGCCTATAACCAATGGCTTTGGTGCAGAGATAGCCGCGACAATACAACAAGAGTGTTTCTTGCATTTAGAGTCGCCAATTTTACGTGTATGTGGTCTAGATACGCCATACCCGCTGGCACTTGAAAAAGAATACGTACCGGATGCACTAAAAGTGTTGGCTGCAATTAAACAATCATTGGATTTTTAGGGGTTACCATGGCTAAAGATTTTATATTACCCGATATTGGTGAAGGCATTGTTGAATGCGAAGTAGTTGAATGGCTAGTACAAGAAGGCGATACCGTATCTGAGGATCAGCCAATTTGCGATGTTATGACAGACAAAGCATTAGTACAAATTCCGGCAGTGCATGATGGCGTTATTTCAAAGCTATATTATCTAAAAGGTGAGATTGCTAAAGTACATGCCCCTTTATTCGCTATGGATGTAGCAGGTGAAAGCATTAGCAATGAAGTAGTACAAGAGCCAGTACAAGCTGAAAATAAAACTAATGATGCAGCTGATGTGGTTGAGGACTTTATATTACCGGATATTGGTGAAGGTATTGTTGAGTGTGAGATTGTTGATTGGTTAGTTGCTGAAGGCGACGAAATAGAAGAAGACCAAGCGGTTTGTGACGTAATGACCGACAAAGCATTAGTACAAATTCCGGCAAAATATACAGGCACAGTAAAAAAACTATATTACCAGAAAGGTGAAATAGCAAAAGTACATAGCCCGTTGTTTCAAATGACAATTGCAGGCAGTGCAGCAAAACCAAATGTTGATATAAACCAAGCGGTCGTAAAGGCTCAAACTAATGCCGTCGCGGAAAAAGTTGCCCCTGTTAAAACACAGCAAACTGCTAAAGTTATCAATCAAAAAGCGGTTGCATCCCCCGCGGTTCGTCGTAAAGCTCGTGAGCTAGATGTTGATTTAACCTGTGTACCAGGTAGTGGTAAAAATGGCCGTATTTACAAGCAAGATATTGAAGAGTATGTAAAAGGCGAAGTGCCAAATACTATTGATACTTCACCGCTTAATAGCGATGCTTCTCAAAGTGCAGTGCAAAACCAAACACAGAATCAAAGCGGTGGCGTACGAGTAGAGCAAATTAAAGGCATTAAAGCGGCCATGGCCAAGCAAATGGTAGCTTCGGTTTCAACTATTCCGCACTTTACGTTTAGTGATGAAATAGACTTAACACAGCTTATAGCTTTGCGTAGCGCTTTAAAAGAGCAGTACAAAGCACAAGGCGTTAAGCTCACCATGATGCCATTTTTTGTAAAAGCACTCTCGCTAGCAATGAAAGAGTACCCAGTACTTAATTCAAAAGTGAACGATGAATGTTCAGAGCTTACCTATTATAACGATCATAATATCGGTATAGCGGTTGATTCAAAAATTGGCTTGTTAGTGCCTAATATTAAATCATGCCAGAGTAAAAGCATTGTTGATGTGGCAAATGATTTAACCCGCTTAACTCATTCAGCGCGAGAAGGCCGTGTTGCACCGGATGATTTAAAAGGTGGGACAATTAGCATCTCTAACATTGGTGCTATTGGCGGCACTATCGCGTCCCCTATAATTAATAAACCAGAAGTGGCTATTGTTGCGCTAGGTAAACTGCAGCATCTACCGCGTTTTGATGAAAGTGGGCAGGTTGTAAGTAAAGCTATTATGCAAGTGAGTTGGTCTGGCGATCATCGTGTTATTGATGGGGGCACTATTGCTCGTTTTAATAACCTATGGAAGTCGTACTTAGAAAACCCATCGGCAATGATGATGGCTATGAGTTAATAGCTAAATTGTTAATATGTAATAAAAACCAGCTTTTAGCTGGTTTTTTGTTTTAATGTCAGCTGTTTTTAATTAAGATACAAATGTTACTAAAAGTAATTAGATTAACCCCGTTAGGGAATATAAAAAATAACACTAAGGAAATTTCATGGAACATTATATGAACGCGTTGCGCAGCTACGCAGATTTTTCAGGTCGTAATCGTCGTAAAGCATATTGGATGTTTGTATTGTTTAATACTATTTTTTCAGTAGTTTGTAATGTGATTGATGGTGCACTAGGTACAATGTTCATTGGCTCTATTTATAGCTTAGCGCTATTAATTCCTGGCTTAAGTGCTGGTGCTCGTCGTCTTCATGACACAGGCCGTTCAGGCTGGTGGCAACTACTTTGGTTAGTGCCAGTAATTGGCTGGATTGTTTTAATTGTTTTCCTTGCGCAAGATTCGCACGAAGGTGAGAACGATTTTGGTCCAAATCCAAAAGAATTAGCAGTAGAACCAACTACTGTATAAGTAAGAATAACTTAACATGTTAAAAGCTCAGCAATTGCTGAGCTTTTTTGTTTTTTTATTTCTCATTCTTTTAAATTTCAGCAAAAAAATACAACCCATAACCAACTATTAATGCGGGAATAGACGTATAAAGTGTAGCTATAACTGCAGCTTTGGGCGCCATTGCTATTGCTGGAAATAACGCATCACCATCGTTAGAAATTGCGTTTCCTGCTAAAGCACTAAAGGGAATAATGCCTTGAATATAAAGCGTTGTAACAATTATTTGCGGGCCACAGCCGGGTAAAAATCCAATAAGCACTGCAATTAATGGGGCTAAATAGGCGTAATGTACAAACCACGTTTTTAAATCAAGTCCTGCAATGTTAACCAAAATCTCAAATAGCATAAAAGAGGCTACAACCCATGCCGTTACAAAATGGGTATCTTGTAATACTTTTATTATTTTAGAGGTGGGGTTACATGCATCGTCTTCTGACGTTACTTCTTGATAGCTTTCACCTCTTGACGAAAGTGCCCAAATACTAACAATAAACAAAGCCATAGCAGCGCCAAAAATACTAATAGTTGTATTTGTGTACTTACCAAACTGACTAAAATCAATATTAAAGGCGATTAAAAAGGCAATAATAAGGCTTGGGATAATTGCTATCATCCAAACTGGTTTACTGATTTTAATAATATTAGTTGAGAGTATTTTAATTTGGTGCTTTTGTTCTTGCGCTGTAGGGCGTAAAAAATCACTTTTGTGAATTGCATTAACCAGTAAACCACTAAATGTACCAACAACTAACCCTATTCCCATAATTAACAGGCCTTCAGTGGGGCGGGTAGCAAGTAATAAAAATGCAGCATCGCCCATTGTGGCTGTTAATACGGCAACAATAGCACCAAAGCTTGCTTGGCCTTTTGTAAATTGAGTTACCACAATAATTGCACCACCACAGCCTGGTAATGCCCCTAAAATAGCGGCAAAGCTTATTTCTAGAACCGGTGATTTTGCGCTTAAATAACTAAGCTCTAATTGAGGTAAGTGTTCTATAGCGTAGTAATAAATTAAAAGGGTTGCAGCAACAAATACACTCACTTGAAAAAAGGCATCACTCAGTGCGGTCATTGTTATTTCACGTAATTGCGGTATTGCAAGGCAAGTTAAAATAAATAAAGGCAGCAGTAAGCGTTTATTTTGGCTCAAAAATCGTTTTGAGGCAGGAGTAATAAAACCAATGTGAGGGAGTGAAATCATACAATGCGACCTAATAAATTAACTAGGTCACACTGTATATTTTAATTAAATGATAATCAATATCATTTACATTTATTTAAATCGATTACTCTGTTTGAGTTTTTCGATAGCTAAACTCAAGTTGCTTTAAACTTGAATTTAAGACTGTGATTAAATAGTGCTACTTACGCTGAAATTCAGAGTTTGCATTCCATGTTGGCCATTGCGCTTGCTCAGAAATATCAAAACCTACTTTATAAAACAACTGCAAGTCTTGAACCGCACCCGATAAATCCCATTCATCGCGGTAACGGTCACATGGTTGATGGTAACAACCGCGAAGTACTAAGCTCATACGTTTACGGTAGTTAGCTGTTTCTTCATCAGCAGCAACAGTACCGCCACCTGCGTACATGGCTGGAATACCCATGTTAGCAAATGCAAAGTGATCAGAGCGGTAATAGCCACCTGATGATGGTTTAGGATCGCCAGATATTGTTCTGCCTTGCTCTTTAGCCGCAGTTTCTAAAAACTCATCCATTTGTGATTTACCAATACCAACCACATTCATGTCTTTTACTTTGCCTAATAAATTTAAGCTATCCATGTTTATGTTAGCCACTGTTTTATTAGCTGAGATCACTGGATTTGCCGCATAATATTTAGAACCTAATAAACCTTGCTCTTCAGCAGTTACCGCTAAAAAAGTCATTGAGCGGCTAGGGTGCTTTGGTAATTTAGTAAAAGCTTCGGCTACTTCAATTAGCCCAGCGGTACCCGTTGCATTGTCGTGTGCACCGTTATAAATTTGATCACCTTTACGTGTTTTGTCTGTACCTAAGTGATCCCAATGAGCCGAGTAAATAACATGCTCATCTGGTTTTTCACTACCAGGTAAAGTGGCGATAAAGTTGTACGACACTGATTTTTTAATTGTGTTTTTAATACTAACAGAAGCGGTTAAGTCACCCATATCAACATGGTAAGCACCTTTAGCTGCGTTTACTTTCGCAGTATCAAAATCTAAACCGGCTTTAGTAAAAAGTTCTTTTGCTACGTCAGTTGTAACCCAGCCTTCAACTGCAACGCGGTCCATATTGTTGTTTTCTTTTTGAAAACCAAACTGCTCGCCGCTCCAAGAGTTTTCAACAACCGACCAAGGGTAAGATGCAGGTGCTGTTTCATGAATAATAATTGCACCAGCGGCACCTTGGCGACTCGCTTCTTCGTATTTGTATGTCCAACGACCATAATAGGTCATCGCATCGCCAGTAAATAAAGCGGGATCTTTTGTTGCAAAGCCCGGATCGTTAACCAGCATTACCACTGTTTTGCCTTTAACGTCTAAGCCTTCGTAGTCATTCCAGTTGTATTCAGGTGCATTAACGCCATACCCCACAAATACAAGTTCAGAGTTTTCTATGCCTTCTTGTGCGCTTATGCGGCTACTGCCCATAACCATGTCTTTTTTATATTGATAGTCTTTACCACCAATACTAAGCACCATGTTCGCATCTGCTTCAAGTGAAACCAGTGGCACTTCTTGTAAGTAACTATCGCCGTTACCAGGAGCCAAACCTAAAGCTTTAAACTGCGCAGTTAAATAATCAAGCGTTAGCTTTTCGCCAGGCGATGAAGGAGCACGGCCACCAAATTCGTCTGAAGCGAGTACTTTTACATGTTTAGCCAGTTCATCAGCTTGAATACTGTTATAACCATTGGTTACATCAGTAGGCGTAATACTTGTTGTTGCACAGCCTGCTAAAACAGCAGTGGCAAGGAGTGTGAGAGAGAAATAATGTTTCATGTCAGCTCTTTTCTTGTTTTAAGTTGTGATTAGTATATTAACTTCTATTAAGTAGAACCAGTTTTTGCGGTAAACTTCTCGTAAATTATAGGCATAAATTGTTAAAGGTTTAAATGAAGCGTTTTACTCCCCCCGAGCAGTGGCAAATCAGCAGTTTAGAAACCGGTGCATTTTCGCACTTACGTGAGCTGTTTAAAGTTAACGAGCTAACAGATTGGCCTGCGCCGCAGTGGTTTACTCCATTTTTAACCGCTATTAATGCGAATAATATACCTATTACTTTTGAAGATGATGCAAAGGTAGATTTTGGCGATCGTTATTACGAACAGGTTATTTTTGAAACGGGTGTTGTACCTACACGCAATGAGAATTGGCATGACTTATTTGGTGGCTTTATTTGGTGTTTATTTCCTAAAACCAAAGCACTTATTAACCAGCGTCATGTGCAAGATATAGCTGAACATGGAATACAACAGCGTACTAAGCATCGTAATGCGCTAACGCTCTTTGATGAATGTGGTGTTGTATTAGCTATAAGTGAGAGTAAATGGCAGCAGTGGCTTTGCGATCATCAATGGAAAACAGCATTTGTTGAACACAAACATGAGTGGGGTAAAACAATAAAGCCTTTTATGTTTGGTCATGCAAATTACGAAATGCTTACTAAACCTTATATAGGCTTAACAGGTAAAGCGTTATTTGTTTGTGTACCTAATGAAATATTTTGTAAAGATTTAGTAACGCAATACCAGTACCTTGACCAAGCCCTTTATGAGATGATTAATACAGACAACTGCTTAGCTGATAACAAAAAACTTTCGCCATTGCCTTTATTAGGTGTGCCGGGCTGGTATGACGAAAACAAAGACGACTCATTTTACAACAATACAGATTATTTTAGAGCGAAACGAAGGATACGAACATGATAGAAGTTGCTGGGCTTAAAAAGAAATTTAAGCTAACTAAAGATCACAAAAAAAATAAAATAGACGACATCGACCCTCGTGAAGATAAAGATTACTTTCACTCAGTACGAGATGTGAGTTTTAGCTGCGCAAAGGGTGAAGTACTTGGGTTGCTAGGCCCAAATGGTGCGGGTAAAACAACGACACTTAGAATGATTTCAACCGCGTTAAAGCCCGATGAAGGTTCAATAACAATTGCCGGAAACGACATTGTAAAAAAACCGCTACTGGGGCGTAAGTCTATCGGTTTTTTATCGGGCTCTACCGGTTTGTATGGCCGCTTAACTGTAAAAGAAAACATAGAGTATTTTGCAAAGCTCCACGGTATGAGCAAAAGCGATATTGCATCGCGTTGTGATGAGCTATTTACATTGCTTGATATGCGTAAGTTTGTAGATAAACGCGCAGAAAACCTATCAACAGGTATGAAGCAAAAAGCAAATATAGCGCGTGCTGTTGTACATCGCCCAGCAGTAGTGGTGCTTGATGAGCCAACAACGGGTCTCGATATAATGACCACGCAAACCGTTATTCAATTTATTAAGGGTTTAAAGGCGCAAGGTACTCCTGTTATTTTTTCTACCCATCATTTAGATGAAGTTGCACTTTTATGTGACCGAGTTGCTGTAATCAACGAAGGCGTTAGCTGCTTTGACGGGACAGTAGAAGAATTTAAACAAGCAGGTAATAGCGAAGAGCTAAACCAAGCCTTTATGAATATATTAACGGAGAAACATGATGTTTGAAGTATTTAAAAAGGAATTAAGAGAACTCCTTCGCGATAAAAAAACGCTACTGTTTGTTGTAGCGCTACCTGTTGCTATATTTCCATTATTGTTTGCCGTAATGGCATTTATAAGCTCACAAGCAGCAATGGACGCAGAACAAAAAGTAAATACATACGCTATTATTAACGGTGAATACGCACAAGAATTTACTGACAAAGTGTTTTATCACAAAAGTTTTGAGCTTTATAAAGGTGCTAAAACCTTTAATAACATTGAAGATCTTAAAGCAGGCGTTATAGCTGGCGATATTGATATGGGTATTTATTTACCAAGCCATGCTGAGCAAACTTTAGATAGCGGTGAACAAAGCCAGTGGCAGGTTGTGTTTAACGATTCAAAATCTATCAACTTTTTATTCGAACGCGTTAAAGAGCTCGCAAAAGAATACAGTGACGTGCTGCAAACTCAAAAGCTAATCAGTTTTGGTATTGAAGAGTCTGTTCAAAAATCTATTCTTAACCCAATTGAAGTAATAAAAGTAGATACAGCCGATAAACGTGAAAACCTAGGCGAAAAAATTGGCGGCTTCCTACCTTACTTACTTATTCCTCTGGTATTAATGGGAGCAACTTATCCGGCTATTGATTTAGGCGCAGGCGAAAAAGAACGTGGCACACTAGAAACACTTCTGCTTACACCTATTACGCGTACAGAGCTCGTGCTTGGTAAGTTTATAACCTTGTTAACTACATCCATTGCCTCCACAACCATAACGGTCTTAAGTATGGGCTGTTGGATAGCACTGGCATTAGCATTTGCTGATCTTGATTTTATTAAAGCGGCATTTAGTACATTAGCGGTAACCGATTTACTGATGATATTTGTACTGCTATTACCTGTAGCAGCTATATTTTCGGCTTTAGCCTTGGCTATATCTATCTACGCACGTACGTTTAAAGAAGCACAAAACTATATGGCTCCACTTAGCATGGGCGTGTTTTTCCCTATTATTATTTCAATAATGCCAAATATGGAGCTTACTGCTAAAACAGCATTCATTCCTGTTACAAACGTAGCATTAGCAATTAAAGAAATAGTAAAAGGGACTGTTGATTACACCTTTGTAGGCTTAATATTTTTAGCAACAGCAATCATTGCTGCAGGGCTACTGGCATTTTGCGTTAAATGGTTTAACCGAGAAGATGTATTATTTAGGTAAGAATTTATTGGTAATAAAAAGCATCACTTTAGTGATGCTTTTTTGTTTTTGAAGCCAATTTTTAAAGTGGTTTGTATTCGGTGATTAAATAGTTTAAATTTATGGGCTGAACTATGGATTATAAAACAAGGATGGATTCTTGAAAGCACACCTATTATATATCTCACTATTTAGTGTAAGCAGTACTTTTAGTTTACTTACGTTTGCAACACCTTCACAAGTAAAAACAATTCAGCCAGCCCCCCACGTAGGTACTTGGCTAAATAAAGATGAAGACGGCGATGGTGTGCCTGATGAACAAGATGATTACCCGTTTGATGCAAACTTAGCTAAAGCGAAGTACTATCAAGAAACGGAGTTAAACGACAATTTAGCCAAAGCAGAAAACCTGACTTCAGAGATCCCATACTTTGTTTCAGGTGTAGTGCAGCATACAGCTGATTTAGATTTATTTAAATTCACAACAAATAAGGCTGAGCGTGTATCTGTTGTACTAAACACGACTAACTCAATTTTCAGGCCTAACATTTTTATATTCAATTCAACTGGTTCGTCGGTAGAAGAAATTAAATCAAACTTTACTGCTATTGGTAATATTGGAGCTGCATCTAATTTTACACTTCCAGCTGCAGGTACTTATTACTTAGCTATTACGGATGATGATGCGCGAGGAAATACGGACTTTTCATATAAAGCAAAACTCTTTTTTGATGTAGATATAGATTACATAGATGATGGTCTAGAGCCTGCTTTTGGCTTAATTGTGGACGATATAGACTCTGATAAAGACAGAATTTTCGACGGTACAGAGTTTTATGTTTATTTAGATATTAATACATATTCACATGATGTTGACTTGGATGGTATTCCTAATTGGCTGGATGATGATAGTGATGCAGATGGCATACCAGATAAAATCGAAGGTGTTTCAGACCAGGATCAAGATGGTTTGGGCAACTTTGTAGACCTTGACTCAGATGGCAATGGAAATGTCGATAAAAATGAAGTTAAGGATATCCTTATTTCTTTCCCAGCCGATACTGATGGAGACAGAGTACCAAATTATGCCGATGTTGATGACGATAACGATGGGTTACTTGACTTAAATGATGCTAACCCATTAAAAATAGTCGACTCAACTTTCCCTGGCGAAGCTGATTATAAAGAAATAAGCACTATAAATTATATTTTTAAGGGCCAGTCGTATAATGGGCTTTTTGTAGAGAATGGGACGCACAAAATAAAGGGTAAAGGACTTGATAACGAGGGTATGCTCGTATTCAAACGAGCTAAAAATTTACCGCCTATCAATAAAAAAGTATCATCAATGCAAGATGCTCCCTTTGTACTCCCAGAGTATACCCAATCTCTGTTTTATTTTTCTAACGGTAAGCGTTCCAACTCAATTAATGTGAATAAATCAAACCGTAATCTTCCTTTAATATTAAAACCTGAATTTGATTACTATTCGGTGGGTGACACTGTAAGTCTAACAGGGCAACATTTTTCTGATGATACGCTTGTTTTTATTAATGATATAGAAGTTAAACCTTCAATTACAAATGAAGAAAAGTTGACCTTTGTTGTCCCTGATGGAGCTAGCTCTGAAGCTAAATTAACAGCCAAAACAACCTATGGGACAAGCAATTCAGTTGCAATTAATATTGGTGATGAGGTGTTCTTAGATTATAGCCAATTAAAAATGCCTACTAAGACATTAGCATCATTATTAGTTACCTCCTTAAAAACACCTATAAACCAAGAAGAACTGCTTGGCGAAGACTTAAGTGTTAATTTTACTTTTGGTGGCGAAAGCGATGTAGTTATGTCACTTTATATTGATAAAAATGAAAATGATTATCCTCGTGAATTTCTTAATACAGTTGTTTTTCAAGCAGATAAAAGCGTTGTGATTACGCCAATTCATATAGCCGCATCTTCAGTTTGGTATAGTGGTGCTTTAGGAAATAACATAGATCAGAGAAGGTGGAAGGAGTCCTTTAAAACAATAACTTTGAACGAAGACGTTAAAGTATTTGCTAACTTTATTGAATCTAACTTAAGTAACCCTCGTTTCATTGATGATAATTCATCCAAATATCAATCTTTGTTAAATAAAGCAATAGCGAGTTCAAAAAACTCAATATATAACTAATAAGCAAGCATCAATAAGTTATTTATTTTGAAAACAGTAAAACCAAAACTTAGTTAAGGATAATTATGAAACTCTATAAATTTTTACCAATGTTTTTATTTTTTTCTTACTCCGCGAGTGCGGTACCCGATAAACAATTTTTTGTTGAAAAGTGTTACGACAACGCCATAAAAATTGTGAACAAGGACTTTGACTCATATATAAAGGACTTTCACCCCAATGCTGAAGCTAAAGAAAAAGCTAAAAAGTACTTAAATAAAATGTTTTTAAAAAAAGCAGCTAAGTATAATGAGTCTATTAAAACAGCAGGTTATGAACCTGAAGAATTCATAATTATAAATAAAGAAGAAAATAATTTTTTGTTTAATATAGAAAAAAAAGTTCAAGTGGGAATTGGCTTTTTAAATATAAAAACTGGCCGTTCTCATTTTCTTTGTGAGTTCGGTTTGGATAAAGATACAAAAAAATGGTATAAAACGAGCATTTAATAAGAATATTTATTTAGCACCTTACTTAAGATTAATAAGTAAGGTGCTTTGTAATTCTTAAAAATATTATTTTTTAAAAGGAATAATATGAAATTTTTTTATTATAGTAGCTACCGTCATTTTAGTTTTATTAACAGGTTGTACCAATGATGAAATTAAAATAACTTCATTTTAAAAATTTTAAACCAGCTGATAATAAAGGTCACCCTTTCCATAGTGTGTTTTTTGATTTAGAAAGAGATAATAAACAAGAATACTGTGAAATAAGCTTCCCCGGTAAAATCCTTGAAAATAAAACTGAGATAGATGGTCCGGGTATTAACAACTTATTGATAGGGTGTTCGTTTGATGGCTATAAAAATGTCGGCATGCCAATAACATCAGAGTACTTTAATACAACACTTAAATTTATTGGTGGAAATAAAGCCACGCTTAATTTTCATGGTGAATTAGTGGCGGATCATGGTGTAAGTTATGAAGCAAGAACTGTTGGCCCTGTAGAGTTTGAATATTCATTGTAAATTGTTTTACTAAATAGCTGACTACATAGTAGTATGATTGAAAAAAGGAGCTTTTAAAACGTGAAAGACTCACTCTCGCAATATGTTTATAATAATGTAAAAAACATGCCTGTTTTTGCACATAATGATAATTATAAACTAAAAAATACGGGGCGCTGGCCACAAAAAACGACTAAACAGTGGCTAATGTTTTTTTTAATAAATACACTTGTTGCCGTTATTCTTGGATTAATCGGTATAGACCTTACCCCTAACAAGTATCCTACCTATTCAGATCCACAACTAATCCAATCAATAGTTTTAAATTTATTACTCATAAATACAATCCGCTTTGTTATATGGGTTAACCATAGTATTAAATGTGCCAAAGATTTAACCGTTGATAAACATACAGGCTGTGTAGAACCCATTGAATTAACGAAGCCAGTTAAAGTTACGGTAAAAGTATTTCCGACTAAAAGTACTCAATTTAAAATTATTACCGGGGCGGTAGTTGAATACCAAAACAATCAAAAACAGGTTTTTAATCGCTTATCGATATTACAGCTTCCTGAATTTGTAGACTGGTTAAAAGAAAAGCATGATGTAAGTATTGAATTTAAAACATCTTTAATTACAAAGCTCCCTCTCTATTTTTTATTGTTGACCATTTTTTGCTTAATGATTTTGTTATTTTTTATCTAACCCGTCAAAGGGATATTTGATTTTATAAAAGAGGCTTTATGGACTTTTTGTGTAATAAATTTAGGCGATTTACTAACTCGTATTGTGCGGATGAACGCCTTAAGAAAGATAGTAAGGCCGATTTAACAACGTACCCTTTATTAAAAAATTTCACTAAAAAACAACTCTACCTACACAGTGTAATAGCTTACATTGTTGGTCTTTTATTAACCTGTTTTTTTATAAGCGAAGGTGGGGTGTTTGATACCAATATAAGAGCTGAATATGTTGTACTTTATTTTACCGGCTTTTACTTTGCTTTTTTATTCGCTATTTTGTTTTTTAAACGTGGCAGTAAACAATCAATTACTCTGTATCAAGACTATTTTGAATTTAAAGATACTGGCAATGTAAATAAGAAATTTTACTATCGGGATATTGAAGGAGTAACAGTCGGTAAGTTTGATTACACCATAGTTAAGCGTATCCGCGGAACGATAAGTCGCCATGAAAATATTAAGCTCCCATTTTTTACTCATGCTACATTTTTATTTACTAATAAAGACACGTTGACTATTAATCGAATAAACCTTTTTATGCTACCTGAAATGGTAGAAGTCATGACTAAAAGAACACCTGTAGAAGTATCTTATTTGTTCCCACCGGTTATAAAGGTTATTGCAATTATGTTTGCAGCACAGTTTTTAACTGTACTTTCAAGCGTAGTTATTGTGCAAACATACTTAGGTTGATAGGCGTTTATCGTTACGGTAACTGAGTTAAATTGACATAACGATTATAAAACAATAAACACAAGGAATAAACGTGAAAAATAAAACATTAATAACGGCCATAGTAGGGTGTTTATTTAGTGCATCAACTGTAGCTATGGAACGTTTTCATGGACTTGAAGATGGTTCAGATGAAAATTTAAAATCAGTATGTAAAGATTATATGGTAAACAGTTATTTAAAAAATGACCCCGCACTGTTTTTTTATTTATTACCTGAATCAGTAAAAAATATGGAAGATAAAATCGAGAAAAGCTGGTTCGACGACCATACCAAAAAGTTTGGTGACGAGCCAATCACTGAGTATGAATTTTTAGAGATCAGTAATAATATAGAAAAAGGCAGTTATAAAGGAAAAGCCACAAAAACTATTAGGCTTGAATTTAAAGCTGGGGAAATGGATAAGTCTAAAAGAAGTCTCTGTTATTTTAAGCAATCAGAAAATGGCCGTTGGTATTTAGGTCAAAAACCTTAAACTCAATAAGGAAGGTTTAGCCTTCCTTTTTATCATGAAAATTCATTTGTCGTTTTGGTGTATCAATGAGTTATAAATTACAAAAACAATGCAATGAGCAGCTAATATTTACAGATAATGGCGGTGTCTCAGGGGTTATATTTCACTATTTGTTGATGTGCTTAGGCGCATGGCTAATTTATATTAGTGTAATAGGTATATATGAAACAGGTGAGCTAGTTTGGTCCAGTATAATAATTTTATTGGGCCTGGTGCTGTGCACGCCCGTGTTAAAAGTCAATAAAGTAATACTAAACGCAAAAAATAAAGATATTGTGAGTACACGCTCTTGGCTTGGCTTTGTTACTAAAAAAAAGCACATTATTAATTCACAGTTATCCCTTGTTGAAGTAAGTGGTTTTACAACCGGTGAGTTTGAAAAATTCTTTGATCCAGAAAAACCGATACTAGAGCATTTTTCAATGAAATTTTTTAGTTATCCAGAGCTCACAATGAACATTGCGACACTTTCAGATATTTTAAAATCAGTTGCTTTTTTAGAGGCGCATTTTGATACTGATTTGGCGCTAGTAGCTGGTAATCGTAGGCATAAATTAAGTATTGATGGTTTAAAAACTAAAAGCACAGAGTCAGCTGATATTCCTAATGACCGTTACTTAAAACAAAGTAACGGTGGTGAGTTAATAATAACGGCCAGACCCGTAACATCACCGCAATTTTACTCGCTCATAATGCTAATTTGGTTGTTTACACTATTTACTATTTGGTTTTTATTTAATCATGAACACCTTGTAGGGGCTCAATATTTACCAGTATTTTTTCAGTCAGTTTTATCAGTAATATTAATTGTGTTAGGGGGGTATTTAAGTACGTTAGTTATGGGCCGGAAACGGTTTAAAGTCAGTAATGGCGACTTAATAGTTAAAGCTACAGGGGCCAAAAACAAAGTTATAAAGCTAGACGATGTGTGGGGCGCTGCCAAAGTCGCGCGAAGGACTTACCTGTTAACTAAATCTGGCGCGATTTGTTTAGGATACAACTTACTAAGAAAATACAGTATTGCAATTCATGATTGGTTTGCGAAATCTATCAATAAATAGGTACCTATATAGATGTGAAAGTTTGAATGCCTGACATTAATTAGATACGATGACCTTATTAACTAAAACAGAATAAATTTTAGGCTAGTAATTATTATTTTAATGGACTAACCAAACAAGGATGGATTCTTGAAAATACCTCTATTTCACCTCTCATTATTGAGCTTAGGCAGCGCTTTTAGCTCGCTAACATATACAACAGACGTTCACGCAAAAACAGTCCAATCATCACATGTAGGTACGTGGCAAAACAAAGATGAAGACGGTGATGGGGTACTTGATGACCAGGATGATTATCCGTTTGATGCGGATAAAACCACAATTACGGTTGTCCAAGAAGAAGAGTTTAATAACAATAATGATGTAGCTACGATTGTACCCGAGGGGCTGAGGGATCCCCACTTTATCCAGCGGCCTCTTTTTGATAATTAAAAATAAAGTTTTTTAAACTTTTTTCTATATAGCTTTGTGTAATACAACTATTAACAAGACACCCATCCTAAATTTTGCACTTTTCGAAGTTAGAGGCTAGCCTTTGTGTAGTGTAAAAAGTAAGCAGAATATCACATGGCAATTGCAAGAAAACGACAAATAAGTTTGGTTGATACAAAATATTATCACTGTATTTCACGTTGCGTGCGCCGTGCATTTTTATGTGGTGAAGACCACTTTACAGGTAAGTCTTACGAGCATCGACGAGGCTGGGTTGAAAATAAACTGCTTGAGTTAGCCAAGATATTTTGTATTGACGTGTGTGCTTATGCCGTAATGAGTAACCATACCCATTTAGTACTGTATGTTGATGATAAAAAAGCGAATAGGCTAAATGATAAAGCGATTGTTATTCGCTGGCATAAACTGTGTAAAGGGACCGTACTTACGCAAAAGTACATACAGGGGGAAAAGCTAAGTAAAGTTGAACTCATCTTTTTCAATCAAACGGTTAAGCAATACCGAGAGCGCCTATCAAGTATTAGCTGGTTTATGCGGTTGTTAAATGAAAACATTGCTCGCAGAGCAAATAAAGAAGATAACTGCACAGGTAGATTTTGGGAAGGACGTTTTACGTCACAAGCATTACTAGATGAAGCAGCACTTGCCGCCTGTATGGCGTATGTCGATTTAAACCCCATTAGAGCCAAGATGGCTGACACACCAGAAGAGTCAGACCATACCAGCGCTCAAGTACGCTTAATATGCGCAAAAGAAGGCAAGCAGCCAAAACAGCTACTTCGCTTTGCAGGAATGTCTCGTCAAATAATGCCAAAAGGATTACCGTTTGAGCTTAAATCGTACCTTGAACTTGTTGAATTAACAGGACGTTGTATACGAGAAGACAAGCGAGGGTATATTGAAAGTACACACTTGCCTTTACTGGAAAGGGTGAATATATCTCCAGAAAACTGGTTAAAGCTTACAACCCAGTTTTCGCGCGTATTTCATGGTGCAGTGGGCAGGCCAGCCTCACAGGAGGGTTATAGTGAAAACTTAAACCGAAAGCGGCGAGCGAATATCAGTAACTGCCTAAAGCTACTCGCATAAAACTTAAACTACTTAGTAAAAAATTAAAACTGTAATTATGCAGTTATTTTCATGCATGTAATTTAGGTTTGACAGCGGTAATGTTTTATTTAATGAATTAAATAAAAGAAATAGATAAAGAAAGGTAAGTTTTTTAACCTAAAAAGTAGATTTTATGGCACAGTTTAGCTTGCACAATTAGAGTGGCTGTCCAGTTTAATTTTGTTTAATTTTTTATTTTTCAATACCCTGATGATCTTATTAACTTAAAACCTACCATAGCTAGAATTGAAGCAAACAAAACATATATGAGTGTAGAGCTACCAAGTAAAATAGGCGAGGCTTATGTATATTTAGCTCATGATGAGGTTATTACTGATCCCCTACCGATTGAAGTTAACCAGAGTAAAACCCCACTTTTAGGGACTGAAAAGCGAAGCATCAGTGCTGGAGAAACAATTACTCTTATAGGTGAAAATTTTAATGAGCAGACGGTTGTTCATTTTAATAATGTGACTGTTAATAGCATTTATATAGATGAAAAAACTATTAAAGTTAAAACGCCACGTCAACTAAGTGGCTGGCGCTACTGGGTAAGTAACCAGTTTGGGAAAAGTAACACGGTTAGCTTCTCAATCGAATAGCTCAGGCCCTAATGTTTTAAGGATAAATAATGAATAAATACCTAATTCCACTGTCGTTATTAGCAAGCTTTACTTGCCAAGCCGAGCTTGATTTAACAATCCCAAAAGAAAACTGCTTTAAAGCGGTAGAAATAGTAAAAAATAAAGATAAACAGCTATTTAAGCAGCTGTTTACACCCGTTGACCAAATCCCTAATGCTGATAAGGAAATCACAAAACTGATTGACAGTACACATAAAAAATACTTCGGAAAAGAGTACGATGGTATAAAAAACTTTCGTCTTGTTGAATCAAAGCTTGTTAACTACTCTGAGGACACTAAGTATAGTGTTGTAGAAGAAACGTATGAAAGGTGGGGATATAAAGAGCAAGCATTTATATATTACAAATTTGATGCCTATGACAAAAGACTTAAAGAGCAGCGCACAGTGTATGACAAATGCCGTTTTGGTTTAAAAGACGGCAATTGGTATATGGTTAATTTACTGCAAGATTAGTTGTAGCGCATGTTAAAAGTAGAAGAGCATGTAATTGATATTACGTGCTCTTTTTTATAATTTACTGTTGAGATTGGTAATGCAAAGCGAAAAGTTAGATATACAATTAGATGACAAATTTTGGTTTAGGCTCGTAAATTTACCAGAAAAAGACGCCCTTACCCCTACAAGTAAAATTACTACGCCGGTAGTGACTAAATTATTTAGGCTAAATTTAGGAATTGAGCTTTTATTTGCAATCGCATTAGTAGCGCTTGCGTTGTATAGCCATGTTTGGGTTGAAGAGGACTGGGTTAGTGGGTTATTTTATATATATATTCCTTTATTTCTAGGGCTATGGCTTTTACGAAAGGTGTTAATTTGGCAACGGTATGGCTTTAATTACAAAGCCGCGTTTGAAGTAAGTAAAGATGAATTAACTATAGTTACAGAGCCATTATCTAAACAGCAACATATAACTATGGCTAAAGCAGATATAGATTACATACAATTTAGCTACGGGTATATGCGCTCAAACGGGCAAGGCTATCAATCAAAACAATCACATATTTCCCAAGCTGTTGTAGTTTTAAAAAACAATGAACTCTATACAATTAAACCAAATACCATCGCAACATTAAACTTGCTTTATCTTTGCATTTATTTTGACTACCCCGTGAGTTACAAGTATAGCCTTACTGATGGCGGTGGCAGTGTTGTGTTCATTTTGCTGCGGGTTATGTCAATGGGTGGAAACTTTGTAATGATAGGCCTTTATTTGTATTGGATGGGGGCAGGGTATTTGAAGTCAATTTTTTAGCTCAAGCAGAAATTTTAGCTTAAATGATTATTTAAAAAGTATTCATCAATACACAAAGTTTAAAACAGAGGGAACGTTATGATTAAAGGGTTTGTAAGTATTATTTTAATTGCCGTATTGGGGATCACGCTATTAAGTGTAGGGTTATATCGGTTTGCAATTCAGCCTGAATTTTCACAAACAATTACTTTTGGGTTAATGATTGGTGGCGGACTTTTAAGTATGTACGGTTTGCTATCACTATTTTATAAAGGACTTACAAAAAACTCATATTAAATATGACTTTAATTTAGCTTAAAGTATATACAGTTGATTACTCTAAGAATCACTTTTGATTAAATTGCATACTTTATATAAATTAGGTACAGTTTATAACTGTAAATGTTTTATGGATAAACCAACAAGGATGGATTCTTGAAAATACCACTATTTTCCCTCTCATTACTAAGCGCCATTTGTGCTTTTAGTTCGCTAACCTATACAACACCATCACACGCAAATACTATTCAATCAACTTCCCATGTAGGTACGTGGCAAAACAAAGATGAAGACGGCGATGGCGTGCCTGATGAACAGGATGACTATCCGTTTGATGCGGATAAAACCACAATTACGGTTGTTCAAGAACAAGAGTTTAATAATAACGTTGGCCAAGCAAATCCAGTTGGGAATATACCCTTTAAGGCTGCGGGGGTTATTTCTGAAAATGTAGATATAGATGATTTTAAATTTGTTATACCTAGTTCTATATTATTTGAAAACTTATCTGTGACGTTTGTACTTTTTAAAGATGATTCACGTTTTACACCGTCTTTAACCATCATTAATAATTATGGCGATGTTATTTCTACTATACCAACCAACATTGAGCATGTTGGTAAAGTGGGGCAAGCTATTACTTTCTCACCTAAGCAAGCGGGTGAATATAATTTAAGTATTACTGATAGAAATAACTTAGGTGCAGATAGCTTTACGTATTCAGTGCATGCATTTATTGATATTGATAAAGATGGAGTCCCTAATAATAAAGAGCAGGCCTTAGAAATGAATTACCTAGGTCAGCATACCGATAGTGATAAAGTCCCAGATGGTAATGAGTACCATATTTATACATCTAACTTTAACTTTAGCCACGATGTCGACAATGATGGTGTTCCAAATTGGCATGATTTAGACAGCGATGATGATGGCATTACTGATAATATAGAATCAACCTACGATTTAGATGGCGATAAAAAGCCAGCATTTATAGACTTAGATAGTGACAATAATGCTGTTTTAGATTCAGAAGAATTAAACTTAGTTGAATTTATCCGTTATGACCTTGATGGTGATGGAATCCCTAACTTTTTAGATACTGACGATGATGGAGATTTTCTGTTTGATGAAAATGATCCACAGCCACTACAAAAACTAATTGAAATAAGTAACTTATACCCATCAAATACCCCGGCCATTAGCACTGCAACATATTCCCATAGTGAACAAGCAGTATTTATTAACAAAGTTAGGCCGTTTTTTCCTGCTAATTTAAACACAGTAAACTTAAAAGGTAATGTGGCACATTTGGTAATTTTAAAAGGTGACGACAAACAGCCAGTCGTTAATTTACCAGTGACGATTACATCAGATAGTAAAATTGAATTTGTTATACGTAATTATCCAAAGGTTGCCCTAGGTGGCGAACCAATTACATTTTTTCTAGCTATAGATGGCTATAAAACCAATAGTATTGATGCGACGTTACTACATCCAAAAACACCAATCATTACAGATATCCCGTCTAGAAATGTAGTTGAAGGCGATAAAGCACTAATAATAGGTGGAAAATTAGAGAGTGGAACTTCATTAGTTTTTGCAGATGGCCCAACAATAAAGTTGGATTATATAAATGATACTAATGCTAGTTTTATTGTACCTAGCGATGTTGGTACAGGCTGGTTTAGCTTACAAAATGTATATGGTGAAAGTAACTACTCAAGTATCAAAAAAGAGCAGGTTATATCGCTAAAGGTTGTTATACCAGATTACTTAAATATTAAAGGGCCTTTTTATGTAGATAATTTAGACGGAGAGTTTAATGATATAAATGCCTTTAATAACACACAGGTAAAAATAAGCTCAACTACTGAATATATATCTCTTTATTACAAAGACGGCATTCGATTATTTCAAAGTTACATAACCGATGATAGCCAAATAGAGCTAAGTGTTGATAGTACGCTTAAATCTTTTGTTTTACGTGCTTTTGGGTATCAAAATAAAGTTGACGACGTGCCGCAGTTAAAAAATAAAATAAGTGATTTAGTATCATACAAAGAGTTTAAATATTGGTACGAAGAAAATTTGCGGCAAGACTCGCTTGATGTATTTTTAAAAGATGACTCTTATAGCATTATCGGTAAGGCCACAGTAGTGGCAGATAATTTATATAAAAAGCTAAAAAGTGAACGTAAAAATAATAATTAAGAGTATATAAGGAACGTTATGTTAAAAAAAACCATGTGTGTATTGCTCAGCTCATTATTTTTGCAAGGGTGTGTAGATTCCCATTCAGTAACGGCTGTTGTTAAAAATTCTGTTAAGTTTCAATCAGGTGACATGTTAATATATGATGTAGATATAGAAAGTAGTAAGCATAGTTGCACCATCCTCTTGTCTGTAATGGGAAAGGACTTGTGGGCGCTAGAAAACGAAGAAAGCTTATTAAAAGGTTTAGCATGTATTAATAAAGAAGGACGAATTTTATCTGGTCCTCCTGATGTAGACAGTTTTACTTGGAAACCAGTTGAGGGCGGTTTTGAATTTACAATGGACGCCACTGCTACAGAGCAGAACAATAAAAGTGAAAAGCTTAATATTTACACAACATCCCCCTTATTTGTTCCGTTAACAAAGGATTTTAAATGAAATCACAATTAATAGCCCTTTTTAGCATTATGGTATTAAGTACAGCAGCATTTGCTGATGAATCTAACGTAAATTTGCCTGCTAAGGATAATCAAGATCCATTATTTATAAAAAAATGCGAAGAGTTTAGACAAGCAAAAGCTGATAAAGACATTGATACCTTGATGTCTTTTGTACCAAAGCATTTTAAAGATACGGAAGACGAACAAAAACGCGCGATTGCATATTTGAGTAAAGAAGCTGAGAAGTTTCAGGAGTATGCACAAGATCCTAATTTTGAAATTACCTCTATTAAAATATCTACTAAAGCACCTAAAAAAAATGCTTCCGTTAGGATTGAAGCTAAATCAGGTGATAAACGTAGTTACTCTACGGGTTGCGCTTTTGAAAAAACAGAAGAAGATGGCTGGATAATAATTGTTGCGTCTAGTTAATTAGTTTTTGAATACCTTAAGTATTTATATACTATGAGAGTATGCAATTAAGCATGCTCTTTTTATTTAAAGAGGGAATTTTGGCTAAATCAATTATATTAAAATCACTATTAGAAACGATTAAATGGTTACTCATTTGGCTAACTGTAGCAGGGCTTGTATTAGGTGTTTTAAGTCAAGGTTTGATTTTTGATACAAGTGATGGGCTTGATGTTTTATTAATTATTGCGCTTTTGATGTTTCAACATCGATTAAAATTTGATGAACACAATAATCAAATAGATATAAAGTTAGGCGCTTATTTTTTTAAGAAAAAAATCTTCACGTTTAGCCACCATACCATTGATACAAACAGTATAAACACAATATCGTTTAGAGCAGATAAAGCTATAAATATCATAGATATTAATTACACCTCAGTACAAGGCAAATTGAGCACTTATACGTTTAGGTGTTTTAGGCAAGCCAAACAAGCGCATTTAGTAGTAAGTAAGCTGTCAACCGTTGAGCGCGTTTATACAGCTAAACGAGAAGAGGCCGAGGCTGAAAAAACAAACTCAGCAACGGTGAGCAAATTTACAAAAATATTTCCGCAACATAATATTTTGGGTAATGCGGAGGCTAAAAATAATATTCCTATCCTCAGGTGCGCGCTGCCGCTCCCTGATAGTAAGAAAAACTTAGTTCATTTTATCGTAGTGTGTTTTGCTTTGCTTACATTATTTATTGCGTTTTCATCACAAAATTGGAAACCATCTTTAGCATTCTTAGTAATAACTTATGTAAGTTATTACTTTGCTAGGGTAATTGTTTGTAATAAATACTATTTTATAAAAACAGCGCCCTTAAGCTCCATCATAGTAAACGATGACGAGCTTTATTTACCCGCGTTACTATTCACTGATAAAACACCACGAATATTAACTAAACAGGATATTATTAGTATTGAGGCTAAGTGGAATTACGATTACAACTCAGTTGAAGGCTCAATTGGAAGAAAAACTAAAAGGCCGTATTTAATTTCACTGGTATTCAATACAACAAAGGGGCAGAGCATTGCACTATCGCATTATAGTGTTGATACTAAAGCACTTGTGTTCTCATTATTAAAATATAAATACCCAGTCTCATTAGACAGAACAAGCCAAATGGTTTATCCAATTAAACTTCATATGGGATTATTCGTTTTGTTATTTATACTCATTATACTTGCTACTGCTCTGCCAAAAGTTATATCTCTTTAATAGGTACTGTATTTAGTGTTGGGTTACTGATAGTGTTAATTATAAGCCATTGTAGTTATGTAGCTTTTTAACCATTAAATTTTAAGGATAAGGTTTTGAAAAATATATTTAAATTTATAATATTACTCACTGCAAGTTTATGTTGTTCTGCACACGCGAAAAATAACCTTTCACTCAATTATCAAGTAACTAAAGAGTTAAATCATTTTGCATACATAAAAATAAAAGTCACCGATAAATACCTTCGTACAGACTATGTTTTGCCAAATAAAACCTTTACAGAAATGACTATTAAAGATGATGGCCAATATATTTTAGATCATCAAAAAAATATCGCATACAGATTAGATTATGCTTTAAATAAAGAAAATAGTGATAAAGCTTTTACTGATATGATGAAATATGCGCCAGGATTTACTAAAGAACAAATTTATGAAATGAGTCTTGATCCTAAAAACGACCCTAATAATTATATTGCCTACGAAAAGGAAGGCGATAATTTATTTATAGGGTATTTTGATGATGAAAAAGTCCAAACAGTAAAGACGAGTTCATTCCCAAACCAATTTATATCATCTGCTGAATATACTTGGCTTTTAAAGCGAGCACGAGAAGATACTTATTTTGGAAAAGCATTTGTTGGTTTTTTAGATGTGCCTTTAATAGATTTCATGCGTAAATTTAAGTACGACACAAATAAAATGCCGACTGAAATCACATTGTATAATGAAGGGAAAGCCGTTTCTTTAAAGACTGTTAGTAACAGTGTAATAGATGAAGGTGAACTCGAAATAAAAGCGCAGTTTAAGGTCAAAGACATAACTCATGAATCGATTCAATTTTTGAAGAATTTAGAGAGTATTGCTAAGGAAACAGGCGTTATAGAGTGAATACACATATAATAAGCCTTATAGGACTAGTTGGTTCTTTTAAAGGAGTCTGTTGTCAGTAAGTTATGGGCCGTTTTCAATGATACTCATCATAGAATTAAATTTTTGAATGAATCCCCCTCTATATCTGTTGTTTTTTTAAGCTGCATTGTCGTTACCTTATTTTTTAAAAAAGGGATTGCGCACTGCTAAAATTTTGAAAAATAAACCTAATCATTTAGAACGTTATTTATACCGCTATCTGTTATTTATGTGGGATTAAAACTAATGATTTAGTATTTTTTTACGCTAAAGGCGTAAATTAATAGTCATAACTGATTAGTCTCGGGGTCCTTTTTAGCTTTTATTGCTCTATAATAGCGGTATTAAAATCTAGTGGTGAAGTAAATGTTAAAAAGAAATATTTTGTTGAATGTAACAAAAAATAATAAATTAATGCTCGTTGCAACAATAATATTTGTTCTTATAGCTTTGCCTTCTCTATACATGTTCGATCAAAAAGTAAGAAGTGATGTTTACCATTCAGCTCAAATAGAATTAAAACGTGAGCTTGAAACAAAAAGCCTTTCACTAAAAAAACACCTTAAAGATAGTGTTACCGCAATCCGCTTTTTAGATGCAACTCCTCCTATTCAAGGTATTACCCGCGCAAAAGAAAATAAACTGATTGATCCAATTCTTGGAACGCCCATTGATGTTTGGCAAGAGCGTTTAGCAAGTATTTTTACAGGCTTTATGCAGACTGATGACAGTATATTGCAAGCTCGCTATATTACGCTCGAAGATGGTGGACAAGAAGTTGTCAGAGTTGATCGAAACCAACTCGGAGAAATTAATCGACTGCAAGGTCTGCAATTACAAAAGAAAGGCCAACGCGATTACATGATAAAAGCGAGTATGCTCGATAATAAAAGTGTTTATATTTCTCCTATTAACTACAACCGTGAAAATGGGCAGATACAAGAACCTTATATAAGTACTTTTCGTGTAGCTAAACCTGTTTTTGATGAAAAAAATAAAATTTTTGCAATATTGGTCACTAACTACTTTGCTGATAAATTAATAAAAAGTTTGACGGTTGAATCTCCACAAGGAACACAAATTTACCTAATGAATAATGAAGGTGAATTTTTATATCATCCAACCCCTCAATTACGCTTCGGTTTTGAATTTAATAAAGCAAAAACATGGACTGAAGAATTTTCTACTGAAACCACAATGGCAGAGCAAGGCACTTTACCAATAAGTAATTACCCAATTGCTTACACGTTAAAAAAGCGTATTTCGCTTGATGGTGATATTGCGATGTTACCTTTAGAGCTTGGTGTGAGTATTGATACTAAAACGTTGTTTGCAAAGGTGAACGAGAGGCGTCAAAATTTTATTGCAATGCTAGTGGTATTTTTTAGCGTATTTTTAGTTATTGCCTTTTTATACCAACGTTTTATAAACCGTAAGTTGTTAATTAATTCTCTAAAAGAGCAAAACAATAAAGTAATAGAAAATTCTCTGGATGCTATTTTTACAATTGAGAAAAACGGCGAAATTGTTCACTTTAATAATACAGCTAAAGAGGTTTTCGGTAATTCAATTTCAGGCATTAGCCCTGACTTTGTTTCTTTATTTGACTTAAATGAGGCCGATAATAACTGTATAGAAGAGACTATTTCAAACGGAGCAAAAATGCCCTTTGAAGCTATCTACACAGATGGTTATGGCAACAAACAATACTTTTCAATTACGCTCAGTAGTATTTTTGATGTCTACAATAACCGTTATCAGGTAGCGGCTATTTTAAGAAATATTAGCTCATTAAAAAATACTCAATCAGAGCTTGAAGGCTTAAACAGTACTTTAGAGCTAAAAGTATCACAAAGGACTATTGAGCTAGAGCGCGCAATTGATCAAGCATTAGCAGCGAGCCAAGCAAAAAGTGACTTTGTAGCAAATATATCTCACGAAATACGCACACCGATGAATGGCGTTTTGGGTATGCTTGAAATGCTCAAAGAAGATGGCTTAAGTGAACAACAATACCATTACTTAAAATTAGCTAATAGCAGTGCTAACTCTCTGATGAACCTGATTAACGATATTCTCGATTTTTCTAAAATAGAAGCGGGTAAGCTTGATATTGATAATCATACATTTGATGTTGTTACAGTATGTAGCGATATGATTAGCTCTTTAGCGTTACAGGGCCAGCGCAAAGGTCTTGAAGTATTCTTAGATACAAAAGATGTAGTAGACAGAATGGTTATTGGCGACAGCCATCGACTAAAACAAATTTTAATTAACTTAGTTAATAATGCATTTAAATTTACCCACCGAGGTGAAGTAAGTTTAACTGTCGGCTCCAAGTACATTACCGACTCAAAGTTATTAATGAGCTTTACAATAAAAGATACCGGAATTGGTATAGCGCCAGAGAACATAGACAAACTATTTGAAGTGTTTACACAAGAAGATTCAAGTACAACCCGTCATTTTGGTGGTACAGGCTTAGGCTTATCTATATGTAAAAAACTTGCTCAGTTAATGGGTGGTAATATTACGGTTATAAGTGAAAAGGGAGCTGGTAGTACCTTTACCGCAACAGTTGAGCTACATGTAGCACAAGAGAAAAAACTAAACACAGGTATTGAGCTTGCTACAAGTATTAACGTAGCGGCATTAATAGCGCGCGATAACGTTTATAAAAACGTGTGCGATTTATTACTACTTACCTGTAAAGTAAATGCTGAGAATATAGTTAGGCTTGACTACTTTAGTGAGCATAAAGAGTTTGAGGCTGACTTATTATTGATTGATGATGAGCATCCTCAAATTGATGCGTTAATTGATTACTGTAAACAGTTTAATAAAAAGTACGTCTTAATTTTACGCGACATGGTGACCGATAAACCGACTAAAATGATATTACCTGAGGGTAGCCACATTCTAAATAAACCGCTTACCCAAGATCAATTTAGCTATAAGTTAGCCAGCTTATTTGGTGCCAGTAATGATTGCATTATAGCGCCACCAAAAGGCTTAACAGAAGAACAAGTAGAGCCAGACCTATCTGCTTATCATATATTATTAGTAGACGATAATATGATTAATATTGAAGTAGCTAAGGCGATTTTAAAACGTACAAAAGTAAAAATCACCTGTGCATCAGACGGTGTAGAAGCATTAGAAGCATTGAGAGAAAACACAGAGCAAGCTTTTGATGTTATTTTAATGGATTGCCAAATGCCTAATTTAAACGGCTACGATACAACAAGTGAAATCAGAAATAGTAAGGCCGGGGTAGACTACACTTACATACCTATTATTGCTATGACAGCAAGCGCGATGGAAGGTGATAGAGAACGTTGTTTAACTGCAGGCATGAACGACTATATTACTAAACCAATCAAGCCAGTAACGCTGAAAGATAAGTTAATCACCTGGCTAAGTTAATCGTTATTAAATGAGAATCTGCTGCTTATGCAGCTGATTTTTTTGGTTTAGTATCAGTTGATATATTTAACTTTGTTATGTCGGCGCTATCGAGTACGGTTTGTGTGTCTGACCAATGTAGTAATTCAATTTTTCCATCTTGCTGCTCTACCAGCGCCGTACAACTCTCAATCCAGTCTCCATCGTTACAATACATAATTCCGTCATCTACTTTTATTTTGGGATGATGAATGTGTCCACAAATAATACCGTCTACGTTTTGTTTTTTAGCTTCATGAATTGCGGCATCTTCAAAGGCTTTAATTGCTTCACGTGCTTTGTGTACGCGAGCTTTTATCCATGATGCAAGCGAGTAGTAATTACCACCAAATAGCTTTCGAATACGATTGGTCCAGCGGTTTAAAAATAATAAAAAGTCGTACCCTGCATTACCCGCGATACTAATAAGTTTGTTATAGCGTGTCGCGGAATCAAAATCATCACCGTGTACGAGTAAAAAACGTTTATTAGCTTTAGTGGTGTGAATAAACTGCTGGTGGATTTCAATACCAAATAACGTTTGATTTATATAGTTTCTAAACGTTTCGTCATGATTACCGGGAATATAAATGACGCGTGTACCGCTAGCTGCTTTTTTTTGTATAGAGTTTAATACTTGATAATGCGAAGGGTGCCAATAAAACTGACGTTTCATTGACCATAAATCAATAATATCACCCACTAAATAAAGTGTATCGGATTCTACCGAGTTTAAAAAATCGAGTAAGTAATCTGCTTTACAGTCTTTGTAACCTAAATGAACATCAGATATCCAAATAGTAGGGTAGTGTTGCTTCTTAGTGTTTGCGCCATTACTCATTTTCATTCCCTAAAGTATCGAGTGTAATAGTTAAATAACCTGAACTCTGGTTAAGAGATTTACTAAGGTATTGAATCATGGTGATATTTAAATTTATTTTCTCTAGCCAGAGATTTTCAGTGAAAACAAGGCGAATTTACGGGTCAATAGCGAGCCTATTGCAAGTAAATTCAACGCAGTTAGCGCTGAAAATAGCTGCTCGAGATAGATTTATTATCCAGAGTTCAGGTTAAATACTTTAGGGAATAAAAATGACAATTATACGACAGTAATACTAAAGCTAAATAACACACATAAAATTTAGGTATAAAAAAACCGCTTTTAAAAAGCGGTTTTAAAATTACTTATAAGTATTTTTAGCTTAACCTTTAACGGCTGCTTTAATTGCATCAATTGCTGTATCGATATCAATCATTAGCTTTTCACCTGTACGGCGGTTTTTAAGCTCAACTTTGTTTTCGTCAAGGTTACGCTCACCAATTACTAGCGTAAATGGCACACCAATGAGTTCCATATCGTTAAACATAACGCCAGGGCGCTCTTTACGGTCATCAAATAACACATCAAGACCTGCATCTTTTAAACCTTGGTAAAGGTTATTAGCAATATCAGGAATACGATGCGATTTGTGCATGTTCATTGGAACAATAGCTAAATCGAATGGCGCGATTGATTTTGGCCAAATGATCCCGTATTGATCGTTGTTCTGCTCAATAGCAGCAGCAACAATACGTGAAACACCAATACCGTAACAACCCATAGTCATGGTTTGGTTTTTACCACCTTCGTTTAATACACCCGCTTTCATCGCTTCTGAGTATTTAGTGCCAAGTTGGAAAATATGACCTACTTCAATACCACGTTTAATTTGTAAAACGCCTTGGCCACATGGGCTCATATCGCCTTCAACAATATTACGAATATCAGCAACTTCGTAATCTGTTACGTCACGATCCCAGTTAATACCGCTGTAATGCTCATCGTCTTTATTTGCACCGGCAACAAAATCAGCAAGTATGTTGGCGGCTCTATCAACAATAATAGGCATTGATAAGCCAACCGGACCTAATGAGCCAGGTTTTGCGCCAATAGCAGCAACAATATCTGCCTCTGTTGCCATTTCAAGCGGAGAGTCTACTAATGGGTGCTTTTCTGCTTTTAGTTCATTTAATTCGTGATCGCCACGCAGTACTAAGGCTACTAAACCGCGTACTTCGTTTTCATCAGGCGTACCATAAACAATTAACGTTTTAACACCGCGATGTGGCTTAACACCGTAGTGTTTTTTAAGCTCGTTAATCGTTTTAGCGTCAGGCGTTGGAAACGCTTTAAGCTCTTTTGATGCTTCAGGGCGGGGCTCGCTTGGTGCCAGTGCTTCTGCTTTTTCAATATTAGCGGCGTAATCACTGCCGTCACTAAATGCAATGGCATCTTCGCCCGACTCAGCAAGTACATGAAACTCGTGCGATACGCTACCGCCAATAGAGCCTGTATCGGCTATAACAGGGCGGTAATCAAGGCCTAAACGCTCAAAAATGTTACAGTATGCTTTGTGCATCGCTTGATAAGTCGCATCTAAACACTCTTCACTTAAGTGAAAAGAGTAGGCATCTTTCATTGTAAATTCACGAGCACGCATTACACCAAAACGAGGACGACGTTCGTCGCGTACTTTAGTTTGTACTTGGTATAAAGTAACTGGTAATTGCTTGTAGCTGCTTATTTCTTTACGTACGAAATCAGTTATTACTTCTTCGTGTGTTGGGCCAAGTGCAAATGTACGGTTATGACGGTCTGTAAAGCGCATAAGCTCAGGACCAAATTCATTCCAACGGCCAGACTCTTCCCACAAATCAGCAGGTTGAATAACAGGCATTAGCATTTCAATTGCACCCGCTTTGTCCATCTCTTCACGTACAATGTTTTCTACTTTACGTAGCACGCGTAAACCAGAGGGTAACCAAGTGTATAAACCCGAAGCGACGCGACGGATCATACCGGCTCTAAGCATTAACTGATGCGATACGATTTCAGCATCTGATGGCGTTTCTTTAAGTGTTGCGAGTATATATTGGCTTGTACGCATGTTTTTTCCGAAATAGAGTAATTATATTCTTTTAATAGAGCTTAAGTTTACCAGCGGATGCTTTTACACTAAAGCGCTAACTGAGTTATTTAGTTTTTTTCTATGCTTGTTACTACGTTATGCTCGCCATTGACTTGCCAGCGAATATTATAATTATACAAAGTCATACCATAGCTCTGCTCGCCGTCTTTTTGTTTTTTATATGCAGGGCGGGGATCTTGTTTTAAAACATTGGCAATAAAATCATGTAAATTTGGGTATTGTGTTTGCGCATTAACAAACTCAATTGCTTGAGGGCTAAATTCAACCGTCATTTGTGTTTCTGGGCGCGTGTCAGCAAAGCCAGCACTTGCAGCCTGCATAGAGTCTGAATACGGCAAATACGGTTTTATGTCAATAATCGGTGTGCCATCAAGTAAATCAATGCCAGCGAGTAATAAGCTAAGTTGTCCGTTTTTATATTCAATACCTTCAAGTTTTACGGCGCTCATTCCAATTGCGTTTGGTCTGAATGTAGCACGGGTCGCAAATACACCTTTTCGCTCATTGCCACCCAAACGAGGCGGGCGCACCATAGCAGAATAGCCTTTATCAGCTGTTTCATGAAAACGAAATAACAACCAAATATGAGTAAATTCATCTAAACCACGTACAAACTCTTCGCGATTAAAATCGGGGGCAAATATAAGCTTTGCTTTAGCTTGTGGCACTAAACGTGGTTGCCTAGGTATAGCAAACTTTTGTTTATAAGGAGATTGAATGTGGCCAATAGCCGAAATGGTATAATCGCTCATAGTACTCGGGTACAAATAAAATAGAGCGCTATTCTACCCGCATTTAGCATTTATGGCATTAATGTAAGCAAGTTTATTGCGTATACCAATATGATTATTTTACTGCATTAAATAGCGCACTTACTTTGTTAGGAATTATTCATAGTTGACTGCATGGATGAAAGAGGTAGAGCAATGCAGGGAGCAATTTGTGATAACAACTATATATTATAATTTTGCCTTGTTATTACGCTATTTTCTTAGTGCTACAATAGAACAATTATTTAATGCACTTGGCATTATAGACCAAACGGTTTAAAATTATTCATTAGACTGTGTGGTTTATATTAATATATTTAAAAAGAGCCTAAAACAAAAAAGGTAAGCCCTTGGGCTTACCTTTTATACATGCTAAAGACTAATTAAAACATGTATTGAACTGATACAGACGCTACATCCATATCTGGGTCAATATCGTCATCAAGTTTATAGCGCTCGTACTCTAAACGAAATTGTACATTTGTTGTAAGCGCGTATTCAATACCTGCACCGTAAAATGCATCACCACCATCTGTAGACGCTGATACACTACCTACTGGTAAGTCTTGTGTGTAATCAGCATCCCACTCAAGCCAACCGCCCTTTGCGTACACAGAAAAGCTCTCTGTTATTGGATAGCCTAAGCGTGCGGCAAGCGATACGCCATCAACTTCAGCTTTACTGCTAATATCACTTACTTCATCAAAGTCTTGATAAGCAAGCTCTAAGCTTAAGTACTCGTTAAATTGTGCCCCAACATAGCCTTTAAGCATTTGCGCATCGTCGTCAAAGTCAGTGTCGTTATCACTATCTTCAAACTCAAAAGAATATTGACCGTAACCAATACCTGTATAGATACGTGGAGAATCGAAATCAGAAATATCAGCGTGTGCTGCAGAGTTAAAACCCATTGTTGCTAGTGCAATAGCTGAAAGAGAAAGTGTTTTAATCATTGAATAGCTCCTTTACAAAAAATAATCAAATGCTTGATTTCATTAATCAAACCTCAATTATCTACTTGCAGCGAGCGTGCCAATATTAAAATGGATTAAAAACACGCCTTAATTAATTCTTTTGTATTGGTTTTTAAGGTGTTTAGCGTGTTTTATAATCAAAGTGAACTTTTGTGTAATTGAGTACTCTAAAATAAGTTGTATCTTTTACAAAGTATAATGAGTTTTTTACATAGCCTGACTTTATTTAAACTAGTAATTACACTGTATGAAGCAAGTTTTCTGTTTCAATTGCTATTTCTTTCATTTTTATAGCGTAATTTTCTAATTTAATATCTTCTTCTGTTACAGCTTTAAAAGAAGGCACTTCTATAGGGTAGCCCGTTTCATCCATTGCAATAAAGCTGATAACACAATGATTTGTTTCAACCATGTTTTGTGTTTTTGGATCGCCACAACGCACTTGTATAAATATTTGCATACTACTTCTACCCGTATGGGCAATTTTAGCTTCTACTTCGACTATTTGACCTACTAGAATAGGGCGTCTAAATTTAACACCCGCAACCGAAACCGTTACGCAGTAGTGACCACTCCAACCCGCAGCACATGCATAGCCTGCTTGGTCAATCCATTTCATGACGGCCCCACCATGAACTTTACCACCAAAATTAACATCGGTAGGCTCTGCTAAAAAACGAAAAACAACTTTTGACGACGGCATAGATAACACTCTTATTATTAAAACTACTATTAGCATAACGTAAAAAAGGGGCCGAAGCCCCTGCAATTTAGGATATGTTTATAATTTATATGTAAAAAAAGTGACTATATGTGTATATAAAGCATAATTTAGTTACATATTAGGGTAGTTTGGTCCACCAGCGCCTTCTGGGGTTACCCATGTAATGTTTTGGCTTGGGTCTTTAATATCGCAGGTTTTACAGTGCACACAGTTTTGGGCGTTAATAACAAACTCTTTATTGCCTGATATTTCTTGTACTTCGTAAACGCCTGCTGGGCAATAACGTTGTGCGGGTTCATCAAATTTAATTAGGTTTACGTTAATAGGAATCGACGCATCTTTAAGCTTTAAATGACACGGCTGTGATTCTTCGTGGTTAGTATTTGATAAAAACACGCTCGAGAGTTTATCAAAGCTCAATTGTCCATCTGGTTTTGGATATGCAATTTTGTCAGCGGCGTTAGCGTCAACAAGGGTCGAGTGATCGGGCGTATTATCTTTAAACGTAAACGGTAAACCACCATTAAAAATGTTTTGATCAAGCGTGTTATACGCCCCCCCTATAAACTTACCGAGTTTGTGCATAGCAGGGCCAAAGTTACGAGATTGATATAGCTCTTTATATGCCCACGATTTCTCAAACGCAGTTTGATAACAAGTTAAATCGGTATTTGCCAGCTCATTTTGCAATGCTTCAAAAATAACCTCAGCGGCAATCATTCCCGATTTCATTGCGGTGTGATTACCTTTAATTTTTGCAAAATTAAGTGTGCCTGCATCGCACCCTATAATTAAGCCACCAGCAAAATGCATTTTTGGTAATGAATGCAAGCCGCCCTTAGCAATAGCACGTGCACCGTAAGCAATGCGTTCAGCGCCTTCAAGTACATTTTTAAATACAGGGTGATGCTTCATTCGCTGAAACTCATCGAACGGGCTTAAATGCGGATTTGAGTAATTTAAATCAACAATTAAACCAACAACAACTTGATTGTTTTCACTGTGATACATAAATGCACCACCATTAGTATCGCCGCTAAGAGGCCAACCTGTACCATGAACTACCTTGCCAAGTTCATGTTTACTTTTATCTATTTGCCAAATTTCTTTAAAGCCTAAACCGTAATGCTGCGGTGATGAATCTGCATCAAGCGCAAACTCATTAATTAGCTGCTTACCTAAATGACCTCGGCAGCCCTCTGCAAAAATAGTGTATTTTGCGCGAAGCTCCATGCCAGGCATATAACCGTCTTTTTCATTCCCGTCTTTGTCGACACCCATATCGCCAGTAATAATCCCTTTTACTGCTTCGTCTTCAATTATTAAAGAGTGTGCGCTAAACCCCGGGAATATCTCTACGCCTAAGCTTTCAGCTTGCTCTGCAAGCCATCGACATACATTCCCCATAGATACAATGTAGTTACCATCATTATGAAATGTTTTTGGTGTTGCAAAGTGGGGGATTGATGTTGCTTTTTGCTCGTTATTAAACCAATAAATTTCATCGTTAGTTACTTTGGTTGTAACCGGTGCGCCAAGCGCTTGCCAATTTGGTAGCAGTTCATCCAAAGCTTTGGTTTCAAAAACAGCGCCAGAGAGTACATGTGCACCTACTTCGGAACCTTTTTCGACTACGCAAATCGTGCACTCTTGTTGTTTTTCTTGTGCTAATTGCGCTAGTTTAATTGCACTTGAAAGCCCCGCAGGTCCAGCGCCAACAATTACTACATCAAATTCCATGGTTTCACGTTCGACCATAATAACCTCTTTATCTATGACGGACTTATTCGAATGTTTACTACGCATTTAAATAAGGTGTACAGCCTATTTTTAACCTTGCAAATTAAACGTTACAGACTGTGAATAGTTAAAGGTTATTTTAGGTTGACGTTTACGTCAACAGGAAGTAGTCTAATTTCATAAAATAAATAAGTTGACGTGCACGTTACCTTGTAGGTTTAAATAATTATGGAGTTCCTATGAAAGTTCTCGTACCAATAAAAAGAGTGATTGATTACAACGTAAAAGCACGCGTTAAAAGTGATAACAGCGACGTTGATTTAACTAACGTAAAAATGGCAATGAACCCGTTTTGTGAAATTGCTATAGAAGAAGCCATTCGCCTTAAAGAAGCAGGTACAGCCAGTGAAGTTGTTGCTGTTACTATTGGTCCTAAAGCATCGCAAGAGCAATTGCGCACAGCATTAGCACTGGGTGCCGACAAAGCCATTCACATCGAAACCGATGAAAAGCTCGAGTCACTCCATATTGCAAAGCTACTCGCTAAAATTGTAGAGCAAGAATCTCCTGAACTTGTAATTTTAGGTAAACAGTCAATCGATTCAGATAATAACCAGACAGGTCAAATGCTAGCGGCTTTAACTAAACGTGGCCAGGGTACATTTGCATCCAAGGTTGTTATTGAAAATGGCAAAGTAAACGTGACCCGCGAAGTTGATGGGGGCCTGCAAACGATAGCACTTAATTTACCGGCGGTTGTTACAACTGATTTACGCTTAAACGAGCCTCGTTACGCATCACTGCCAAATATTATGAAAGCTAAACGTAAGCCGCTTGAAGTAATAGCAGCTGATTCGCTTGGTGTTGATTTAACACCGCGTATTCAATTAATAAGTGTAGAAGAGCCAGCTAAACGTACCGCAGGAATTATTGTTGAAGACGTTGCACAGCTTGTAGAAAAATTAAAAACAGAGGCAAAGGTGATTTAAATGAAAACACTCGTAATTGCAGAGCACGACAACGGTGCCTTAAAACCAGAAACCTCAAAAACTATTAACGCTGCAGTAAAAATGGGTTTTCCTGTTGATGTGCTTATTGCAGGGAACAGCCTAAGCGCAATGAGCTCACAAGTGGCCAGCATTGATGGCGTAGCTAATGTTTTAGTTGCCGATAATAGCGTTTATGAACATCAGTTAGCTGAGAGCATGACCGATTTAGTTTTATCGCTTAGCGACAACTACAGCCACATTGTTGCAAGTGCAACGACAACAGGTAAAAACTTTATGCCACGTGTTGCTGCGTTATTAGATGTTGCGCAAATTTCTGAAATTATCGCAGTAGTGGACGCCGATACATTTAAACGTCCAATTTATGCAGGTAATGCAATCGCAACGGTTAAATCACTCGACAGTAAAAAAGTAATTACCGTACGTGCCAGTAGCTTTGATTTACAAGGCGAGCAATCAGCAGCGGCTATAACAAGCATTGATACAGTGTCTGATTCGCAATTAAGTAGCTTTGTAAGTGTTGAACAAACAGAGTCTGAACGACCTGAACTTACGGCTGCCACTGTCGTTATATCGGGTGGTCGCGGTATGCAAAACGGTGAAAACTTTGCACTACTTAATGGTATTGCCGATAAACTCGGTGCTGCGATTGGTGCGTCGCGCGCAGCGGTTGATGCAGGCTTTGTACCTAACGACATGCAAGTAGGGCAAACAGGTAAAATTGTAGCGCCTAATTTATACATTGCAGTAGGGATTAGCGGTGCTATTCAGCATTTAGCCGGTATGAAAGACTCAAAAGTAATCGTCGCTATTAATAAAGACCCTGACGCACCTATTTTTCAAGTTGCAGATTACGGGTTAGTCGCAGATTTATTTGAAGTACTGCCACAGCTCGAAAGTGCTTTATAGCGCTTAATTAAGCAAAATTTATTCTGGTTGAAAGCCGTGGTGCTCTTTGAGTGCTGCGGCTTTTTTATTCGGTAAATTAAAGACACAAAAAAACCAGCCAATTGGCTGGTTTTTAGTATTTATAAACGGCTAACTTAGTATTAGTAAGTTGCGCTGCCTTTAGTACGAGGGAAGGCAATAACGTCACGTACGTTGCCCATACCTGTTACATAAGCAACTAAGCGTTCAAAGCCTAAACCAAAGCCTGAGTGTGGCACGCTACCGTATTTACGTAAATCGCGGTACCAGCTGTAATCTTCTTTGTTTAAGCCCATTTCTTCTAAGCGTGCATCAAGTACATCAAGGCGTTCTTCACGTTGTGAACCACCAATGATCTCACCAATACCTGGTGCTACAATGTCCATTGCGGCAACGGTTTTACCGTCTTCGTTTTGGCGCATGTAGAATGCTTTAATGTCACGTGGGTAGTTTTTAATAACTACCGGTGCTTTAAAGTGCTCTTCAGCTAAGTAACGCTCGTGCTCAGACTGTAAATCTACACCCCATTCAACAGCGTACTCAAACTTTTTACCACAGTTTTTAAGGATCTCTACTGCTTCAGTGTAATTTACCTGTGCGAAGTCTTTTTCTACAAATTCTTCTAAACGCGTAATTGCGGTTTTTTCTACACGTTGTGCAAAAAATTCCATGTCATCACGGCGCTCTTCAAGTACCGCTTTAAACACATACTTAAGCATATTTTCAGCAAGTTTTGCGATGTCTTCTAAATCAGCAAACGCAACTTCAGGCTCTACCATCCAAAATTCTGCAAGGTGGCGTGATGTATTTGAATTTTCTGCACGGAATGTTGGGCCAAACGTGTAAATTTTTGACATTGCAGACGCGTAAGTTTCGCCATTTAACTGGCCAGATACAGTAAGGAATGCTTCTTTACCGAAGAAATCTTCGCTGTAATCAACTTCGCCTTTGTCTGTAAGCGGTAAGTTTTGCATATCAAGCGTAGACACACGGAACATTTCGCCAGCGCCTTCACAGTCACTTGCCGTAATAATTGGCGTGCTGATCCAGTAAAAGCCTTGCTCGTGGTAAAAACGGTGAATAGCTTGTGCTAAACAGTTACGTACACGAGTTACCGCGCCAATCATATTTGTACGAGGGCGAAGGTGAGCGTGCTCACGTAAGTACTCAATGCTGTGACGTTTTGCCGACATTGGGTATGAATCTGGGTTCTCTACCCAACCTAATACAGTCACTGTATTAGCTTGAATTTCGTAAGATTGACCTTGACCAGCAGATTGTACTAAAACACCAGTAACCGACACAGAACAACCGGCTGTTAAGCTAGTAACTTCATCATAATTATTCAGTGAATTAGGAACTACCGCTTGAATAGGATCAAAACACGAACCGTCATGAACGGCTAAAAATGAAATTCCTGCTTTTGAATCGCGGCGAGTACGGATCCAGCCCTTAATTGTTACTTGGCTGTCTACCGCAACATTGCCTTTTAATAGCTCTGAAATCGCTAAATGGCTCATCTTCACTCCAATGATATAAGTTGCCTAACTATTTTATTTTAACTGTGCGCAGCACTCGAGCATAAATTGCACATAAACGGCGCTGCACTTGAACCCTGTATCTTACCTAGTAAAGTTGAATAAAAAAACTATTGTGGGCAACTCTTTAAAAGTTTTTATGCATGCGGTTTATTTTTAAACAGTTTTTAGAGTTTAATTGCTACTATTATGATTTGTTGCTCTTAAATTTAATGATTTTGTGGCATTATTAACAAACAAATCAAATTACTATTTATTCACACTTAAAAAATCGATGCTATGAAACAAGTTTTTATTTTACGAGGACTACCAGGAAGCGGTAAGTCTTACTACGCGCAAAGCCTTGCTGACGAATTAGGTGGAGTTGACGAAAGCCAATACCTAATCTGCTCAACTGATGATTACTTTATTAATGAGCAGGGCGAATATCATTTCGATAAATTTAAATTGTCGCAATTTCATAATTTAAATTTAGCGCGCTTTATAAATGCACTTGCTCAAGGTATGCCATTGGTAATTGTAGATAACACCAATATTAAAAAGTGGGAATTTATAGCTTACACTCAAGCTGCTGTTGCTTTAGGTTATCAAGTAAAAGAAGTGATAGTGGGTGAAGTGAAAGACAAATCAATGCAGCACTTATATGCTAAACGTAATTCGCATAATGTCCCGCTTAAAACTATAAGCAAAATGGCCTACATGTTCGAGTGGTAGTGCTTCGAATTTAGTTAGTAACATACATAGTAATACCTATTAAAAAGCCCATATATATGGGCTTTTTGGTTTATGTAAGTAAAAAAGTAGTTAAGCTTTTTGTTTATAAACCGCTAATGGGTGCGAGGTACTTAGTGATACATGCACTTCGTCGCCAGGGTTTACCACAACTTCATGGCTTACTCGGCTAGTTACGACCGTAGAGCACGCAAGTTTTACAGCGCACAAGCGGCTGCCACCTTCAAAACGCACCCAAATTACTTCGCCGTTATTGCCAACACTGCTTTGTACAAGTAACACATCGTCTGGTCGAAGTAGTACATCAACGTTGCCACTTTCACAGTCAACGCCATGAGCTGGCGCATTACCAATTGAGGTAGTGGCCTGCCCTTGGCTAAATTGGCCGCTAATAAAGCTGGCTTCACCTAAAAAACGAGCCACAAAGCGATTGTTTGGGGTACTAAAGCAGCGCTCGGGTGTATCAATTTGTTGAATTTCCCCGCCTTTAAGCACACCTACACGATCGCCAACTGAGAGTGCTTCTTCTTGGTCGTGCGTTACCCAAATAGCAGGTACGCCAGCATCTTTAAGAGCGTTTCTTATATCCCAGCGCAGCATATCTTTTAATGCGGCATCAAGGTTAGAAAGCGGCTCATCTAGTAATACAAAGTCAGGCTGGTGGGCTAGGGTGCGCGCAAGTGCTACGCGCTGCTTTTGACCGCCTGAAAGCGTTGCGGGCTTTTTGCCTCTAAAATCAGTAAGTCCAAGTAAGTTTATCCAATACTCGGCAGGGGCCGTATCTTTTAGCCTAAAGCAAATATTTTGCTCAACTGTTAAATGCGGGAATAATGCAAAATCTTGAAACACCATACCTACACTGCGTTTTTCAGGAGGTATTGTTAATTTGGGTGTAGCGCGCCATTTACCCGTGTTTATTTCGCCTTCGCTAATAGGTATAAGGCCAGCAAGGGCTTGTAAAATTGTACTTTTACCACAACCTGTTGGCCCTACAAGCATAAGGATTTCGTTTTCACCCAGCGACAAGTTTAAATCGCTTACTACGCGGTTACTGCCATAATCTATAGACAACTGACTTACAGATAGCATTGTTTCTTAAATCCTTAATGTTCAAACTGGTTGCGTTTTTCGCCAGACATCATAATAGCTAACCCGCAGGCAGATATCACTACTAACAATAATCCAGGAATAGCGGCGCGACCAAAATAGCCCGCTTCGTATACACGCCATAAATAGGTAGAGAGGGTTTCAAACCCTGTTGGGCCAAGTAGTAGCGTGGCTTCTAGTTCGCGCATTGACTCTAAAAACACCAGTGCTGCACCGGCAATAATACCGCGCATTGTTAAAGGCAGTGTTATACGAGTAAATACTTCACGTGGGCTTGCCCCTAATACGCGCGCAGACTTTACTAAGCTTGGATCTAAGTGTTCGGTGCTTGTTCTAACAGAGCCTACAGCAAGTGGTAAAAATCGCAGCATATAAGCAATAATAAGCAATCCCAGTGTTTGATATAAAAACGGCAACTGCAATCCACCGTAAACAAGCGCTGTGCCCATTACTATACCCGGAATACCAAAACCAAAGTAAGTAACACGTTCCATTATACGACCCGCTTTTCCACTAAGTGCGGCATGTGCAACGGGGATCGCAACGATAACAGCTACAATTGCCGCAATACCTGATGCATACGTAGAGTTCCACGCAATATTAAAATCAAATGAGCTAAAACCATCACGAGCTAACCAAAGCGAAAATATAGCCAAAGGCAAGCCAATAGCGAGCAGTAAAACAGGTGCAAACGTAATAAATATTGCACTTAACTGTAGTTTGCTTGGGAATAAAATTAACGGGCGACCTTGGCGCTCAGGGGCTGTTTTTATTTGTGATTCAACTAAAAGTAAAAAGCCAACAATAACCATGAGTTGAAGTGAAAGCATGGCTGCGCGCCCTAACGCAAAAGCGTTGTATTCAACGTAAATTACGCGGGTAAACGTATCTAAGCGCATCATTGCGGGCGTGCCAAAGTCTGATAACGTATAAAGGGCGACTAACAATGAGCCTGCTGCAATACCGTTAACTACGCGCGGTAATATAACTTTAAATATACTTTGCGTCATCGACATACCCAGCGTTCGTGCAGCATTAACCATGCTTGCATCAAGGCTTAGTAGGGATGAGCGAGTTGTCATCATTACAAACGGGAAAGTATAAAGTGTCATTACAATGGCGGCACCTGTTAGGCCATACATTGATGGTGTTTCTATTCCTGTTAAGGTGTTTATTTCGCCACCGGGGCCAAAAGCAGCATAAAGTGTAAACGCGCCAATATAACTGGGGATTGCCAGCGGCGCCGCAAATACAACTAGCCAGAGTTTTTTAAATGGCAAATGCACATACGCGCTAATAAACGCCAGTGGCACACCAATTAAAATAGATCCGAGTACCGTCAGACCCATTAACGATAACGTGTTGCCTAAAATTTGAAGATTGTGGGTGTCAAACACTGAGCTTGCATCGCTTGCAAGCACTATTAATACATAAACAGGGGTAAGCGCAACAAGCGCTGCAAGCAGCGCCATTGGATAAGAGGCAGGTATTCTCATTACAATACGCCGCTGCTACGCATCAAATCTATAGTAGGGCGTAAATCAGCAAGCTGTGTTAAATCTACTTTAGGTGGAGAAATATTAGCAAGTGATGGTAAACCCTCAGGTTGGGTAATACCATTTACTAACGGAATTTCGTACGCTTCACTGGCTAAGTAACCTTGTACTTCTTTACTAAGTAAGTAACGCATAAAGTTAGTAGCAAGCGGATCGTCGTTAAGGGCTAATACACCCGATGCATTAACTAAACAGCCCGCATCATTTTGTGTAAATGCTAAATCAAGCTTGGCATCAGGCTTGCCTGATTTTAAACGCAATGTGTAATAATGATTAGCAAAACCAATATCAACTTCACCGCGTTCAACGCCCATAACAACACCTAATTCACCAGCGTATGTTTTAGCACGCTTTTTAATCTTTTTAAGCCACTTAGCAGTTTTGTCGTCGCCTTCTAAAATTCGCATTGCGGTTACAAATGATTGAAAAGAAGCGTAGGCGGGCGCCCAGCCAATACTTAAATCGCTCTCGGCAATTTCCATAATACTTGTTGGAATTTGATCTTTGGTCAAACGCGACGTGTTATATGGCAATGTACGAATACGGCCAGTTACTGGAGCCCACTCTTTATATCTAAATTGTGGTTGTAACTGAGCAGATAAATCACCTGGGATAGGTTGTGCAAGGCCTGCATCGGTTACTAAACCAATCGCGCCTGAATCAACCGCCCAAAATAAATCAGCGCGGCGAACGCCGGCTTTAGCTTCTGCAACAATCGTATTTGCTAAAGCAGCAGTAGGACCTCGGCGTATACCGAGTTTAAAGTCTGGATTTTTTTTCTGGATTGCTTGCAATACGTTTTCATACAAACCACCTTCGCCTCGGCCTAAATAAAGGGTTAACTCGCCTTTAAGCTTTGGTAAATCATCAACAGAAACTGGGTTTGCTATATCAGCGGCTAGCGCACGAGAAAGAGGCAGTGGCAATGAGCCAACCACCCCTAACGCAGCTAGGCCTTGAATAAAGGTCCTACGCTTCACTTAAAATACATCCTTACGGGCTTTTTCGGCTTTTTCTATTAAAACCTTAGCGCGGTCTAATTTTGTTTGCATATCACTGATCACATCGCGTACTTCATCGACGCTTTTGCTGTTTTTAATTGCTAGTGGCAGTGTTACGTTAAAGTCTTTTTCCAGCACTTCAACTAGGTTAGCGTCTTGCTCAATAAGTGTACCTTCAACGCCTTCAAACAGGTGTAGATAAGTATCGTGAACAATTTCAGTTGCTTCGTCTTGTAAACGCTCAGCAAATTTAGCTACTACACGGTCTAATTTGTGCTTAATTTCATCAATTGTGGCACTTTGTGTCATTTCTTTTGTAGCGGTTGCTTTTACAGTGTCTAACAAGCCTTTTTGCTGGAATTTTGCAGCAAGCTTAACAGCCCCAAGGCCTTGCCACAAGGCTATGTTCATCGCTTTTTGTTGTTTACGAACTTCCTCAGCAGGCTGTTTATTATCAATGGCCATTTTTACGCCATAAAGACCCTGCCAAATAGAAGCGTATACCGGTACAAAGTTAGTTTCTATTGCGCTGTGAAACTTAACTGACTCCCAGTATTCAATTAAATCATCAGTTTTTACAGCTTTTGCGCCTTTAGTGTCGTAGTCGCTTACCATGGTATCAACTTTGCCTACCATCCATTCTACTTCTTCTGCGTAACTTTTAAGGTTAGCTTGAAGATGATTAACATGCTCGCCAATAGGGCCGTTAGCTAATACTGGTTGAGCCATAAACGCCGAGGCTAGTAAAAGGCTTGCACCTAAAGTTTTGGCTGGTTTAAATAGTAATTTCATAGCAAAGAAGTCCAAAAAGGTAATTGTAAATGATAGACATTATCATATAGCTAATAGTTAACGAGATCAATAACTACAAACTCGCTTAATAGATAAAAACACTAAATGTAGCGGTAGGTTACAGCAAATATCGCTATAACCTGTAAGATTAGGGCGTGTTGACCTTTGCGGATTGAAATTTGTTCAATCTAGGGACGATTAAATCGCGGCGCGAGGTTTGTAACCTAGTGGGCTAAGTAAAAACCGAGTAACAAAGAGTTTATCGTCCCTAGAAAGAACCCAAAGGGCAGCGCATGTTTGTCATTTATGCTGCGTTATCGCCTATTTATGGGGAATAACCACACTACATAGGCTCTGCCTTGCCTAAAAACCAAACATACTGCTGCAAATTCACCTACCAAAGATCAACACGCCCTAGCTATTAAGCGTAATGCTTGCCTTTAATGGCATTATAAATGGCATCACACAGTGTTTTTATACTGGTGTCGTCACTTATATACGGTGGCATGAGGTAAATTAGTTTACCGAATGGGCGTATCCATACGCCTTGCTCTACAAAATAAGCCTGAATTTTAGCAACATCAACATTGCCAGCAGCCTCGTTTAGCTCAACAACGCCTATTGCACCTAAGGTACGTACATTGGCAACCGCATCTAGTTCACTGCATTTATTAAGTTGTTGTAGTTGGGTATTTATTTGCTTTATTCGTTGTTGCCAGTTTTGCTCAAGTAATAAATCAATACTTGCGCAGGCCGCAGCACAGGCAAGCGGGTTACCCATAAAAGTAGGGCCGTGCATTAAAACACCCGCTTCACCTTCGCTTATGCCAATGGCTATTTTATCGCTAGTGATAGTGGCCGACAGGGTCATTGAGCCGCCAGTTAACGCTTTACCAATACACATTATATCGGGCTCTATATTAGCGTGCTCTACCGCAAATAACTTACCTGTACGGCCAAAGCCTGTGGCAATTTCGTCGCAAATTAGCAATACGTTATATTGCGTACATAACTTACGCACGCAGGCTAAATAATCGGGGTGATAAAAGTTCATACCCCCCGCGTTTTGTACAATAGGCTCAATGATAAAGGCGGCTACTTGGCTGTGGTTTGCTTTAAAGTATTCTTCAAGCTCTTGGGCTTCTGCCTGGTCAAACTCGCTTCCAAACTTACTTACTGGTGCGGGTACAAAAACGTGCTCAGGTAAAAAGCCTGAATATAAATTATGCATTGAGTTAACGGGGTCGCATACGCTCATGGCTGCAAAGGTGTCGCCATGGTAGCCCTTGTAAGGCGTCATTAATTTTTGTTTTGTTGTAATGCCTTGGCTTAACCAATATTGCAGCGCCATTTTTATTGCCACTTCAACACTTACCGATCCGCTGTCGGCTAAAAATACTTTAGTTAAACTAGGCGGCGTTATATTTACTATTTTTTTGCACAGCTCTACCGCGCTGCTATGCGTAATACCGCCAAACATAATGTGGCTCATACTATTAATTTGCTCAATCATGGCATTATTTATAACAGGGTGGTTATAGCCATGAATTGCGCTCCACCACGAGGCCATGCCATCGATTAATTGCTCGCCAGTTTCTAGGTGAATAATATTGTGATTAGCATGTGTAACGGGATATACCGGAATTGGCTTAGTCATAGATGTATATGGGTGCCAAATGTGCTCACGATCAAAATCAAGGTCAATCGTATTCTTTTTAATCATATGTAAACTTTAACTAGATGGACTTCGTTGACAATGTTACTTCAACTCGTAGACTAAGCCAATATCACCGCTGAGAAAAAAATAAGAGAGTATTATGGAACTTGCACCTGTTCGTCACGATTGGACCCACGCTGAAGTTAAAGCATTATTTGAAATGCCATTTAACGATTTACTTTTTAAAGCCGCATCGGTTCACCGTGCTAACTTCAACCCAAATGAAGTGCAAATTTCTACGTTGTTATCAATTAAAACAGGCGCTTGCCCAGAAGATTGTAAGTATTGCCCGCAGTCGGGGCATTACCGAACTGATTTAGAACGCGAACGCTTAATAGAAGTAGAAAAAGTAGTAGAGCAAGCGCGCCTTGCAAAACAAAAAGGCGCGACCCGTTTTTGTATGGGCGCTGCATGGTCAGATCCAAAAGACAGAGACATGCCATACATTTCGCAAATGGTTAAAGAAGTAAAAGAGCTAGGGTTAGAAACCTGCATGACGCTGGGTAAACTCACTAACGAAAAAGCTCATGAGCTTCGCGACGCTGGGCTTGATTACTATAATCACAACCTTGACACGTCACCTGAGTATTACGAGCAAATTATATCAACCCGTACTTTTCAAGATAGATTAAATACCATTGACCACGTACGCGATGCTGGTATGAAAGTATGCTCGGGCGGAATAGTCGGTATGGGCGAGCAAGCAAGCGACCGTTATGGGTTACTGATGCAGCTAGCTAATTTGCCACAACAGCCAGAAAGCGTGCCTATTAATATGCTCGTTAAAGTTAAAGGCACACCGCTTGAAAACGCAGACGATTTAGATCACTTTGAATTTGTACGTACCATTGCAACAGCGCGCATTATGATGCCACACAGTTATGTGCGTTTATCGGCAGGGCGTAACGCCATGAACGAGCAAATGCAGTCAATGTGCTTTTTTGCAGGCGCTAACTCAATATTTTATGGCGACAAACTTCTTACCACCGAAAACCCAGACGCTGATGCCGATATGAACCTAATTAAAAAATTAGGCATGAACCCAGAAAAGCGTCACGACTATTCAGACGAAGCAGTAGAAGCCTCGCTTTCATCGCAAGTAGCCGACAAAGCAACGTCTGAATTGTTTTACGAAGCGTAGGCTTATATCAATGCCTTTTGATTTTATAAACACGCATCTGCAGGCTCGCCAGCAAGATGCGTTACTTCGTAAACGCCACGTAGTGCAACATGCAACAGCGCGCACCATAACGGTTAATAATAAAGCCTACCTTAACTTTGCCAGTAACGACTATTTAGGTTTTGCTGATGAGGCTGTTAATATTAATGACTCCCACGCATTAGGGAGTCACAGCTCAGCATTGGTTACCGGTTATCAGGCGCAGCAAAAAGTGCTCGAACAATACTTATGCGAGCAATTTGGTTATGGCGCAGGGATGCTGTTTAACTCAGGGTTTAGCGCTAATAGCAGCGTAATTAAAGCGTTGTTTCAAGATAAAGCGGCTGCGCAAAACAGCGCTATTTTTCAAGATAAGTTAAATCATGCAAGCTTGATTGACGGTGCTCTGCATTGTAACGCGGCATTAGTGCGTTTTAATCACAACGACATGAATCATTTACGTTCACAGCTCGAAAAATCAAAAGCGCAAAACAAGCTGATTATAAGCGAAGGCGTATTTTCGATGGATGGCGATACCGCGCCTCTTAAAGAATTACTCGCACTTGCAAAACAGCATAACGCATGGCTAATGATTGACGACGCACACGGCTTTGGTGCATTAGGCAAAACCGGTTTGGGCAGTTGCGAAGCATTTATTACTCAAACGCTGCCAGATATATTAGTCATTACCTTTGGTAAAGCAGTTGCCAGTAGTGGCGCGTGTGTATTAGGCAGTAAACAGTTTATTGATTACATGCTGCAATTTAATCGCGATTACACGTATTCAACCGCTATGTCGCCGCTTATGGCAAGTCACACACTTGCGCGTATTAAAAGCATAAAAACAGCCAATGATAAACGCGATAAACTAAATGCCAATATTGCGTTATTTAAGCAACTCGCTAAAACCCATAATATTGCTGTAATGGAATCAAACACAGCCATACAACCCATTGTATTAGGCTGCGCTGAGCAAACGTTGCAAGCGGCAGATAAACTTAAACAACAGGGTATTTGGCTCACTGCAATTAGACCGCCGACGGTTGCACATAACAGCTCACGTTTACGCATTACTTTAACCGCCGCACATACCGAGCAAGACATAACGCACTTAGTTAAGCATTTAGTAGGTGCAATAGCATGACTGCTCAGCCAGTATTAAAAACAGACCTAGTGCAAACACAACTTGTAAAACCGTGCCTAGTAAGTAGCGAATTGGATATAGAGTTAAACAAGGATTTAAGCAAGGAGCTTAAAAAGTCTACACAAAGTAAGTTTTCAAAGGCGGCAGCGCGTTATAACACTCATGCAAATGTACAAAAACACGCAGCGAGCGATCTATTTGCACTCATAAAACCAGGCTTTAATAAAAATATGCTTTGTGTTGATTTAGGCGCAGGCCCACTTGTTAATACGCATACCTTACAAAGTATGTTTGCAAGCGTTATTGCCATGGATTTGAGCTTAAACATGCTACAAAGTAGTGATTTAACCGCACCAAAAATATGCGCCGATATGGATAACTTACCGCTGCAAGCAAACAGTGTTGATGTAATTTACAGTAATTTTGCAGTGCAGTGGTCTGCTAATTTTTCGGCTTTAATGCAATCACTTTACAGCATATTAAAACCAGGCGGGCAGGCGTACATAAGCGCTGCGGTAGAGGGCTCACTTAACGAAATAAAAACAGCCTTTGCAGCGCTCGATTCTAACAGCCACATAAATACCTTTAATAGTGAGTTGCATATAAACCAATCAGTCCAAAAAGCAGGGTTTACTATTAACAGCGCTCAAAAACGTATTTACACCGATGAATACACAACACCTTTAAAAGCTATTGCCTCAATTAAAGCTATAGGTGCAACTACGCAAAATCATACCAATACACGTCAAGGGTTACTTACTAAATCGGCGCTACAAAAAGTATGCAGTGCGTATCCGCTTATAAATAACAAAGCATGTGTGTCTTATCATGTGGTGCTGTTATCATTACAAAAAAGCGATTAATTGCTTAAGTTAAAACTTAAACCAAAGTTAGATTCAGATCATAAGGCAAAGTAATGAAAGAATTTTTTATAACAGGCACCGACACCGATGCCGGAAAAACCCACGTTACCAGTTTGCTATTAAAGTTACTTGCCCAACACAAAAAACAAGCCATTGGTTTTAAACCCCTTGCTGCTGGCTGCGAAATGGCGTTCGATCAACTAGTAAACGCCGATGCTCTTATACTAATGGAAAGCGCAACAGTGAGCGCTAAATACGACGTAGTAAATCCGTTTGCGTTTGCACCACCTATTGCGCCGCACATAGCCGCTGAGCAAGTTGGAGTGAGTATTACTGTAGATAAACTAAGCGATGCTTATAAAGGTGTAAAACAACAGGGAGCTAATTACATACTAACTGAAGGTGCTGGTGGCTGGGCGTTACCTATTAACAATACGGAGTATTTATACGACTGGGTTAAAGCAGAGCAACTGCCGGTAATACTCGTTGTTGGTATGAAATTAGGTTGCTTAAATCATGCGTTACTAACCGCTGCGCATATGCAAAGTATGGGTATAAACTGCGTTGGTTGGATTGCAAACCAAGTCGATAAAAACATGGACGAGTATCAAGCAAACCTTGATTCACTCAAAGCACGTTTACCGTTCCCAATACTTGCCATAAGCCCATACAGCGAGCAAACTCCTAAGTTACAAATATACAAAAGCTTGCTTAGTGCGTTATCTATAAACACTTAAGTGGTTTTAAAAAAGTTACTTTTTTAAGTAAATCTTGAAATAGTCAGCCTTAGTACACATATAAACGTTTATAAATACATAGCTTGCTTAAAGACAATGTTACTAAGGACATAACGACTATATGACGCACCCATTTATTCAACGCTACGCCCAAAATGCGCACGTAAGCGCTGAGCCAAAAGCACTAAACTATGGCTTACCTAAAAAACGCGTAGGAATAATAGGTGGGGGCACAGCTGGCGCCACAATAGCCATTAGGCTTGCTGCGTTAGGGTTAGAAACTTATGTACTTGAAAAGAAAAAGTCGTTAATTGATGGCCCTCCAATGTGTCATTTGCATGCAGGTGGCAACTTATACCGTGAAATACCCGATGAAGACTGCATAGATTTACTCAAGCAATGTATAGACATTGCGCGCCTTTATCCTCACACCATCGATGTTCGCCCCACAGTATTTGCCGTACCCAAGCGCGATGACGAAGCACCAGAGGATTTATTTCCGCGTTTAAATAAATTAGTAAAAGCCTACAGCGAGCTTGTTGAGCAAGATAGCGCTAACAAAATATTAGGCGAGCCAGAGCATTATTATCAGTTATATAGTTATGAGCAAATGCTAAAGCTTGCTAAGCAAAAACAAGTAGCGAAGCCCACGTCGTTAGATGAGTGGATGATACCCGTTGCTAAGCATTTAGATTTAGATAAGCTAAAGTTTCCGCTTATTGTTGCACAAGAATATGGTTGGAATATATTTCGTTTATCGGCCAGTGCACAGCTCGCCCTTGCACAGTACAAACACGCTCACGTTTTAACAAACACCAGTGTTAAAAATGTATCGTCAATTATTAATACCAATAATGATAAGCAAACACTTAAGTGGCGCATTGAATACCAATCAGAGCAAAGCCTTGATGAACAACCTGATACTCCAACTGATACACAAACCATTGAGGTAGATTACCTAATTAATGCGTGTGGTTTTCAAACCGGTATTATTGACGACCTGGTTGGGGTAGATGTAAAACGCATGGTCGAATTTAAAGCCTCTTACATTACTCATTGGCAAGGTGCTGGTGGGCAAATACCCGAAATTATTATTTACGGTAACCGTGGCACACCAGAGGGCATGGCGCAGCTAACGCCTTACCCAAATGGTTATTTTCAAATACACGGCATGACCAACGACATTACGCTATTTAATGATGGCTTAGCTGATGCAACACCAATGAGTGCTCAACCTAAACTCCCCAATAAATACCTGCATTATATTAAAGATGGCTGGGATGAAGCAGCATTGCAAACACGTACCCAAACAGCAATTGATTATGTAGCCGAGTTTGTACCTGCGTTTAAAACTGCTAATAAACAAAATAATGCCTTGTTTGGCGGGCAACAAATCCCAGGTGATGATGACACTTTGCGCGTAGCCGATGTAAGTTTATATTCGCATATTAATTATGCACGGGCCGAAAATGTTAAAGCATCGTCAACGTTAATAGCGGCAGATCAAATAGTGGGTGAGTTTATAAAATTGGGAATAATAAGCAGTGATCCTGCTGTAAATCATCACCGCAGTACTCATCAATGGTCGTACCTTAAACATAATAGCTGCGAAAGTATTGACGAAGTTGCGCGCATATTGGCACACGAGCGTGGATTTCCAATTGATATGGCAGAGCTAAATAACAGCTTGTAATAAGCTGATTTATAAAGAAACTTCAGTTTTAAAATTGCTGTAAAACTCTTCTTAAAAAAATTATCAATAAACACATAAATAACACTTGTGTTATGACATAGTTTGTCACAAAATAGCGCTAACGTTATGACATAGTGTGTCATGGCGCAGTGATTGCTTTAACCTAATTTAATTTTATGTTCGGTGATCAAACCTATTTTTGTGAGGACAATATGAAACGTGTATTTTTGTTTTTATTAACTAACCTAGCGGTTATGTTGGTATTAGGTGTAGTGCTTTCAATAATAATGAGCGCGCTGGGCTTAAGCCATCGTAGCCTTGGCGGAATTTTACTTATAGCCACCGTATTTGGTTTTGGTGGATCGTTTATTTCGTTATTTATGTCGAAATGGATCGCTAAAAAATCAACAGGCGCGCATGTAATTACGCAGCCTCGAAACGAAACCGAACATTGGCTTGTACAAACGGTATCTGCGCAAGCACAAAAAGCAGGTATTAAAATGCCAGAAGTGGCTATTTACGACAGCCCAGAAATGAATGCGTTTGCAACGGGCCCTAGTAAAAACAACTCATTAGTGGCAGTAAGCACAGGCTTAATGCACAACATGACCAAAGATCAGGCCGAAGCCGTACTTGCCCACGAAGTATCGCACGTGGCTAACGGCGACATGGTAACGCTTACGCTAATACAAGGCGTGGTAAACACCTTTGTAATATTTGCCGCAAAAGTATTGGCAGGCATTGTAGATAACTTTATTAATAGCGATAAAGAAGAGGGCGGCAGTAGCTGGACATACTTCTTATTCGACATGTTATTCCAAGTATTATTTGGTGTGCTAGCAAGCATAGTAGTGGCAAGTTACAGCCGTAAACGTGAATTTGCAGCCGACAGCGGCGCAGCAAAATTGGTAGGTGCTGATAAAATGCGATCAGCGCTTGAGCGATTAAAGCAAAACCATCCTTCGCAATTAGAAGGCTCAATGATGGCCTTTGGTATTGCAAGTGGCAAAGGCATGGCTGAGCTGTTTTCATCGCACCCGCCACTTGATGCGCGAATAGACGCACTGCGCACTGCGTAAGTAACGCTTAAATATTACTTACTACATAACCAAAAGCCTGCATTAGCAGGCTTTTTTATGTGTAATATTTTTGTTATCGAGAAATAATAATTACTGAGACAGAATAATTTCAGTAATACCCTCAGCCGAGAGTATTTCAATCCAGTAACCGTCAGGGTCTTTAATAAAAGCTAAGCCTTTCATTGAGCCATCATCTGGTTTTTTAACAAATTCTACATTGTACTTTGCAAAGCGCTCACAGGCTTCGTAAACATCCGGTACGCTAATACCAATATGCCCAAATCCTTTAGGTTCTTGGTTACCACTGTGGTATCCCTCAAAGCTGTCGTCGCTTTCAGTGCCCCAGTTATGGGTAAGCTCAATTAGCGCAGGGCGACGAAACACCCATTCAGCTTTAGTTTTATCATCACCTTGTGGCAATTCTTGCTCGTAGCCTAAAAAGTAAAGCGTAAACTCCATACCAGGAAAATCATACTTACCTAACAGCTTCATACCTAATACATTTTGGTAAAATTCAAGCGATGGTTTTGGATCTTTAATACGCAACATAGTTTGCTGCATAACAAAGCCTTGAGTAGCTTGTGCAACTTGTTCTGGAGATTCGTTATAGTTAGACATGGTGATCCTTTCTAATAATTAAGAAGCGAAAGCATAGATATAATGCTTAAACTATCATAATCAACTCTAAGTTTAATTTAAACTCACCTAAGCATTAAAGAATGGTTAATAATAGTTAATGCAGCTTTAAATCATTTATAAAAAAAGTACCCCACGTAGCTTCATCGCTGCAGCCACTTATCTCTGGGCCTAGAAAAAAACAGCCATAGCCCTTAGATTTAGTATATTGCCTTTCTTTGTAAACAATGCCATCTGTTCTCGAGGTCCAAGTTGTTGTGTGTTCGCGACCATAAGGGAACATTATGGGGAATGGAGCTAATGGTGAAATAATAATGCCAACCCACTTAAGACCCCCTTTGTATTTTACTTCTTTTACGGCTGTTCCTCTTTTTGGTATTTTTCCTGTGGTATGTGTTTCAACATATACTAAATCGTATGAAATACATCCTTGCAAACAAAGTATCATTGACAAAGTTAATACCGGTTTAATCAATTTCAAAATAAATCCTTTTAATTTAACAACTACATAGAGCGTCATCTAACATTACGGGCTTCTATGAAAAACAGTTAATATTCTCACCAAACAACGATTGAGTAAATTTATTATTTATAGCTTTTACGCTCCACAGTTGATAAGTTTTTGACAGCAAAGCAATCAATATTTTAAAAAAGTGAAAGAGAAACTTATATTCAAAGGAGAAAGTATGAAAACATTAAACATTATTTTTGGACTCGCATTACTCTTTGCTATTACAAATGCTAACGCAGTAGAGGGACTAATTTCAGTAAAAAGCCCATTAAGCGCTAAAGCCACTATGGATCAGTTTGAGAATTTGGCAAAACAAAAAGGGCTAAATATATTTGCACGAATAGATCACGCAGCCGGTGCTAAAAAAGTAGAGCAACAACTACGCCCAACAGAGGTTCTTATATTTGGTAACCCCAAAGGCGGCACACCACTTATGCAGTGCGCACAAACAATAGGTATTGATTTACCGATCAAAGCACTGGTATGGGAAGACGCACAATCGCAAGTGTGGTTAAGTTACAACGATCCTACTTATATAGCTGCGCGCCATAATGCTGTAAATTGCCCAGCGGCTAAAAAAATAAGCAAAGTATTACACACACTCGTAACAACTACGGTTAAGCAATAAATTAAAAAGTGTAAATAAATAACGAGCACTTACACTAAGCGTTAAAATAGAAAAGGAGCCATTATGTTTTACGATGACATGCAGGGGTTATTACGTGTACTTTTAATTGGTGTACTGGGTTATGTAGCACTGGTGTTTTGGTTACGTGTATCGGGTAAACGTACGCTTTCAAAGTGGAATGTGTTCGACTTTGTAGTCACCATTGCGCTGGGCTCAATATTAGCGTCTGTTATTATTTCAAAAAGCGTCCCGTTAGCTGAGGGCATACTAGCCTTTATGGTACTAATAGGGCTGCAATACGCTATTACCTGGTTTAGTGTGCGCTCGTCTAAATTTGCAGCGCTTGTAAAAGCAAAACCCACGTTATTGTTAAGTAATGGCGAGTATTGTGATTCAGCTCTTAAATCACAACGGGTAACAAAGTCAGAAATTCGCGCCGCTGTGCGGGGCGCAGGTATTATTGCAATAGAAGAGGTAGCCGCAGTTGTGCTCGAAACAGACGGCAGCTTTAGCGTAATGCCACACAATAACAGTGGCTCTAAAACCGCGTTAAGCGATGTAGTGTGAGTATTAAAGAGTAATAAAGATCATTAAAGAGAAGACAGGCTTTATTGCCTAGCAGATTCAAGCCTGTCTTATATAACTATTTTAGCTATTTAGCCGGTTCTAATAAACTAAACGTAGGTAAGCGCCATTTAAAGCGTATTGATGCCATACGTATTAAGTATCCTGCAACTAGGCTTACAATAATGCTTATGTTGTCGTCAATATTGTAATGGTGCAGCGCTAAATATAAGCACGCTACAATTAACGCCACGCTAGCATAAAGCTCGTTGTGTAATACCAACGGCGCTTGACGACATATTAAATCACGCAGTAACCCACCAAATACGCCAGTAACAATGGCTGCCACAACACAAATACCATAGTGCAAGCCCATATTTAGCCCCACTTGGCAGCCAATAATACTAAATGCAGCTAAACCAAGGGCATCTAAGCGCATAAATATGCCTTTAAATTTAACCACCCATTTAGCCAACCACGTAGTAACAATACCGGCAATACAAGTAATTAATAAATACTCAGGGTGCTGTACCCAGGTAAGCGGGTAATTGCCTAGTAATATATCTCGTACGCTGCCACCACCAATTGCGGTCGCACTGGCTACTAGCACTACGCCAAACCAATCCATTTTCATTCGTCCTGCGCTAAGTGCGCCAGTCATGGCTTCTGCTGTAATACCAATAATATAAACAATCGTTAATAGCATGAGATAATCACTTGAAATATGTGCGTAAAAATAAAGGAGTGATTGTATAGATAAATGAGCTAAAAAACGAATGAGAAATCATACTAAAAAAGCTTAATTCAGATAGAAATAACTAATGATAAAATACAGTGTAAACAGCCTGTTAAGTCACTGTAGAGCTGAGGGTTAATTATTAAAATTTAAAGGACATTTATCCGTTAGCTATAAAATAAAGCTGGTTGATTTTTTACTTGGTTTTAGTCCTATGAGCATTTTTAGGGCACTAGTTTTAGCGCTTTAATTAATAGCTAAATTTAATAGTTAAGTCTAATAATTAAGCTTAATGGATAGAGCGTAAAATTAACGTAATATGAATAAATAGTTGCATGGTATTAATTTAGGGACGTATAATAACAAGTGTTAACTAGATGAAACTAGCGTAAAGCGCAGTTTAAGCATTACAGGTTATTAAGGGCACACATATGCACAAAGGATTGTTAAAGTCGTGGAAATCAGACAAAGGTTTTGGTTTTATTAAATCAGACACCCTAGAACACGATACGTTTATACACATATCAGCGCTCAAACACATGAGCCGCAAGCCTAAAGTTGGCGACACCATTTACTTTGACGTTGCAACGCAGCCCGACGGCAAAACCAAAGCAATTAACTGCCGCATAGAAGGCGTTACAGAGCTTAAAGCACCACATCAAACAACTAATGCAACATTTAATAAAACAGCGAATGCACCACATCCTAATACAAGCCATAACAAGCCGCACCGGATTGCCAAATCTAACTTTGCCAGTAGCTTTTTAGGTAAAGTTGCCTCAATAGCGCTTATTGCTGCACTTTGCTTTTATGCGATTAATAAATACAACGCTCACTCAAGCAACCAAACTCCCTTTCTCTTAAATGACGATTTAGTCACCTTTGATGAAAAATACCCAAAAGTCGTTATTCCAAAAAGCACGCAAAATTTTACGTGTGATGGCAGGCAATATTGTACTGAAATGCGCTCACGCGAAGAGGCTGTATTTTTTATTAATAACTGCCCGGATACAAAAATGGATGGCGATAGGGATGGTGACCCTTGTGAGAGGGATACACGGTTTTAAAGGGTAGGGCTATAAAGCTTTTAGCTTTAAAAAAATAGAATTAATTAATTGCTGTGTATAAATAAAGCTATGTAAGTTGTGTCCCATAACATTATTGAAAGTCGTTTTGGGGTTAAATAACAAAGGCTACTGATTAGCAATTGTAATTATCTGTTTATAAATGAGTTGTTTGGTGTAATTATCGAACAACGTAATGTACGCCGTTTTGGGGGGGATAACCCCCAAAAGTGGGGTTCAATAAGCTGTTAGGCGCTTTGGTACGAGGTGTGCCCCATACATTTTCTCAAGGATATCTAAATGGTCTTAATATATGCAGTTTAAACTTACATCTGGATTTATAATTTTTTTAGGGTCGTACTTGCCACTAGCATTAATTCTAGCAGTACAAGACATTCCTATATCATGGTGGAGCAATTCATTTTGCAATTTTTCTGACATAGATAATTGCTTATTTAACCCGTTTCAACATCCATATTTTTCAACTGTTTTCATTGTTATCAGCATTATTTCAGTAATTATTTCAAACATGTCTTTGAAAAAAATTGATTACCCATTCAATGGCGAAGTTAAAAGCTCAAAAACAATTCCGAATGACATTATAAATTACGTGTTTCCTTACGTAGTTTCATTTATGGGGATAAGTTATGACGCTCCTGAGAAAATGTTAGGGTTCGTGGTGTTTTTACTATGGATGTTTGCAATTACTTATAAGTCAGGTCAAATAATAATGAACCCGATTTTATTAATGTTTGGTTGGAAATTATATGAAGCAAAAATTGTAATAAATGGTCAAGAAAGGGATGTTCGAGTATTGAAGAAAGGAGCTCTAACCCAAGGTAATTATAAATTTCAATCAATTCAAGATTTTTACATTTCAAAGGATATAAGCTAATGGATGCTGAGTTTCAATTATTAAGAGCATTTGACTTTGCCAATGCAACACCTCATTTATGGGTTTTTAAAAACAGTAGGTCACAGGAAAAATTTAGAACTTTTTATGTTCAAACGGAAACGGATCTTAATCGACAATTTAAAACGTTTGTAAATACGGAAATAGAGAGAATTACAGAACACTCTCCATATTCTTATATTGCTCAGACAAATGAAAACAGTTGTTTAACTCTAGATTCTACAACAACAAATTTTTCAAATTTGAAGGTATTAGTTGATCGGTTAGAACCAGAGCATCGAATAAATGATAGCAATGATTTAAAAGGTGCTAATGGCTACGTAGTTAAATACATAGCAAATGGTGTAACCGTATATGCTGTGAAAAGATCTACCTCTACTTGGAAAACTTCATATCCTAATAAGTATATTAATATGGTGTTTACGAATGGCGAACTATCAGGTGTAGTAGATAATAGTTTCTCGATCGAAAAGAACTTTGATTTTTACGTTATTAATAATGTTGCATTTATAGCGAATAAGCGCGGTTTCGAATCATCTATGAAATATCGTGAGGCATACTCACAGGCATTTACTCAACTACAGCAAAATCCTTCATTTAGTAATTTATTCTCTGATTTACAGCCTATCATTGAATATGTTGGTACTAATTCAATGCAGTTACGCCGAATGGGAGTTATTGAGGTAAAAGAGGTCTATACGAGCCCCAATTTTATAACAAAATTAATGGCTGTAAATACCGCTAGAGGTTGGGGGCTTAACTTTGATTTAGCAAATAATACTATTGTCCCTTGTGCTGACACAACAAGCACTATCCTTCAAGTTCTTTTAGATCACCGCTTAATGAGTGAAATAACTGCAAATATTTACGATGTGCCAGATGCCGTTCAAGTGTAAGGAGCGCCTAACAAAGCCATCAATTTGACCGCCTTACGCTGCGCTTCATGTGGCAAGTTATGGCTGCGTTAGCCGTCCTTAAAGTTTTAACCTAATCCTGAGGTGTATTTTGATAAGAGTTATTTCACCATCCTCTAAAAATAACAAGAAAGAAAAAAGCATCAAGTTCTACTTGCGACAAGATAATTGGAATGATCATAGCTTCCAAACTCAGTATCAATTATTTTTATCTGGTGCATATAGCTCAGATGGAGAGCCAGTTTCTATTGGAGATGTCAAAATCCTTAAAAAAGGTCAAAAGTCTAGCGATTCTCATGCGCTTGCCGTTGGAGATATTGATAGTCTCGACCCAGAATTTTGCTCTTTAGGTCAATCTTTAGATTATTATGAGCGCTTAGCGAATATTGACTCTGATATGAGGGATTACATATTTTCTGCATTGAATGATGTAGTTATACAACCAAAATTAAAAGAGCCTTTTAGTAACGAAGAAGGCTGGAGTACTTCTGTAATGAGGTATCTCGATGAAACTGATGATCTCTTCATATTACCTCCCATGATGATTAATAAAGATTATCAAAAATTACCTAGTATTGATTTAAGCTTCAAATTTAGCAACAAGTCATTAATCTCTCCGATAGAGTTTAACTTCGACTCACCAGAATATTCTCACAGCAGTAAGCTACCTAGCAGAGTTATTGTGTTAGTAGGAAGGAATGGCTCAGGTAAAAGTACACTGCTGTCAAAGATTTCACGAGTAGCTTTTGCTTCTGGAGCGGACCGAAGAGACCCTGTACTTCGTGAAGTTGGCGAGTTTGAACCTGTTGGATTGGGTTTTCCTAAGATAATTAATATTTCATATAGTGCATTTGACAGCTTTCAGGTGCCTGGAATATATATCCATGAAAAAGAACAAATACTAAAAGATATGAGTAATGGACAAGGAAGATATATATTTTGCGGTATAAGGGATATATGTAAAGAGCTAGATACTTCAATTGAGAACTTTGAGCGAGATAAGTGTAGTGGTACAGTGATTTTGGCCACCCATTAAGAAAGAAATGTTATGCTAATAAGCATACAAATTTGGGTGAAAAAATGACGAAATTAAAACGCGCAACGTATTCTGCAGCAATAAA